>DATBIC010000062.1:0-25853 GCA_036557145.1 Gaiellaceae bacterium
GCTCACATCGCCTGCAGGCGGGCACGCGCCGAGGCGAGGAGCTGGGGAGTCGGGGAGATCCCCGACTCCGCCAGCGCCGATTCGAGATCCGCGACGATGCGGGCGCGAAGCTCGGCGTCGGCAGCCGCCCGCTCACAGAGCAGGTCGAGCGCCGTCCGCGCATGCTGCAGCTCTTGAGCCGCCTCGACCCACCCCACTGGAGCGGGCGGCAGAGCCGCAAGCAGACGAGCAATCTGGCCGATGTCGCTATCCAACTCGAATCACCCGGCTACAGGACGGAGCGGAGCGTCGGATTCTTCCAACGCCGCCTTCAACTTGTCGAGGCAGCGCGAGATCCGGCTCGCGATCGTGCCGGCCGGCAGGGCCAAGGCCTCGGAGATCGCGCGGTAGCTCTCGTCGCGGGTGAAGAAGCGGTCGAGGATCTCGCGGCACTCGGGCGACAGCACCTCCAGGGCGGCGCGCACCGTCAACGCCTCGTCGAGCACACTCACGAGATCGTCGATCCCCGGCGGCTCGACCTCGTCGACCGACAGCTCGCGCGACGACGCCCGCAACCGGTCGATGCAGGTGCGCCGCGTCAGCTGCGCGAGCCAGGGTCTGATCGCGCCGTCGTCGCGCAGGCGGTCGAGGTGCTCGAAGACCTTGCTGAAGACGTCCTGGAAGACGTCTTCGGCGTCGGCCGGGGTCAGCCGAAAGCCCTGGACCGAGATCGCGTAGACGTAGCGCGAGAAGCGCTCGACCAGCAGGTTCCAGCACTCGCGGTTCCCCTCGCGGCAGCCGGCGACGAGCTGCGCGTCGCTACGTGGACCTCCCTGGCCTTCCATGCGCAGAATCTACAACCGACCTTGACGCGATCGACCCGATGCCGCTGCAGAACCGCGTAACGCCGTTCGGCGACCTCGTCGCCGATCCCGCGCGCGGTCTGGTGTACGGCAACCGCGGCTGCCTGCACGACGAGACCGGGCGGATCCGGCGCCGTTACGGCGTGCGGCGCTGGATCGCCTGCCGGCTTGAGTTCCGCGGCTGGCGCCGTTCGCCGTTGCTGCAGCCGGGCCGGTTCACCGAGCTCTTCTTCCTCGACGAGGCGACGGCGTTCGCAGCCGGCCACCGACCGTGCGCGCTCTGCCGGCGGGAGGATTACGACCGCTTCGGTGTGCTGTGGCGACAGCTGCATCCCGCGCAGCGCGGGGCCGATGCCGTCGACCTGCAGCTGCACGGCGAGCGCGTCGACCCGCGGACGCGGGGGCAGCTGCGGCACGACGCGTCGTACGAGGCGCTGCCCGACGGCGCCTTCGTCGTGCTGGACGACGCGGCGTGGCTCGTGCGCGGCGGCGAGCTCCTCCGCTGGACGCCCGGCGGCTACGCGGATCGGCGCCCACGTCCGGCCGGGAGGGCGGAGGTGCTGACGCCGCCCTCGCTCGTCGCCGTCCTGCGTGCCGGCTGGGAAGGCGCCGTGCCACTGCTCCACCCGTCCGCAGGGTGAAGAGCTGGTGCCTGGCACCTTGGTGCCAGGCACCCTGTTCGACCGGCTAAGCCGCGGCTTCAGATCCTTCGCTCTGCTCGCGCTGCGCGGCGATCAGGTCGCGGTACCAGTAGAAGCTGCCCTTCGGCACCCGCTCGAGCGTCGGGTAGTCGACGTACACGAGCCCGAAGCGCTTCCAGTAGCCCCAGGCCCACTCGAAGTTGTCGAGCAGCGACCAGGCGAAGTACCCGCGCAGCGGCACGCCGGCGGCGACCGCGCGCGCGGCCGCGTCGATGTAGCCCTCGAAGTACGCCTGCCGCTCGGGGTCGTCGACCTCGCCGCGATGGTCGCGGACGTCCGGGAACGCAGCCCCGTTCTCGGTCACGTAGATCGCCTTCGGGCTGTAGTCGCGGTGCACACGCACGAGCAGGTCGTGCAGCCCGTCGGGGACGACCTCCCAGCCCATGTCGGTGTGCTCGACGCCCTGGCGACGCACGATCTGCGAGCGGCCGCCGTTGTCGTCGGCCGCGACGAGCGGCGACGTGTAGTTGTTGATGCCGAGGAAGTCGACCGGCGCCGCGATCGTCTCGAGATCGCCGTCCTGCACCTCGGGGAGGATCGGCCCCCACTCCTCGGCGAGGTCGTCCGGGTAGCGGCCGTGGAAGATCGGGTCGAGGAACCAGCGGTTGTGGAGCCCGTCGACCCAGCGCGCGGCCGCGGCGTCGCCCTCGTCGTCCGTCGCCGGGTACGGGTGGTCGAGGTTGAGCGTGATCCCGACCTCCGAGCCCGGCGAGAGCCGCCGGAGGATGTCGACCGCCCGGCCGTGCGAGAGCAGGAGGTGGTGCGCGGTCGCGAGCGCATCGGGGTCGGACGTGCGGCCCGGTGCGTGATGGCCCCACGCGTGCCCGACCCAGGACACGACCCACGGCTCGTTGTGCGTGATCCAGTGCTTGACACGGTCGCCGAGCCGGGCCGCGACCGCCTCGACGTACTCGCAGAACGCCTCGACCGTGGCGCGCGACGGCCAGCCGCCGGCATCCTCGATCGGCTGGGGCGTGTCCCAGTGGAAGAGCGTCACGAACGGTGTGATCCCGCTGGCGAGCAGCTCGTCGACCAGACGGTCGTAGAAGTCGAGGCCCGCCTGGTTCACGGGGCCGCGGCCCGCCGGCACGACGCGCGGCCAGGCGATCGAGAAGCGGAACGCATCGATGCCGAGCTCGCGCATCAGCGCGATGTCGTCCCGGTAGCGGTGGTAGAAGTCGCACGCGACCGCGCCGTCGTCGCCGTTCCTCACCTTGCCGGGCGTCGCGCAGAAGCGGTCCCACACGCTCTCGCCGCGGCCGTCCTCGTTGGCGGCGCCCTCGATCTGGAAGGACGCGGTGGCGGCGCCCCAGACGAAGTCGCGGGGGAGCGTGCTAGTGAACTGGTTGCTCATGGACGTCCTCTCGGAGGTCGGTTGACGGGGCGGTGACGTGACAGCGGGCCGCGCGCCGCGGAAGAAGATCGACGAGCGCTGGCGTGACGTGCGAGCAGACGTCGATAACGAGCGGGCAGCGCTCGCGGAAGCGGCAGCCATCTCCGGGATCGACGGCGGCGGACGGTTGCGCCTTGCGCAGGTGGAACGTTTCCGTGTGGGCGCGATCGGGATCCGGGACGGCGGAGAGCAGGAGCTGCGTATAGGGATGGCGCGGGTCCTGGAGGACGTCCTCGGTCGGGCCGTGCTCGACGATCTGCCCGGCGTACATGACCAGCACGTCGTCGGCGACGTAGCGCGCGCTTGCGAGATCGTGCGTGACGTACAGGAAGGCGAGGCGGCGCGACTCCTTGAGCTCGCGCATCAGGTTGAGGATCCCGATCCGGATCGACACGTCGAGCATCGACGTCGGCTCGTCGGCGACGACGACGGCGGGCTCGACGGCGAGCGCGCGCGCGATCGCGACACGCTGCCGCTGGCCGCCGGACAGCTCGTGCGGGTACTTGTCCGCGATGCGCTCGGGTGGGACGAGCCCGACCGTGTCGAGCAGCTCGAGCACGCGCTGCTCGACCGCGTCGCGCGGGACGACGCGATGGATCTTGAGCGGCCGCGCGAGGTGGTGCCGAACCGTCTTCACCGGGTTCAGCGACCCGAACGGGTCCTGGAAGATCATCTGGACCTCGGAGCGGAAGCGCTTGAGCGACCGGCCGCGATCCGACGACACGTCGTTCCCTTCGTAGAGCACCTTGCCGGACGTCGGGTCGTAGAGCCGCGCGATCAGCCGCGCGACCGTGCTCTTGCCGCTGCCGCTCTCGCCGACGAGCGCGGTGATCGTCCCCGGCTGCAGCGCGAAGGAGACGTCGTCGGCGGCGTGCACCGTGCTCCGTCCGACCAGCCGCCGGTCGGCCGGGAAATGCTTCGTGAGCTCGCGAACCTCGAGCGCCGCCGTCATCGCCCCGCCTCGACCAGATGGCAGGCGACGTAGTGGCCGGGCTCCGTCTCGTGCAGCCGCGGCCGGACGGTCGTCTGGAGCGCGTACAGCCCGGGATCGTCGGAGGTGCAGTGCGGGCAGCGTGGATGGAAGCGGCAGCCGGTCGGCGGCGCGGCGAGGTCGGGCGGCGAGCCGGGGATCCCCGTCATCGGCGCGAGCGGGCCGGTGAGCGGCGGGAACGAGCGCATCAGCCCGACCGTGTATGGGTGCCGCGGGCTCGTGTGCAGCGTCGCGGCCGGTGCCTCCTCGACGATCTCGCCGGCGTACATGATCGCGATCCGGCTCGCGAACTCGAGCAGCAGCGAGAGATCGTGGGTGATGAAGAGGACCGCGAAGCGGAGCTCCTGCTGCAGCTCGCGCACCTGCTGCAGGATCTCGCGCTGGACGACGACGTCGAGCGCGGTCGTCGGCTCGTCCATGATCACGAGCTCGGGGTTGAGCGCGAGCGCCATCGCGATGATCACGCGCTGGCGCATCCCGCCCGACAGCTCGTGCGGGTACGCGCGCACGCGGCGGCCGTCGATGCCGACCACCTCGAGCAGCTCGCTCGCGCGCGCGAGCGCGGTGCGCTTCGAGATGCGCTCGTGCGCGCGCATCATGTCGACGAACTGGTCGCCGACACGCGTGACCGGATTGAGCGCGTTCATCGCGCTCTGGAAGACCATCGACACGTTGCGCCAGCGGAAGCGCCGCAGCTCCTCCTTGCGCTTCGCCATCAGGTTCTCGCCGCGGAACGTGATGCTGCCGGCCGTGATCTGCGCCGGCGGCCGGAGGATCTGCATCAGCGCGTTCGCGATCGTGCTCTTGCCGCAGCCCGACTCGCCTGCGAGCCCGAGGATCTCGCCCTCGGCGATCGTCAGGTCGACGCCGTCGACCGCTCGAACGCTGCCGTACTCGACGGCGAGCCCGCGCACGTCGATCAGCGTCTGCGGCGTCCCGGTGCGCGTGCGCTCCTGTCCCGGAACCGTGGCGATCACCGCTGCCCTCGCAGCCGCGGGTTGCTGACCTCGTCGATCCCGGCGAGCAGGAACACGAGCCCGACCACCGTGATCACGAGCGCGAGGCCGGGGAAGAGGAACGGCCACCACTCGCCCTGCAGCACGGCGGAGTTGGTCTGCGCCCAGTAGAGCGTCATGCCCCAGCTGACGTGCGTCGTGTCGCCGAGACCGAGGAACTCGAGCCCCGCGTCGACGAGCAGCGCGATGTAGAAGACGAGCACGAACGCCGCGGCGATGCGGCTGATCATGTTCGGCATGATCTCGCCGAAGACGATGCGCCACGTCGACTCCCCGGCGACCTTGGCCGCGTGGACGAAGTCACGGTTGCGCAGCGTGAGCGCCTGCCCGCGGATGATCCGCGCCTCGAACGCCCACAGCGTCAGCCCGAGGATGAGGGCCATCGTCCACATCCCGCGCGACTTCAGATAGCCGGAGGTCACGATCAGGAGCGGGATCACCGGGATGACGAGGAAGACGTTGGTGAGGAAGTTGACGACCTCGTCGACGATGCCGCCCGCGTACGCGCCGAGGATCCCGAACACGGTGGCGAGGGTGGTCGCGAGGATCGCGGCCGAGAAGCCGAGGATCAGCGACCGCCGGGCGCCGAGGACGACCTGCGAGAAGATGTCGCTCCCCTGGTCGGTCGTGCCGAACAGGTGGTGCCACGACGGCGCCTGCCGCGCCGCGAGCAGGTTGAAGTCGGTCGGGTTGTTGACCGAGATGACCGGGGCGACGATCGCGACGACGACCACGAACCCGACGAGCAGCAACCCGATCGCGGCCTTGCGGTTGCCGAGGAGGATGCTCAGCCAGCCGGGGACGAAGCGCGACCGCCGCCGTACGTGCTGCAGCGGGTAGACGACGTCGACGGTCGGCTGCAGCTGCGACATCAGCTCGCGCGGACGCGGGGGTCGAGGAGGAAGTTCGCCAGGTCCATGATGAAGTTCGCGGCGATCACGCAGAGCGAGAAGACGAGCAGCAGCCCCTGCGTGAGCGGGTAGTCGTTGCCGAGCGCCGCCTGCTGCAGCGTCAGCCCGGCACCCGGGTAGCTGAACACGTACTCGATGAAGACGAGGCCGCCGACCGCGCCGGCGAACTGCGCCGCGAATCCGTTGAGGGGCGGCAGGATCGCGTTGCGCGCGGCGTAGCGCGTCATCACGCGGCGGTCGCGCAGCCCCTTCGCGTGCGCCATCGCCACGTAGTCCTCGCTGATCGTGTTGATCATCACCGTGCGCATGTTCAGCACCCAGCCGCCGGTGAACGCGGCGACGATCACGAGGATCGGCAGCTCGGCGTGGCGCAGCGCACTCGACAGGAACGTCCAGTCGAACGCGGGCACGAGCCCGCTGTCGTACGCGTGCTGGATCGGGAACCAGCCGAGCTTGAGGCCGAGGAAGTAGACGCCGAGCAGCGCCGTGAAGAAGGCGGGGAAGGCGCCCAGCGCGAGCAGCGTCGGGACGACGACGTTGTCGAACGCGCCGCCGCGGCGCCACGCCGCGATCATGCCGGCGACGGTTCCCAGCACGAACGCGATCAGGAACGCGACGCCGACAAGGAAGATCGAGTAGGGGAGGGTGCGTCCGATGACGGTCGACACCTTTGCGGGGTAGTTGGAGGTCGAGACGCCGAAGTCGAGGTGCGCGAGGCGGTGCAGGTAGGTGACGTAGTCCTGCCAGACCGACTTATTGCCGCCGCCGAGCAGCGCCTCGTACGTCTTGATGATCCCCGGGTTGGACTGGATCTGCGAGGGGGAGAGGCGCTGCAACACGCCGCCGATCGGCGAGCCGGGCATCAGCCGGGGCAGCAGGAAGTTCAGCGTGAGCGCCACCCATACGGCGAAGACGTAGAAGAGAACTCTGCGGAGGAACCAGCGCATCTGCCTCGCGGGGAGTATCGCGGCGGACGGGACGAATCCCGTCCGCCGCGATCGCCTGTTGCTTACTCCCCGGCCTTGCCGCCGGGGCAGATGTGGGTGAACGAGAGGAGGTTGTCCGGGAAGGTCGTGAAGATCGGGTCACCGAAGTGATCCTTGGGCGAGTCGTAGCAGTGGAAGTACTTGGTGCTGTAGGTCGACCAGCGCGGCCCGATGAAGAGCGGCACGATCGGCAGCTGCTGCAGCCAGAGCTTCTCGAGCTGCGTTGCGATCGCATGCTGCTTCTTCGGGTCGAGCGACAGCTTCCACTGCGCGAGCAGGCTCGTGGCCTGGGTGTTCTTGTAGTGCTCCCAGTTGCCCGTGTTCGTGCCGTCCTGCCCGGGGGCGACGTACGAGTTGACGGACATGTTCGAGTTGAAGAAGCCGTACGGCGAGCCCTGGGAGGCGTTCTGCCAGAGCAGCGTCGGATTCTTCGTCGTCGACGCGTTCGGGTACCACGAGTTCCAGTCCGGCTCGAGCTTCACGTTCGAGTCGATGCCGATCGCCTGGAGGTCCTTGGTGATGATCTGGTTCGAGGCGACCCAGTCGGACCAACCCGAGATCACGTGGATGTCGAGGTTGACCGGGTTCCCCTTCGGGTCGATCAGCGTGTTGCCCTTGTAGGTGAAGCCGTTCTGCGTCAGCAGCGTCTTCGCCGCCGACGGGTTGTAGGTCGCGAGCGACTTCGCCTGTGCCTTCACGCTCGAGTCGGTGACCCACTGCGGGAAGAGCCCGCCGAGCCCGATCGCGTCGGTCGGCGGCGCGTAGCCGTACTCACCGAGCTTCGACACCGTGTTGCGGTCGATCGCCATCGACAGCGCCTTGCGGAACGCGACGAGGCTGTACGGGTACTGCGTGTCGTCGAAGACGAGCGAGACCGGGTATGCGGTCGTCGCGTAGAACGCGTGGAAGTGCGCCTTGTCCTTCGCCTCGTACGCCTTGTCGACGTTCGGGACGAAGTTGTGCGTCCAGTCGACCTGGCCGCTCTGGATCAGCGCGAGGGCCGCGTCGTTCGACGCCGCCTGCACGTACTCGAGGCACCCGATCAGCGGCTTGCCGGACTGCCAGTAGTGCGCGTTCTTCGAGAACACGTAGTCCTGCGAGGTGAAGCGGGAGATCGTCGTGAACGGGCCCGTGCCCACGGGGTGCGGGTTCGTGAACGTCGCCGGGTTCTTGACCTTCGCCCAGATGTGCTGCGGCACGACGATCGCGCCGTTCAGCGTCGAGGCGATGAACTGCGAGTCCGCCGTCTTCAGCTTGATCACGACGGTGTTCGGGCCCTTCGCCGCGATCGAGGCGATGTTCGTGTCCGGACGCGTGAAGCCGATGATGTCCATCGTCTTCGACTGCGTGCCGGTCCCGCCCTTGAGGCTGTAGACGACGTCGGCCGACGTCATCGTCGTGCCGTCGGAGAACTTGACGTTGTGCGCGAGGTTGAGCGTCAGCGTCTTGCTGCCGTTCGACCACTTCCAGCTGCGCGCGAGCCACGGTACGGCCGGCAGGCCGCCCTCGGGCGAGATCACGAGGCCCTCGTACATGGAGCCCTTGATGAACTGCCCCGACGGGAGGCCGGTGGCGGTGTACGGGTTGAAGTTGCGGACGAATGCCGGATCGCCGGAGCCGGTCATCACGAGGCACTTGTGCGCGGATGCGGCCTTGGCCGTCCCGGCTGCCGGTGCGACGCGTGCGACGATCAGGGCCGCCGCGATCGCGGCGGCGCCGACGGCCGCGACGACGATCAGGCGGGCAGAGCGGGCTTTCGGTGACATCTGTCGTTCCTTTCCGCCCGTGGGGTGGGCAGCGGGGGACGGACCGGGGGGTTTCCTCTTTCCGGAAATTCCCGGGAACCGTTAACACGACAGGCCGGCGCTGTCAAGCGCCTTCCTGCCGATTTGCTGATGTTTTCGACGTTTTCGGCGCGAGAATTGCCGGAAACGGTTCCGGGTGATTGAATGGGCGACATGGCGCAGACCGACCGCCGTCCCGACCAGGCGTTTCGCGGCCGGGCAACGATCCGCGACATCGCCGACCTCGCCGGCGTCTCGATCGCCACGGTCTCGCGCGTGCTCAACGACCGGCCCGACGTCGCCGCGGGCACCCGGGAGACGGTCCTGCAGGTCGTGCGCGAGCACGGATTCTCGACGAACCGCGGTGCGCGGGGCCTCGCGAGCGGCCGCACCGGGATGATCGGCCTGACGTTGCCGCTCGTCGCCGACGCCTACTTCGGGCCGATGCTGAGCGGCGCGACCGAGGCGCTCTACGAGAGCGACCTGCGCATCGTCCTCTGCCCGACGCTGCACGAGCACGACCGCGAGGTGTCGCTGGTCGAGCGCCTGATGCGCGGGACGACGGACGGCGCGATCCTGATGCTCCCGGAGGAGTCGCTCGACGAGCTGCAGTCGCTGCAGCGCCAGGGCTACCCGTTCGTCGTCGTCGATCCGCGCGAACAGCCCCCGGAGGGAATCGCGTGCGTTGCGGCGATGCACGCCGCGGGCGCGAAGCAGGCGACCGAGCATCTGCTGTCGCTCGGTCACCGGCGCATCGGCGCGATCGCGGGCGCGCCGGGTTGGTACGCGACCGAGGAGCGGCTGCTCGGCTTCCGCGCCGCCCTCGCATCGGCCGGGATCCTGCTCGACCCCGAGCTCGTCGTCTACTCCGACTGGCGGATCCCGCAGGGAATCGAAGCCGCAGACCGGCTGCTGTCGCTCCGCGACCGGCCGACCGCGATCTTCGGGTTCAACGACAACGTCGCGATCGGCGCGCTGCACGCAGCGCGCGCACGCGGGCTCTCGGTCCCCGAGGATCTCTCCGTCGTCGGCTTCGACGACACGGCGCAGGCGGTGATCGTGACGCCGAACCTGACGTCCGTCAGCCAGCCGCTCGCCGAGCTCGGCCGGACCGGCGTGAGCCTGTTGACGCGGCTGCTCGACGGCCAGCGCGTCGACGCGTTGCGCATGGAGTTGTCGACGAAGCTCGTCGTCCGCGAATCGACCGGGCCCCCGCCGTGAGGCGCGCCGCGGTCGCCGTCGCTGCGGTCGCAGCTGCGGCGGTCGCGGCGACCCTGGCGCTCGGCGGCTCACGTGCGTCCGGCGAGTACGCGGTCGATCGCCTCGTGTCGGACGGCGGCGTGCCGGCGGCGCGCCACGACGCCCACCTCGTGAACGCCTGGGGGCTCGCAGCCGAGCCGGGCGGCGTGTGGTGGACGGCGAACGAAGCGAACGACACCAGCACCCTCTACTCGGCGCAGGGGCGCAAGCAGCTGCTGACGGTCGCCGTGGACGGCGGGCCGACCGGGATCGCGTACTCCGGCGGGAACGGCTTCCGCGTGAGCGCGGGCGGCACGTCTGCGCCGGCGCGGTTCGTGTTCGCCTGCGAGGACGGCACGCTCCGGGCGTGGAGCCCGGTCGTGCCGCGCGGCTGGTCGAGGCGCTCCGAGGTCGTCGTCGACGATGGTGCGATCGCTGCGGTGTTCCGCGGGGTCGCGATCGCGGGCGACCGCCTCTATGCGACCGACTTCCACAACGCGCGCGTCGACGTTTTCGATTCGGATTGGCATCGCATCGTTCGCGCCGATGCATTCACGGATCCGAGCATCCCGGCGTGGTACGCGCCGTTCGGCGTCTCCGTGATCGACGGCCACGTGTTCGTCACGTACGTCTGGCGTGCGCCCGTCGACGGCAACGACGCGCCGACCGGCGGCTACGTCGACGAGTACGACCTGGACGGGCGGTTGCTCCGCCACGTCGGCGCGCTCGGTCACCTCAACGCCCCGTGGGGCCTCGCACTCGCGCCCGGGTCGTTCGGACGTTACGGCGGCGATCTGCTCGTGGGCAACTTCGGCGACGGCCGGATCAACGCCTTTCGGTTCTCGCACAACGCCTGGGCGTTCGACGGGACGCTGCGCGGACGGAACGGGAAGCCGCTCGTGCTCAACGGGCTCTGGGCGCTCGCGTTCGGGAAGGGCGGCGGGACGGGCGCTGCCGATCGGCTCTTCTTCTCGTCCGGCCCGCACGCGTGGCGCGGGCCGACGGAGCTGCAGGTGCACGGCCTGATCGGCTCGATCGCCCCGGCATAGACACGAAAGAGCCGGCGCCGCCCGGAGCGGCACCGGCTCTTCCCCCCTGGCCGAGCGAGTGACTAGCCGCCGATGCCGTGGATCCCTGCGCGGTCGTCGGGCCGGGTCGCCGCCGCCGAGCGCGCGGTGGCGTTGAGGCCCTTGATGAGCAGAGCGTGCCGGTCGACCGCGCGCTCGAACGCGTCCGAGTCGCTCGTGCTTCCGACGAAGCTCCGCTCGGCATCCTGCGTGTGGCTCAGGGCCGGCGTGCCGCTGTACAGGCTCTCGTCGACGCCCTTCCCGTGGCTCAGGTACGGGATCACGAGCCGCATGGGCGTCGATCTCGCACCGCTGTACCGACTCGCGTCGACGCCGACGCCATGACTGAGATACGGGATCACGAGCGGCGCCTTCGTGGTGTTCTGAGCAACGAAGTTGCTCTCGTCCTGCAACACCGGATACGCGGCTGCCGACGGAACGATGATCGCCGCGAAAACGATCGCCAGGAGACCCAGGAACCTCAGCTTCGGTTTGCAGACGTGATGCATGGTGTGCCCTCCTCCACTTGCTCGGGCCTGTCAGGCCCGTTCAGCGAGAAGAGCGCCGAGTGCGCTGCGAGATACGTCGACTGCGACGTGCTCAGCCGACGCCGAGGCAGAGGAAGCCGGCGAGCGCGCTTCGCTCGGCGCGCAGCCCGGCCTGCGCGTCGGCGAGTGCGACCGCGGGCGGCGCGCCGTCGACGAGCGTGCGATGGAACGCGAGCATCAGCCGGCGCGCCGCTGCGTCCGGCACCGGCACGACGCTCGCGACGATCGTGCGCGTCCCCGACGCGATCAGCGCCGCCGACAGCCCGAGCAGCTCGTCGCCGGGATGGCGCTCGGACAGCGCGACGTCGCATGCGGAGAGGACGAGGATGTCGGGCGCACGGCGAAGGCCCTGGATGTCGAGTGCGGTCAGCGGTCCGTCCGCGAGCTCGAGCGACGAGAAGAGCGGGCTGTCGGCGCGGAAGCGTCCGTGACACGCGACGTGGGCGAGCGTCGCACCGTCGATCGCGGTGAGCGTCGCTTCGACCGTCGCGTCCTTGCCGGTGAGCACCGCCGGCTCGTCGAACAAGCCGCGCAGCTCGTTGATCTCGGCGCGTGCGTGACGCAGCCCCGGCCCCGCGGCGAGCACGACTCGCGGGCGCCGCCGCCGCGCGCGGGTCGCGTGGTCGAGCCATGTCGACAGCGAAGGCGCGACGCTCACCGGGCGTCCGCGCAGCGACGGCAGCGCGCCCCACGGCACGGCGTGCAGCGGCCCGGTCGGCACGATCACGAGCGGGGCGTCGCCGATGGCGTCGCGAAGCGGCGAGAGGAGCTGCCGGCCGAGGGCATCCGCGGCGGCGCGCGCGTTCGCCAGCGTCGTCGCCCTCGATGCGCCGTCGAGGCCGCCCCGTGCGAGCCGGCGTAGGGCGAATCGCATCCAGTCCAGGTCGGCCGAGACGTCGATCTCGCCGAGGTCGTGCAGGCTCAGCGAGCCGTGAGTGAGCGTCGTGGCATGGAGCCGGCCGTCGCCCTCGACGAACTCGACGAGCACACGCGACTCGAGCGTCCGTGCGACCGCTCGGAGGTCTGGTGGCGCCCACCGGGAGGCGGCGTCGGACCGGACGAGCCGTGAGCGGGCGCGGATCGACTCTTCGAGGTCGCTCTGGCGGGCCAAGAGTGCTGCAACGGGCCGCCCTCGACCCTCGGCAGCATGAGCCCGGCGGCTGAGAGCCCGAAGCTCGGCCTGTGCTGCCCGCAGCTGCGGGTCCGCCGGCGGCCGGACGGCGGGGAACCGAAGCGCGCTTGCGCGCAGGCGCTCCGCCCACGCGAGGATGCGCTCCGGGTTGCCGGACTCCAGCGCGATCGCGAGCCCGGCGCGGGCCAGGTCGACGCCGAACGCACCCGTTGTCGCACGCACCTCGAGCGAACCGAGGGCTGCGCGGTAGCTCTCGAGCAGGTCGAGGCCGGCGCGGAGTCGACGCTCTCCGCCGGCGGCATCGCCCTTCCGCAGCAGCAGCAGCGCTTCGAGGTGACGCAGCTCGACCCTGTCGATGACCGTCCCCTTTCGCTCCAGCGGCCGGGCGGCGTCGAGCTCTCGACAGAGAAGGGGGACGGAGCCGTTGACGGCCGCGGCACGTGCGACCAGAAGACGCCCCCGGAGTGCATCGAACCTCCATCCGCGTTCTGCCAGGGTCTCGGCCGCGGCGCGTCCTGACCGGATCGCCGAAGCGGTGATGGTGCCGCGCGCGACGTCGGCAGCAAGTCGAACGAGCTGCGCGGCGGCCGCGAAGGCGGGCTGCTGTCGCGCCGCGAATGAACGCTTGGCGCTCGCGGCGATCGTCGCCGCCGTGTCGGGATCGCCGGCAGCGAGTGCGAGGCGGGCGGCGTCCAGTCGAGCCTTGTTGTCCTGGTGCCCACTTCGCGCCAACGTCGCCTCGAAGCGCATTAGATCGGCGCGCGCTTCGGGGAGGAGCCTCAGACGGAGCAGCGCCTCCGCGCGATTCAGGTTGAGCCAGCAGGCCATGAAGTCCGACAGCGGCGCCGTGTCGATCGCCTCGAGCTCGATGAGGGACCGAAGCGGGTCGCCGGCGAGCGACGGCAGCAGTCCGAGCTCGATGCTCGCCTCGGCGGCAGCGACGTCGAAGCCGAGCGACGAATAGAGGTCGCGCGCACGCTCGAGCTCGTCGCGCGCAGCGACGTGGTCGCCGATCTCGGCGAGCACGACGCCGCGGTTGAACGACAGGCGCGCTTCCCAAACGTCGTCGCCCGATCCCCTCAACGTGTGCAGCGCCTTTTCCGACGCCGGAAGCGCCTCCGCGGTCCTGTCGGCGAGGTGATAGATCACGACACGAAAGACTTCGCTTCTCGCGAGATCCAAACCTCGTAGATGGCTTCGCGCTTCCTCGATCTCGCGGATCGCCCCGACGGGGTTCCCGCGATATGCCATGTGCCTGGCGACGTTGCGCCGCACCCGAGCGGCGCGGTCGCGGTCGCCGCCTCGCTCGGCTGCCCGTAGGGCGGCCCGCAGCGTCCGCAGTGCGCGCGCATCTCCGAGATCCGCCTGCGCCCAGCCGAGCACGTGGAGCGCTGCTGCGCGGGCCTCCCGGTCGCGTTCGGCCCGCGCCAGTGCCAGGGCCTGCTCCGCCAGGTTGCGGGCCGCGACGGGGTTGGTCTGGACGAGCGCATGGGCGCGCTCGGTCATCGCGAGAATTTCCGGCTGCTTAGCCGGAGTCATATGCTCGCGGTTGTATCACGACCAAAGGGTCGCCACTCGTCATTCGCAGGCCGGTGCGGGAAGGGAGCGATTTCGATGGGGAACAAGCCCGACCGAGAGCTGTTCGCGAGCGGTTTCACCGAGCGCCTGACGAGACACCCGCGGATCGCCTACTACATCTATCCGGACTGCTTGTGTGGGACCGACAGCGACTGGAACATCGTCGTCAGCTTCGTCGTCGATCAACTGCTCGTGACCACGCAGCTCGCCGAAGATCCGAAGTTCAACAGGCACCTCTCGGAGCTGGCGGAACCGACACACGTGCACGTCTTCGACCCCGGCAAGGCAGGACCGGCAACGGAGAAGAACGTCCAGATCTGGCGCCTGAAGGAGAGTGCGCAGAACCTAGGCGAGAAGTCTCACGCGGACGTCGCGCACGCCGTCTGGTCGCTGCGGAAGAACGTGCCGGAAAAGATGGACAAGGCGATGGTCGCGCCGAACCATGTGCTCGTCCCGCCGGGGAGGACGCACGAGTGCCCATTCGGTCCGCCCGACGAGCACCCACCGGTGTCCGTTCCGCCGAGGGTCTCGCCTCTGGTCGAGGTCGTCGTGATCGACTCTGGCTTCATTCTGGCCGGCCCCGTCGGCCAAGTCATCACCAACCTGACGTTCTCCGAGTCCCTGCAGCAGGTGCCGGGGGCGGGACCGCCGCTCTACGACTGGCAGCCGGGCACCGAGGCGCCCCCCGGGGTCGTGGACCCGCTCGACCAGAACGGGGACGGGATGCTGGATGCGCTGGCCGGGCACGCGAACTTCGTCGCCGGGGTGGTCGCCCGGGGCTCCGAGCACGCCGAGTTGACCGTCGAGAGCCTGAACTGCTCGGTCATCGACAGCGACACGAGTGTTCCCGGCTTCGTGACCGAGGCCGAGGTGGCGCGCTCGTGGTGGGAGCACCGCCTGTCTCCGGTCGTCAACGTCGGCTTCGCGTTTGCCACCCTTCCGAACCAGGCCCTCGCGATCGAGAGCGATCCCGGCGACGTCAACGGCCCGCCCAGTTGGCCGCTTCGCGTCGTGATGGAGTCGGTTGGTGGGAAGGCCGAGCACGTTGTCGTCGCTCCTGCCGGCAATCAGCGCTGCACCGTTCCGCAGTACCCGGCGGCTTTCTCGGTGGACTTCGACAACGTGGCGGGCGTCGGGTCGGTCGACGCGAGCGGGCATGCGTCGGTGTTCTCGAACCACGGGTCGTGGGTGAACTGCTGCACCGAGGGGGAAGACGTCGCCTCGACCTTCATCGACCACTGGGACGGCAAGACCGAGGAGGCCGACCCCAACCCGAACGTGCCCGCGGCGAACCAATCGCACCCGACCAAGCACTTCTCCGGCTGGGCGTCGTGGAGCGGAACGTCGTTCGCCGCTCCGAAGGTGTCTGCCGCAATCGCAGACGCCGTCGCCTCGTCGATCGCCACGGGGGCCGAGGTCAGCCCGCAGGCCGCATGGGCTCAGCTCAAGTCGAACGGCATGTTCGACGCCCACCTCGACATGGGTGTACGGCTCCAGCTTCCGGACTGATGACGTCGCCTGCGGCCTCTCCTGGTGAACTACTGCGCAAGGCCGCGCACGGGGACCAGGCGGCGTGGGACGCGATCGTCGACCGCTTCTCGAGCCTCGTCTGGGCGACGGCGCGGACGCACCGACTCTCCCGCGACGACGCGGCCGACGTCGCGCAGACGACGTGGCTCCGCCTCGTCGAGAATCTCGACCGCATCCGCGACCCCGAGCGCCTCGGCGCGTGGCTCGCGACCACCGCCCGCCACGAGTCGCTCCGCGTGATCCGCCGGGGTGGACGCGAGCAGCCGACGGACGAGCCCGACCTGTTCGAGGCGCCCGAGGACGACGCGATCGACAAGCTGCTGCTCGAGCAGGAGCGGGACGGCAGCCTCTGGCGCGCGTTCGCCGCCCTGTCCGATCGCTGCAAGACGCTCCTGCGCATGCTGATGGCCGACGAGCCGCCCAGCTACGAGGAGGTCGGCGCCGCCCTCGGCATGCCGGTCGGCGCGATCGGGCCTACGCGCATGCGCTGTCTCGAGCGGCTGCGCCGGATCGCCGGCGTCGCCGAGTTGGGCGCTTGATGTATCGGCGGACGATGTTCCGGCTCTGATGTATCAGACCCCATCCGCACCGGCTCTACCCGAGGAGGCCGTCCCCACATGACAACCGACCCCACCAATCCAGAAGCCGTAGACGACCCGCTCCTTGCCGACCTTCGGCGGCTCGCGGGAGTGGTCGACCCGGTCCCGACCCAGGTGACCGCGTACGCGAGGTCCGCCCTCGGATGGCGGCGGATCGACGCCGAGCTGGCGGAGCTGCTCGTCGACTCCCAGCTCGAGGCTCCCGCGACGACGCGCTCCTCGTCCGACCTCTCGCGCACGCTGACCTTCCGGTCGAGCGACCTCGCCGTGGACATCGAGCTCCAGCCGAACGAGGAAGTCGCCCTGCTCGGGCAGCTCGCGCCTGCGGGGCGAGCGCAGGTCGAGGCGCAGCGCGACGACGGCTCGATCGTCGCCGCGACGGAGTCCGACGACCTCGGCCGCTTCCGGCTCGAGCTCACGGCCGGCGACCGGATCCGGCTCGTCGTCCGCCGCGACCCGCCCGCGGCCCCGGTCGAGACCAGCTGGATCGACGTCTGATCCGGCCGTGGCTGTTCCGCCGCTAGTAACAGACTGTTACTAGCTCAGGGTTGGCCGGCGGACCGGCCGGCGGCTATTACCTCTGTTACAGAGGTACTATGTGCGGGCATGGCCGCTTCCGCCGCACATACCGACACCGAGCGCACGAGCTCCGAGGACCTGCTCACCGCGCTCGCGGCGATCAGGCGGGCCACGCGGCGCCACAAGGGCCGGCCGGCTGAGCTGTCGTCGCTGACGACCGCGCAGCTCGAGCTGGCGCGGGTGGTCCGCCGCAATCCGGGAATCTCGGTCGCGGGCGCGGCCGAGTCGATGAGCCTCGCTCCGAACACGGTGAGCACGCTCGTCGGCGACCTCGTCGCCGCCGGGCTGCTCCACCGCCGCACCGATCCGTCCGACCGCCGTGTCGGCCGGCTCGAGCTGACCCCGACCTGGAGGCGGAAGATCGACGCCTGGCGGGATCGCAGGGTGACGGTCGTCGCGGAGGCGCTCCGGCGCCTTCCGGCGGCCGAGCGCACCCGGCTCGAAGCCGCGCTGCCGGCGCTCGGGCTCCTGGCAGGCGAGCTCGAGCGATGACCGAGCCCGCTGCAGTCGACGTCCGCGGCCTCCGCCATCGCTTCGGCGACCACGTCGCCGTCGACGGCATCGACCTGCAGGTCCTGCCGGGCGAGGTGTTCGGGCTGCTCGGCCCGAACGGTGCCGGCAAGACGACGACCATCCGCGTGCTGAACACGCTGCTGCCCGCACAGGAGGGAGACGTGTTCGTGTTCGGGCACGACGTGCGCAGGTCGCAGACCGCGGTGCGGCGCCTGCTCGGCTACGTCCCGCAGCAGCTGTCGATCGAGGCGGCGCTGACCGGCCGCGAGAACGTGTCGTGGTTCGCGCGGCTGTTCGACGTGCCGCGCCGCGAGCGCCGGGCGCGCGTCGACGAGGCGCTCGGGTCGATGGGGCTGCTCGACGCGGCCGACCGGCTCGCCGGCACGTACTCGGGCGGCATGGTGCGCCGCCTCGAGCTCGCGCAGGCGCTCGTCAACCAGCCCGCGCTGCTCGTTCTCGACGAGCCGACCGTCGGGCTCGATCCGGTCGCGCGCGGCAGCGTGTGGGAGCACGTCGAGCGGATGCGGCTGACGACGGGGATGACCGTGCTCGTGACGACGCACTACATGGAGGAGGCCGATGCGATGTGCGACCGCGTCGCGATGATGCACCTCGGCACGATCCGCGTGGTCGGACAGCCGGAGGAGCTGCGCCGCGCGCTCGGACCGGGCGCCACGCTGGAGGACGTCTTCCGGCGCGAGACCGGGAACACGCTCGACGGCGAGGAGATCGGGAAGGGAGGCCTCCGTGAGATCCGCCGCACTCGCCGGACTGCCGGCCGCGTCGGCTGAACGGCCCGCGCCGCCCGCGCTCTGGCGGCGGTTCCCCAGCCGGACGGCGACGTTCTGCCTCGTCGAGCTGCAAAAGCTGAGTCACGACCGCACCGAGCTCTTCACCCGCGCGGTGCAGCCGGTGCTGTGGCTCGTGATCTTCGGCCAGACCTTCAGCCGAATACACGCGATCCCGACCGGCAGCACCTCGTACCTCGACTTCCTCGCGCCGGGGATCATCGCGCAGTCGGGGCTGTTCGTCGCGATCTTCTACGGCATCCAGATCATCTGGGAGCGCGACGCCGGCGTGCTCAACAAGCTGCTGGTGACGCCGACGCCGCGCGCCGCACTGATCCTCGGCAAGGGCTTCTCGGCCGGCATCCGGGCGCTCGCGCAGGTCGTGGTCGTGCTCGTCGTCTCGGCGATCCTCGGCGTCGCGCTCACGGTGAACCCGCTGAAGATCGTCGCGACGTTCGTCATCGTGATGCTCGGCTCGGCGTTCTTCGCGTGCCTGTCGATGTCGATCGCCGGCATCGTGCTCAAGCGCGACCGGCTGATGGGCATCGGCCAGATGATCACGATGCCGCTCTTCTTCGCGTCGAACGCGCTCTACCCGCTCGCGGTCATGCCGGCGTGGCTGCGCGCGCTCAGCAAGGTGAACCCGCTCACGTACGAGGTCAACGCGCTGCGCGGGCTGCTGATCGGCACGCCCGCGAACTACCCGGTCGACTTCGCCGTGCTCATCGCCTTCGTGATCGCAGGCGTCACGACGGCGTCGCTGCTGATCGGCCGACTAGCCCGCTAGCCCGCCGAAGACGGCGAATGCGTTGGCGCGCGTGAACTCCCACGCGACGCCGCTGCCCGGCTCGGCGTGCACGACCGCGCCCGCCGGCAGCTCCTGCTGCAGCCGCTTCGCGAGCGCCTTGGCGTCGTCCTCGTCGTCTGCGCCGAGGAGGACGAACTTCCAGCGGCGCACGACCGAGCGGCCGTTCGCCTCCTCACGGTCGGCGAACGCCGCAGCCTCGTGGTGCGAGTCGAACTCGACGCGCACCTCCCACTCGGCGATGCCGGTCTCCTCCGAGTCCGCCGTCTCGTCCGCCTCGAGGCGCTCGTGCTCGAGCTCGTGCTCGGCGGCCGTCTCGGGGAGCGCGACGCGGGCGTCTTCCCAGCGCTCCTCCTCGGGATGCCAGCGGTCGAGCTGGAAGCGGGGGTCGAGCCCGTGCTCGGCCGCGAGCCCGCGGACGATCTGCTCCGCGGCCTCCGCGCTGCGCCGCGTGTCGGCGTAGACGTTCACGCACTCGTCGGACGCGCTCACCGCGACGCGCTCGCCCGCCGGCACCTGCAGGTCGTGGTCGGCGCGGTGCTCGTGCAGCACCTGAAGGAGCGGCGCGACTCGAGTCGCATCGCGGAGCGTGACGGTGAGACGCCAGTCCTCGGCCATCGCCGGAAGTCTGCCGGAACCTCGAGCGGGACAGTAGGTTGTCCGGGCGATGGCGACGATCAGCGAGCGCGAGCAGGGGCAGGTCGAGAACGCGAACGGCTCGGGGCGCACGCCGGTCGTCTTCGTCCACGGCCTCTGGCTGCTGGCGTCGAGCTGGGGGCCCTGGCTGCCGGTGTTCGAGGAGGCGGGCTACGCGCCGGTCGCGGCGAGCTGGCCGGACGACCCGCCGACGGTCGAGGAGGCGAACGCAAACCCCGAGACATTCGCCGGCAAGTCGGTCGCGCAGGTGGCCGACCACCATGCCGAGCTGATCGGCGCGCTGACGAAGAAGCCGGTCGTCGTCGGCCATTCCTTCGGCGGCCTGCTCACGCAGATCCTCGCCGGCCGGGGGCTCGCGAAGGCGTCGGTCGCGATCGACCCCGCGCCGTTTCGCGGCGTTCTGCCGCTTCCGGTCTCCGCGCTCCGGTCGTCCTCGCCGGTGCTCCTCAACCCGTTGAACCGGAACCGCGCCGTCCCGCTCTCGCTCGGCCAGTTCCGCTACGCGTTTGCGAACGCGGTCGACGAGGACGAGGCGAAGCAGCTCTACGAGAGGTACGCCGTGCCGGGCCCCGGGCTGCCAATCTTCGAGGCCGCCTCGGCGAACTTCAATCCGTGGAGCGGCCTGAAGGTCGACACGAAGAACCCGGAACGCGGCCCGCTGCTCATCCTCTCCGGCGAGCGCGACCACACCGTTCCCTGGGCGATCGCGCACGCCTCCTACAAGAAGCAGCGCGGCAATCCGGGCGTGACCGAGATCACCGAGCTGAAGGGCCGCGGGCACTCGCTGACGATCGACAGCGGCTGGCGCGAGGTCGCCGACACCGCGCTCCGCTTCCTCGCGCGCTTCGAGAGCTAGCCAAGGCATCGCCTACGGTCGGCGGCGCACTCCGCGGTATGCTGGTGCGCCGGATGCCCGAATCAACCTATGCATTGCCTCGGCTCGATCGCGCCGCGCTGCTCCGCCGCGGCGGCGCCGCGCTCCTGACCACGGGAGCGGCGGGCGCCCTGCTCGCCGGCCCGGCGGCCGCTGCCGCGGT
Source organism: Gaiellaceae bacterium (assembly GCA_036557145.1). Taxonomy (GTDB): domain Bacteria; phylum Actinomycetota; class Thermoleophilia; order Gaiellales; family Gaiellaceae; genus PALSA-600. Next base: position 20,697 of record DATBIC010000062.1, read on the forward strand.
CCCCGACAACGACCTCGCCTACCTGCGGCTCCTGATCGGCGCCGAGCTGCTGGCGGCCGACGTCCAGAGCCGGGCGCTGGCGAGCGGCAAGCTGGCGGCGCCCGCCACGGCGGCGCTGAAGCAGATGGCCGCCGACGAAGGCGCCCACTACGCCGGCCTGGCGAACCTCGTCACGGCGGCGGGCCAGACGCCCGCGACCTCGGACGACATCGACTTCGCCTATCCGAAGAAGACGTTCACCTCCCAGAGCTCGATCCTGCGGGCCGCCTGGACGATCGAGTCGCTGACGCTCGGTGCCTACCTCGGCGCCGTCGAGAACGTGCAGACGCCGCAGCTGCGTCTGCCGGTCGGACAGATCGCGGCCAACGAGGCACAGCACCTGAGCGCGCTGGCGCCTATGCTCGGACGCCCGGCGATCGGCCACGCCTTCGCGCCGTCCCTCTCGATCGCCGCAGTCACGGCGGCGCTGGACGAGTACGAGAGTTAGGAGAGAGATGCCGAAGCAGACGTACACCGCGAGCGAGGCCGCGACGGCGCTGGGGATCAGCCTCGACACGCTGCGACGCTGGGACAAGGCGGGGCGCGTGAAGGTCGGGCGCGATTCGAGCAACCGGCGCGTCGTGTCGGCGGCCGAGATCGACCGCCTGCGCGGAGACGGCGCCGGCGCGCACATCAGCGCGCGCAACCGCTTCCAGGGCGTCGTCACCGACGTCAAGCGGGACGGGCTGATGGCGCAGGTGGAGATGCTCGTGAACGAGCCCGTTCGGCTCGTCGCCGTCGTCACCCGCGACGCGGTCGACGAGCTCGGGCTCAAGCCCGGGATGGCGACGACCGCGATCGTCAAGTCGACCAACGTGATCATCCAGAGCTGAAGGAGGCTCGAGTGCGCCCACGCACGTCCGTTGCCGCAGTGTTCGCCGTCCTGCTCGGCCTCGTCGTGCTCGGCGCAGCGGGGGCGGCTTCGAAAGCTCAGATCACCGTCTACGCGGCAGCGTCGCTCACGGACGTCTTCCCGAAGATCGACTCGACCGAGAAGTACTCGTTCGGCGGCTCGAACACGCTTGCCGCTCAGATCCAGCAGGGAGCACCGGCCGATGTGTTCGCATCGGCGAACCTGACGCTGCCCAAGCAGCTGAACGCGAAGGGCCTGTGCTCGACCCCGGTGGTGTTCACGCGCAACACGCTGGTGATCGTGCTGCCGAAGTCGAACCCGGCCGGCATTCACAGCATCTACGACCTGACGAAGCCGGGCGTGAAGCTCGACGTCGCCGGCGCGGGCGTTCCGGTCGGCAGCTACACACTGCAGATCCTCAAGAACATGAACCTGTCGTCGGCCGTGCTGAAGAACGTCGTGAGCCAAGAGACGGATGTGCGCGAGGTGCTGGCGAAGGTCGCGCTGGGCGAGGCCGATGCGGGCTTCGTCTACTCGACGGATGCGAAGACCGTGCCGGGCAAGGTCGTGACGCTGAAGGTGCCGGCGTGGGCGCAGCCCAAGGTGCAGTACGGCATCTGCGTCGTCTCGCGCAGCGGCGAGAAGACCGATGCGCAGGCCTTCGTGAACAAGGTGCTCGCGAAGGCGGGCCAGGCGAAGATGCTCGCGGCCGGGTTCCTGCCGCGCGTCAAGCCGGCACCGCCGAAGAAGAAGTAATGAGGCGAAGGGCGCTCGCGGTCGCGTGGGTCGCCGTGGCGCTCGTCTCGTTCGCGTTCCTGCTGCTGCCGATCGTTGCGATCTTCGCGCACACGTCGCCGGGCCGGCTCGTCGACCAGCTCTCGAACCCCGTGGTCCGGGATGCCTTCCGCGTCAGCATCAAGACAAGCCTGATCGCCCAGGCGTTGATCCTGCTGTTCGGGACGCCCACCGCCTACCTGCTCGCGACGCGCCGCTTCCCCGGCCATGCGCTGGCGGTCACCCTGGTCGAGCTGCCGCTCGTGCTGCCACCGGCCGTCGCCGGCGTCGGTCTGCTCGCCGCATTCGGGCGCGTCGGCCTGCTCGGCTCGACGCTCGACTTCTTCGGCGTCTCGCTTCCGTTCACCCAGAGCGCGGTGACGATCGCCGTCGCGTACGTCGCAAGTCCGCTCTACGTGCGCCAGGCGATCGCGGCGTTCGAGGCCACCGACCCGACGCTCGCCGCCGCTTCGCGCACGCTCGGCGCGGGTCCCGTGCGCACGTTCTTCCGCGTGGTGCTGCCGCTCGCCCGCGGCGGCCTGATCGCCGGCCTCGCGCTGTCGTTCGCGCGCGGCCTGGGCGAGTTCGGCGCGACGATCATGTTCGCCGGCAGCCTGCAGAAGGTCACACAGACGCTGCCGCTCGCCATCTACGCCGAGTTCGACCAGAACTTCGATGCGACACTGGCGATGGGCGGCGTCCTGGTGCTGGTCAGCGTCGTCCTGCTCGTAACGCTTCGTCTCGCAGTGTCGTGGCAGCGCTCACCGTCGACAACGTCACCGTCCCTCTTCGGGCTTTCGACCTCGAGCTGACGCTCGAGGTCGGCTCGGCGGTCGCGGTCGTCGGGCCGTCCGGTGCGGGGAAGACGACGCTGCTGCGCGCGATCGCCGGTCTCGTCGAGCCGAAGTCCGGCCGGATCGCGGTCGGCGACGACGTCTGGTTCGACTCCGAGCGCTCGATCTGCCTCGCCCCCGACGAGCGCCGGGTAGGCCTCGTCTTCCAGGACTACGCCCTGTTCCCGCACATGACCGTGCGCCAGAACGTCGAGTACTCGCGCAAGCAGCGGGCCGATGAGTACCTCGAGCGCTTCAGGATCGCCGCGCTCGCCGACGTCAAGCCGCCGGGTCTCTCGGGCGGCGAGCGGCAGCGCGTCGCACTTGCGCGCGCACTCGCGCGCGAGCCTCAGGTGCTCCTGCTCGACGAGCCGATCTCCGCGCTCGACGCGCACACCAAGGCGACGGTCCGGGCGGAGCTGCACGAGCTGCTCGGCAGCCTCGAGATCCCGGCGCTGCTCGTCACGCACGACTTCGAGGACGCCGCGGCGCTCGCCGACCAGGTGAGCGTCGTCGTCGACGGGAAGCTGCGCCAGTCGGGCACGGTCGCTGAGCTGGTGGCTCGGCCTGCGGACGCGTTCGTCGCGTCGTTCACCGGGGCGAACCTGTTGCACGGCACCGCCGTCCAGTCGGCGAACGGCTCGACGCGGGTGCAGCTCGCCGACGGCACGGTCGTCACGACCGCGGACCCAGCGGGCGGCGAGGTCGTGCTCGCGGTCTACCCGTGGGACATCACCGTCGGCCCCAACGCTCCCGACGACTCGGCCCTGAACGTGATCGGCGGTCCGGTGCGGAGTGTCGCCGAGCTCGGCAACCGGATCCGCGTCGCGATCGGGCCGGTCACGGCGGAGATCACGGCCGAGTCGCTCGCGCGCCTCGAGCTGCGAACGGGCAGCTTCGCGTTCGCCTCGTTCAAGGCGACGGGCACGCGCGTCGTGGCGGCGGGGAGCGGCGCGTAGCCGGCGGCCCGGCTGGCAGAGTGCGGGGGTGGCGACGATGGCCGACCTCGACGAGCTCGCGCTGGGGATGCCGCTCGTGACGAAGGAGGTCTCCGAGGACGGGCGACCGTCCTATCACGTGCACGGGAAGTTGATCTGCTTCCATCGCGGGCGCAGGCCCGACGCGGTCGACGAGGCGACCGGCGAGCGCCTCGAGGACGTGCTCATGTTCCGCGTCGCCGACCAGGACGAGAAGGAGCTGCTGCTCGGCGGCCGCCCCGACGTCTTCTTCACGACGCCGCACTTCAATGGCTATCCGGCCGTGCTGACGAGGATCCCGCGGCTCGGGCTGCTCGACCGGGACGAGCTCCGCGACCTGGTCGTGGACGCGTGGCTGACGCGCGCGCAGAAGCGCGTCGCGAAGGCGTGGCTGGCCGAGCACGAGCCCGACGACTGACGACGCACCACGACGAGGAGGGAAGATGCCCACCACTACCACCAAGCGGACGTTCTCGACCCGCATCGACATTCCGGAGGGCTCGCGGGCGAAGCTGATCGAGCTGTTGAACGCACGGCTCGCCGACACCTTCGATCTCTACTCCCAGGTCAAGCAGGCGCACTGGAACGTGAAGGGCAGCGACTTCATCCAGCTGCACCTCCTGTACGACTCGGTTGCCGAGAGCGTGCTCGAGTACGTCGACTCGGTCGCCGAGCGCGCGACGACGCTCGGCGGGCTCGCGCTCGGAACGGCGCGCATGGCAGCCGCCGCATCGACCCTCGACGAGTATCCGCTGGACGCGGTCGACGGCATGGACACGGTTGCGGCGGTCGCCGACCGGCTGGCCGCCTACGGCGCCGCCGTGCGCGAGGCGATCGAGACCGCGGACGACCTCGGCGACGCCGACACTGCCGACCTCTTCACCGAGATCTCGCGGGTGATCGACAAGCACCTCTGGTTCGTCGAAGCGCACCTGCAATAGGCGAAGGGCAAGGTGCCTGGCACCTCGGTGCCAGGCACCGGTTCTGTACCTTTCGCCGCCGTGCGGATCGTGGTTGCGGCGGGGTTCGCGGCGCTTGCGCTGCTGCTCGTGTGCGCGCTCGCGTCTGCGGGCACGCCGCCCGCGCCGGCGTGGACGACGTTCGGCGCGAGCACGGCCCGGCTCGGCCAGGCGTCCACGGCCGCGCCTCCTTCGCGGCTCACGCGCCGTTTCGTGCTGCCGCTATCGGGGCGGATCACGGCGCAGGTGCTGACGTCCGGCGGCGTGTTCGTCGCGACGAGCACGGGCGGCGACGTGGTCGCCTTCGACCGCAACGGCTTCGTGCTCTGGCACGACCAGGTCGGGCAGCTCGCGAACAGCTGCCCGCAGCTCGACGGCTACGGCGTCGTGAGCACCGGCGTCATCGACCCGTCGTCGAAGACGCTCTACGTCGCCGACGCCTTCGGACGCCTGCACGCGCTCGCGCTGTCCACCGGCGCAGAGCGCAGCGGCTGGCCGATCCGCGTCTTCTCCGACTCCGACCGCGAGCTCGACTGGGGCGCATTGACGCTCGCGGACGGCTCGGTCTACGTGCCGACGGCCGCCTACTGCGATGCCGCCGGGACGCCCGGCGGCGTCTACCGGGTGAACCTCGCCACGAAGGCCGTGAGCCGCTGGCTCGCCGTGCCGCTCGACCTGGGCGGTGGCGGCGGCCCGTGGGGCTGGGGCGGGCTCGCATGGGA
>DATBIC010000063.1:0-2294 GCA_036557145.1 Gaiellaceae bacterium
CGGTCGGCGAGCACCTCGCCGAGCTCGTGGTCGGCCGCGAGCCGACGCTCGACCTGTCCGCCTTCTCGCTCGATCGGTTCGAGCAGGGCGCGGTCAGGGCGGAGCACTTCGTCGTGTAGCGGTTTTCGTCGACCTGGACGCGGGAAAGCCCCGGGGCGGTGACGCAATCGCGACAGCCGCCCGCCCGTCGGCTCCTGAGCCCGGACGGTGCGTTGCGCGCCCTCCTGCCGATCGCGGCGGTCTTCGTCGTGCTCGCCGTCTTTCAGCAGTGGAACGCCATCGGGGTCTTGCTCATCACGCTCGGCATCGTGTTCGCCTTCTGGGTCTTTCAGATACGCCGGCAAGGCGGCACGCTTCCGGCGGTCCGCTGGTTCACTCCGCCCGCCCTCGCGATCGCCGCGGGCCTCTTGATCGTCGCCCTGACGTAGTCAGCTCGGCCAGGCGTGCGATTCCGGCCGCAGGTCGAGCTTGCCGCCGTCGCGGCACTCGGCCGACCAGTACCGCCGCTTCGTTCTCGAACCCGAGCAGGTGGTACGACTCGTGCGACACGGTCTGGAGCGCGAACATCGCGTCAGAGACGCCCTCCGGGCGCGAGGGCTCGCAGCGGCTCGGATCGAACGCCGCCGGATCGGCGCGGAAGGCCGCGAGCGACGCGCAGGCCTTCGGCATGAGCAGGAAGTAGCCGACCGGCCGGTCGTCCACGAACGGCCTGACCCCCAGACGCCGGGCCCCTCGTCCACGACGGAGCAGCGCGCCACGGCCGCGTGGCCCGTCAGGCGGCGCGCGATCGACTGCGCGAGCTGCTCCTGCGCGGTGGCGCGACGCGCGAGGAGCGGCGCGTCGCCCGGACGCACCGGGACGGCGGCCGCCGCAGTGGTGGTCGTGACGGCAAGGGCGACGGCGGCGAGCAGGAGGCGGCGCAGCACCTCCGGGTCATCGGCCTCGCGGCCGGCGGGTTCAGGCGGCCAGGTCGGCCGCGTCCGTCACCGGCGCCCGGCAGGCGAACCGCTCGCACACGTAGACGGCGGGCCGGCCGTCCACGAGGCCCTTGCCCTCGAGCAGCGGGACGCCGTCGGCAGGCCCGAAGGCGACGACCGCGTTGGGGTCGAACGGCGCGAGCGCGGCGCGGGCCACGTCGCTGTCGACCGGCCCGACGACGGCGATCTCGCGCGGCGGCGCGAAGTGGAGGTCGAGCGCGCAGAGGAGGTGGCCGAACGCGGTCGGCGCCCGTGGCACGACGTCGCGGACGAGCCGGAACACGCCGACTGCGCGACGGTCCAGCTCGTCGTCGCCGTAGATCCGCGCCAGCCGCAGCAGGACGAACGCGAGCATCGAGTTCCCGGACGGGATCGGGTTGTCGTCGAGATCCTTCTGGCGCGCCACGAGCGCCTCGCCGTGCGCGGGCGTGAGGAAGAAGCCGCCGCGCTCGTCGTCGGCGAACAGCTCGGTCGCGCGGAGCGCGAGCCGGTGCGCCTCCTGGAGCCAGCGCAGCTCGCCCGTCGCGACGTGCAGCTCGTAGAGGCCGTTCGCGACGTCGGCGTAGTCCTCGAGGTAGCCCGTGCCCTTCGCCTCGCCGGCGCGCCACGTGCGGTGCAGGTCGCCGGCCTCGTCGCTCAGCGGCCCGAGCAGGAACTCCGCGAGCGCGCGGGCGGCGTCGACGTAGTCGGAGCGATCCAGCCGACGGCCGGCCTCCGCGAGGGCCGCGAGCAGGAGCCCGTTCCACGCCGCGATCGCCTTGTCGTCGCGGAACGGCTTCGGTCGGCCCTCGCGCACCTCGAACAGCTGCGCGCGCTCCTCCTCGCTCAGCCCGCCGCGCACCACGAAGCGCCCGTGCTCGAACGGCTGGAGCAGGTCGCCGCGGCCGGGCAGCACGGCCTCGAGCTCGTCGGGCGTCCACGTGAACGTGAGCCCTTCGACGCCCTGCGTGTCGGCGTCCTGCGCCGACGCGAATCCCCCGCCCTCGAGCCGCAGCTCGCGCAGGACGTAGTCGAGCGTCTGCTCGGCGATCTCGCGGTAGCGCCCGCGGCCGGTCACGAGCCAGCCGTGCAGGTACGCCGGCGCGAGCAGCGCGTTGTCGTACAGCATCTTCTCGAAGTGCGGCACGAGCCAGCGCTCGTCGACCGAGTAGCGATGGAAGCCGCCGCCCACCAGGTCGTACATGCCTCCCTCGGCCATGCGGTCGAGCGTCAGCGTCACCGGCTCCAGCTCGCCCCGGCGAAGCAAGAACTCGAGCGCCGACGCGGGCGGGAACTTCGGCGCGCGCCCGAACCCGCCCCACGTCGGGTCGAGCTGCG
>DATBIC010000064.1:0-26586 GCA_036557145.1 Gaiellaceae bacterium
GCATCTCTGCGACACATTCCATCGCGTGCCGGCAGGCTCCGACCCGGCGTTCCCCGAGGCGATTCGCGAGGTTGCCGCACGCGAGGGAGCCGTCGCAGTGCTGCCGCAGTCGTCGTTCGACCTCGAAGGGCTCGCTGCCGCGCCCGACGGCTTCTTCGGCGAGGTCGCCGTGCTCGTCTCGCCGCCCGACGCGATCCACCGCTCGAACGACAAGGCCGAGAGCTACGCCTTCCTGCGGCGGATGGGCCTCCCCGCCCCCGACTTCCGCCGCGTCGCGGGCGCGGCGGAGGTCGAGGCGGCCGCCCGTGAGCTCGGCTACCCCGACCGGCCGGTCTGCTTCAAGCCGGTGTTCTCGTCCGGCTCGCGCGGGTTCCGGATCCTCGACCCGACCGTCGACCGCGCGCACCAACTCCTCCACGAGCGCCCGGGCTCGGTCGCGATGCGGCTCGAGGAGGCGGTCGAGCTGCTCCCGGCCGAGGGCGGGCCAGACCTGCTCGTGATGGAGCTCGCGACCGGCGGCGAGCGGACGATCGACGGGATCGGCAACGGGCGCGAGATCGTGCTCGGGCATCCGAAGACGCGCGAGGCAATGCGTGCGGGCCTCGCGATGTACTTCGTGACGCTCGAGGACGAGCGGCTCATGGAGCTGTCGGACCGGCTCGTCGAGGAGCTCGCGATCGACCACTTCTTCAACATCCAGCTCGTCGGCGAGCTCGTGATCGAGATCAACCCGCGCATCTCGACCGTCGTGTACCAGGATGATCTCAACCTCCCGTACCTCGGCGTCAAGCGCGCGCTCGGCGAGGTCTCGGACGACGAGCTCGCCGCGCTCTCCGCGCGCGTCCGACCCGGGCGAACGGCGCTCCGCTACTTCGACCAGCTCGAGTTCGACGCCGCGCCCGGCCGGTGAGCGCTCAGGCTCTTGGCCGCGTCTCCACGGGGCTGACCGCTCGGCGCCGGGCGAACGGGACATGTCCCGTCACCAAACGAGGGTGACAGACCTGTGATGGACCATCCACAGCTGCGCGTCACGCATTGCCCCGTCAACGTCGCGGGCATCCCGTGGGAGAACGTGCAGGCGCTGCGCAGGAAGGGCGTCGACGCGCGCCTCGTGGTCTTCGAGCGCGGGCGGCTGCATCCCGAGGCGGACTGGACGCTCGACCGCCGCGGCGGGCTCGCGCAACGGCTTGCGGCGCAGCTCGCCGCATTCGTCCGCCTCGCGCCGAGGACGGACGTCTTCCACTTCTACTTCGGGCTCACGCTGCTGCCGAAGTCGCTCCAGTTCCCGCTGCTGCACGCGCTGCGCAAGCGCAGCGTCTTCCACTACCTCGGCTCCGACATCCGCGGCAAGTCTCCGGACGAGCTCGCGTACGGCAAGCGCGCCGGCGCCGAGATCGTCGGCAGCTACGACGCGCTGCGCTGGGTGCCGGAGGCGCACGTGATCCCGCCCGGGCTCGACCTTCGCCCGCTCACGCCGGTTCCGCCGACCGACGCCGCGCGGCCGCTCGTCGTGCATGCCCCGTCGAACCGCGAGCGCAAGGGGACGCAGCACGTGATCGACGCGTGCGCGCAGCTACCCGTCGAGCTCGACATCGTCGAGGGGCTGCAGCACGACGCCGCGCGGGAACGCTACGCACGCGCGGACATCGTCGTCGACCAGCTGAACGCGGGCTGGCACGGCGTCTTCGCGCTCGAGGCGATGGCGCTCGGCAAGCCGGTCGTCACCCACCTCAAGCCGGACGTCGTCGAGCGCAGCGCGGCCGGCTACGGCGTCCGCATCCCGATCGTACCCGCGACCGCCGCGACGCTCGTCGACGCGCTCCGCCCGCTCGTCGAGCAGCCGGCGCTGCGGCGCGAGCTCGGCGCCGAGAGCCGGGCCTACGTCGAGCGGGTCCACGACATCGACCGGATCGCCGACCGCCTGATCGACCTCTACCGTGGTCTCGGTGGCTAGATGAGCCTGTCCCTCGAGATCCGGCGACTCGGCCGCCACTCCGCCGTCTACGGCCTCGGCGGGCTGGTGTCGCGGATCCTCGCGACCCTCCTGCTGCCGCTGTACACGCACTTCCTGCCGCCGCAGGCCTACGGCGAGGTGGAGATCATCACGGCGGCGACCGCGGTCCTCGCGATCGTGCTCCAGCTCGGCATCGCGAGCGCGTTCTTCCGCTTCTACTTCGACGCCAAAGAGCGGCCGCAGCAGCTGACCGTGATCCGCACGTCGTTCTGGTTCACGATGGGGACGGCGACGCTGGGCCTCGTCCTCGGCCTCGTCTTCGCCACGCAGATCAGCCACCTGCTCGGCCTCGGCGACTACCCGTCGCTCGTCCGCGCGGGAGCGATCGGGCTGTGGGCGCAGACGAACTACCAGCAGCTGACCGCGCTCTTCCGTGTCGAGGAGCGCTCGACCGCGTACGCGATCGCGAGCGTCGCCAACGTGCTGATCACCGTCGCCGCAATGGTGCTGTTCGTCGCCGCGTTCCACTGGGGCGCGGTCGGCCTCGTCGTCGGGAACTTCACCGGCACGCTGATCGTGTACCTCGTGCTGCTCGCCTACCGCCACGAGCAGCTCGGCCTCGAGTTCGACCGGCCGCTCTTTCGGCGCATGCAGACGTTCGGGATGCCGCTCGTCCCGTCAGCGCTCGCGCTGTGGGCGATCAACTTCATCGACCGCGAGTTCGTGTCCTGGTACAAGGGCAACGCCGAGGTCGGCGTGTACTCCGCCGCGGTGAAGATCGCGTCGGTCGTGACGTTCGTGCTGATCGCGTTCCGAACGGCGTGGCCCGCGTTCGCCTATTCGATCGAGGACGACAACCGGGCCAAGCGGACGTACGCGTTCGTGCTGACGTACCTGATGGTGTTCACGCTGTGGGGGTCGCTGGCGCTCGGCGCGCTCGCGCCGTGGTGGACGAAGCTGCTGACCGCCCCGGAGTACCAGCGCGCCCAGGAGGGCGTCGCCCTGCTGGCATTCGCAGGCGCCGCCTACGCCGGCTACACCGTGCTCGCAATCGGGAGCGGACGGGCGCGGCGGACGCAGCTCAACTGGGTCGTCACGGGCGTCGGCGCGGGAGTCAACATCGCGCTCAACTTCTGGCTGATCCCGGCTTACGGGATGGTGGGCGCCGCGATCTCCACCCTCGTCGCCTACGTCGTCCTCTTCATCGGCATGGCCGTCTACGCGCAGTCGGTGTACCCCGTCGCCTACCAGTGGCGGCGGGTCGTGACCGCCTCCGCGGTCGCCGTCGCGCTCAACGTCGCCGCCAGGGCCGGCGGGCTGCCGTTCGGACCGTCACTCGTGCTCGTCGCGATCTACCCGCTCGCGCTCGGGCTCTTCGGGTTCTTCCTGCCCGCCGAGCGCGCACGCCTCCGCCGCCTCGTGCCGCTCTAACGGCGGAAGTGCTTCACGCCGAGCCCGATCCCGCCGGAGGCGACGAGCAGGAGCGCGACGCCGCCGAGCACGAGCACCGGGACCGGAACGCCGCTCGACGAGCTGCCGGCTGCGGGGGCGACGATCGGCCCCGTCGGCGTCTTCGTCGTGGTCGTCGCCCCACCACCCGCATCGGGCGAGGTGGGGGCGGTCGAGGTCGGCGAATGGTGCTTGGTCGACGACGTCGGCGGATCATCCGACGTCGGGCCGCCCGACGACGTGAGGTGCGAGCTCACCTGGGCCGGCTCCGCCTTCCCGTGGCTGCGGTCGATCGCCGCCTGCAGCGCGAAGCGGATGTCGTCCGCCAGCCCGGTGTAGACCCTGACGTCGGGCGGGATGTGCTTGAGCGCGTCGCGGTAGCACGAGATCGGATAGGTCGACGCGATCTTCCCGTCGCGGTACCAGTCGTTGAAGATCTTGTTCCGGCAGGGCGAAGCCGCAGCGGCGCGCCCGGGCGCGAACGCCGTCGCGGCGAGCAGCACGACCAGGAGCAGGAGCAGGGGCCAGCGCCTCATTCGGCGCCATGTTCCCCCGCCAAGGTCAAGTTCCACCCTGCGGCGCGTAAGACTTTCGTTAAGGCGCCGAATCAGGCCACGAAACAGGCGTCGTGGCACGACGACGACACCCTGACGATCCCCTGGAGCCGTCCGTGCTCGTCGAGGACGGCCAGCGTGCCCCGCTCGAGCGACGGGGTCAGCACGAGCCCGCCTCCCTGCTGGACGTTGTACGAGCCGACCGGGATCGCGGTCGTGCGGAGCAGGCGCCCCGAAAGCGCATGAACGCGAAACGTGCCGTCGTCGCCGCTCGTCACGTACGCCCGGTCGCGCGAGAACGTGACGTGCTGCGGCGCCGCGTCGGCCGCGAGCCTGCTCCCGAGCCGGCGATCCGTGCCGAAGATCGTCGACTCGCGGTTCTCGCCGGACGTCACCCAGACGCGGCCGTCCGGGGCGAAGCCGACGTCGTGGCTGAGGAACGGCGTCGGCACCGTCGCGTGCAGGCGCGGCCGCCGCGGGTCGGAGACGTCGACGACGGCAACACTCGCCGCCGCCGAGCCGAGCCCGACCCAGAGGAGCCTCCCCGCGCGATCGATCGTGACGTGGCGCGCCCAGCCGCCGAGCCGCACGCGACCGAGCGCCGTGCCCTTCACCGCGTCGATCGCGACGACACCGCTCGAGCCCGAGTCGGTCACGAAGGCGTGCATGCCGTCGGGGTGGGCAGCGACGTACCGCGGCTCGACGAAGTCGTGCAACTCGTGCCTGACGCGGTGCCGGTCGACGACAGTGACGACGCCGGCGGCGGTGTGGCAGACGACGGCGAGCGCACCCACCCGCTCGATCGCGCGAGGATCTGACGGCGTCTCGACGTGGCCGACGATCCGCAGCGCGCCCACGTCGACGAGCGCCAGCCGCGAGTCGGCGTCGCAGGTGACGAGCGCGTGCCGCGGCGACGCGGCACGTGCAAGCCCCTCACGGAGTACGAACGGCGCCGCCGCGGCAAGCGCGACGAACTGACGGCGATTCACTGCAAGCCCTACGCGGCGACCGGCCCGCGAGGTCCGCGAGACTGGGTGCATGCCGCATCCCGACCTCCAGGCGGAGCAGGAGTACGTCGACCGCGCCTACGAGCACCTCGAGCGCATGCGCGCCGTCGTCGCGCGGGCGGCCGACGCCGTCGACGGCGAGGTGGCGCAGGCAGCGATGGACGCCTGGGCGGCGCGCCGCCTGAAGACCTTCGCCGACGCCGAGCGCGGGCTGGTGTTCGGCCGCCTCGACTTCGAGCAGCTGTCGCGCCCGCTCTATCTCGGCCGCCGCTGGGTGCACGACGAGGAGCTGCAGCAGGTGGTCGTGAACTGGCAGGCACCGGCCGCCCGGCCGTTCTACACGGCGACGCCGCAGGACCCGCACGGCGTGACGCTCCGCCGCCGCTTTCGCACCGACGGGCAGCGGGTGCTCGAGCTCGCCGACGAGTCGCTCGACGGCTCGATCGTCGACGGCGCCGCGGTCGGCGACTTCCTGCTCGATGAGCTCGAGCGGAGCCGGGAGCAGCACATGCGCGACATCGTCGCCACGATCCAGGCCGACCAGTACGGGCTGATCACCCGCGACCCCGCGACACCGCTCGTGATCCAGGGCGGGCCGGGCACGGGGAAGACGGCGGTCGGCCTGCACCGCGCCTCGTGGCTCCTCTACACGCACCGCGACACGCTCGCCCGCCGCGGCGTGCTCGTCGTCGGCCCGAACCCGACCTTCATGGAGTACGTCTCGCACGTGCTGCCCGCGCTCGGCGAGGAAGCCGTCGAGCAGCGCGCCGTCGCCGAGCTGGTCGACGGGATCGAGCCGACGCTGGCCGATGCGCGCGCGGTCGTCGAGCTGAAGTCGGACCTCCGGCTCGTCGAGGTGATCCGCCGCGCCGCCGAGGCGCGCCTCGTCTCCGAGCCGGAGGAGCTCGCAATCCGCCTCGAGGGAAGCTTCGTCTGGGTGCGCGAGCGCGAGATCCGCGAGCTGGTCGAGGCGGCTCGCGACGAGCTCGGCCTCACGAGCGCGGCGCGCGAGCGTTTCCGGATGAATCTCCTCCGGCGGCTCTACGAGGAGTACGGCCGCGTGCTCGGCGCCTACGCGGTCCGCTCGTTCGACGACGTCGAGCGGGCGCTCCGCGGCGGCGGCTATCTCGACCGCATCGTCAAGGCCGCGTGGCCGCAGGTCTCGCCCGACCGGCTCGTCCGCTCGCTCTTCACGTCACGCGCGACGCTTGCCGCAGCGGCCGAGGGGATCCTCACGCCGGCGGAGCAGAAGCTGCTGGCGCGGCGCGGGACGGGTTGGTCGGACGCCGACGTCCCGCTGCTCGACGAGGCGCGCTCGCTGCTCGACGCGCCGCCGCACCGCTACGGGCACGTGATCGTCGACGAGGCCCAGGACCTCTCGCCGATGCAGCTCCGGATGGTCGCCCGGCGCGCCCCCGAGGGCGAGCTGACGATCCTCGGCGACGTCGCCCAGGGAACCGGTGCGGTCCCGTACTCGACGTGGGAGCAGGTGCTCGCCCATCTGCCGCACGGCGACGAGGCGAGCGTCGAAGAGCTGCGCTACGCGTACCGCGTCCCACGCGAGATCATGGACGTCGCGCTGCCGCTGCTCGACACAATCGCACCCGACGTCGCCGCGCCGATCGCCTACCGCACGGGCGCGTCGGCGCCCCGGATCCACCGGGTCGAGGAGCACGAGCTGCTCGCCGCCGCGTATCGCGAGGCGGCGCGGCTCGCCGCCGAGGACGGACTGCTCGCCGTGATCGCCCCCGACGAGCTCGCCGAGAGCCTCGAGCCCGAGGGCATCTGGGACGGCGTGCCCGTGCTCACGCCGCGCCGGGCCAAGGGGCTCGAGTTCGACCACGTCGTCGTGGTCGAGCCGGGGCTGATCGCGGAGAGCGAGCACGGCCTGCGGGCCCTCTATGTCGCGCTGACGCGGCCTACGCGGACGCTGGTGGTGGTGCACTCTCGCCCGCTGCCGGCCGAGCTGGGCGCCATCCCCTGACGAAGTCGCGCTGCTCGTCCGTCTCGGGCGAGTGGTCGTGCCCGCACCACGTCCGCACGCTGTCCAGCGCGCCGGCGGGCGCGGCGCCGCGTTCGACCAGGAAGCAGGCGACGAAGCAGCCGGTCCGCCCTTTCCCGCCGCGGCAGTGCACGTACACGGGCCCGCGCTCGAGCAGCTCGTCCACCGTGGCGAGCGCGCGCCGCATCCCCTCCTCGGACGGCGGCGCGAAGTCACGGAAGCCGACGCGTCGGTGCTCGAGCTCCGGACGCGCGCTCCAGTAGTCGCCCCAGCCCTCTTCCTGCTCGGTCAGGTCGACGGTCGCGGCGATCCCGGCCGCGACGAGCGCCTCGGCTTCCCCGTCGTCGGGATACGGCCCGGCGAGCAGGCGCCCGGGCTCGACCCAGTACGAGCCCTCGATGGGTCCGGCCCGCGGGCTCAGGTCAGGTAGTAGACGGCGAGGGTCACGCCGAGCGCGAGTCCGACGATCACCACGAGCGCGAGCACGATCGCGCCCAGGACGATCGGCAGCGTCGCCGGCTCGTAGCCGTCCCGCGCGATCTCCTCGAGGTGGTGCTCCTCCGCGACCAGCCTGTCGACGACGGTGGTCATGTGCGGATTATCGCAAAATCAGCGCGCTCGGCGGGTGAAGATCGCGTAGATGCCGTCGCTCCAGTGCGGCCTGCGCCGGAGGAGCCAAGCCTGCAGGGTGCGGACCACACGAGCGACGGTCCCGACGGCGGAGCCGGACGAGATCACGGCTGCGTTCTGGTAGTAGCCGAGCTGCTCGACGTGGTAGCCGGCGCGACGGCCGAGCGTCCGCAGCGTGTGAATGCTGTGGATGCCGACGTGGTCTGGATGGATCAGCTCCTCGCCGAGCAGAGGCGCGAGGAAGCCAACCGTCCGGTAGGCATTCGGCGTCGTGACGATCAGCCGCCCGCCGTCGGCGAGGAGCGGCTTGACCGCGCGAAGGAAATGCCCCGGCGACTCCAGATGCTCGATGATCTCTCCGGCGACGACGACGTCGGCGGGCTGCAGGGAGAGCCGCCTGATCGCCGTTGCGCTCTGGGCGTCGACGACGTAGGCCTCGTAGCCCAGCGCCTGCGCTCTCTCCACTCCTTCACGGTCGAGATCGAGGCCGACGAGCGAGGAGGCAACCTCGTCCAGATCGGCGTGCAGCCAGCGGCCGCTCCGTTGCTTGTCGGCCGTCAGGTGCTCGTCGGTAAAGCCGAGATGGATCACCCGCTTGCCGCGGCAGGCACCGACGATCAGGCCGCGCCGGTCGGCAGGCGGTTCGGTCGGCAGCGGCTGGAGCCAGCTGATCGACGAGCTACCGCCCAGCAGCTTTCGCAGAGAGCTCGGCATTCGACAGTGCGCCTCAGGCGACCAGCCGGTAGACCTGGAACACCTCGGCGAACTCGCGATTCACGTTGATCCCGTGCGTGCGCGCGACGCTCCGGACGTAGTCCGCGTTCGCGTAGCGGCGATGCTGCTGGGACGAGTACTTCTCGAGCGCCGCGACCTTCCGGTCGACGTGCGTCGACTCCAGCGACACGTACGCCTGGTAGGCGAAGTCGAAGTTGTTCCACGGGATCTCGTAGCCGAAGATCGTCGTGCGCTTGAACGCGCGCAGGCCCTCGTCGGCGATCGTGCGGTGATCCTGGTGGACGTCGTGCAGCGACGGCTGGAAGACGCAGTCGGGGCGGTAGTCGTTCCAGAGCTCGATCAGCAGCTCGAGGATCTCCTGGCGGTGCTCGGGGAACGTGCGCACGTCGAAGTCGTGCACCGTGAGCTGCTCGGCCGGAATGCCGAGCTCGTGCGTCGCCTCGCGCACCTCGCGTGCAAGCGTGTCGGGGGCGAACCCGGGCGGCAGCGAGCGAGTCGCGATCGAGAACGCCACGTAGCGGACCTCGGCGCCCGCCTCGACCAGCCGCGCCATCGTGCCGCCGCACCCGAACTCGCCGTCGTCGGTGTGCGGCGCCAGGACGAGCGCCCGGCGGACGCCGTCGATCAAGCCGGCTTCTCCAGCGCCCCGTCCGCACGGGCGCCGACCACCACCAGCGCGAGCAGGCCCCAGAACGTGGGGTCCTCGAAGAGCGCGTTGTAGAACAGGGAGTGCACGAGGATCGCGGTCAAGGCTAAACCGAACGCGAGGCGGGCGGTCCCCTCGAACAGCGGCCCGAGCCACCGGAAGCCGGTACGGAGCGCGGCGAAGACGAGCACGAGCAGCAGCACGAGCCCGGGCACGCCGGTCTCCGCCGCCACCGTGATCGGCGTCGTGTGCGACGCCGCGGCCTTCGGCTCGCGGCCCTTGAGGCCGACCTCGTCAGCGTACGCGCGCTTGAAGCCGCCGATGCCGACGCCGATCACGGGGTTGTGGACGGCGAGCTTGACGCCGTTGCGCGCGAGCGTCGAGCGCCCGCTCGTGACGTGCGAGAGCGACGACGACGTCTTGCCCTGGATGCGGTGGCGGAGCTGCGGCGAGGCGGCGATCGCGAGCAGCAGGACGACCGCAGCGACGGCGAACAGCCCGAGGCTGCGCCAGCGCCAGACGACGACCGCCGCGACGATCACCCCGGCGATCAGTGCGACGTAGCTCGACTGCGAGAACGAGGGGAGCAGGCCGAACCAGGTGATCCCGAGCGCCAGCGTCGCCGCCACCGCCCACAGTGGGTCGCGTCCGCGGCGCCGCAGGACGACGGCGAGGCTCGCGAGGATCGCGACGACAAGGAAGCGCCCGTAGATCGACGGGTCGTAGAAGACCGAGTTGACGCGGTAGAACCAGCCGCTCGGCGCGTACGCGTTGTCGACCCTCACCTTCGGGTTCCAGAAGATCTGCCGCTCCTCGTACTGGACGATCCCGATCGACGCGAACACGAGCCCCATCACGGCGAGCTGGACGTACAGCGCCAGCACCCACATGCGCGACCACGGCAGGCGGGCGAGCGCCACCGCGAGCAGCCCGAACGGGAGGATGAAGAAGAGCAGCTCGATCGCACCCTGGCGCACGTCCTTCGTCCAGAGGAACGAGAGGCCGGACCACCCGACGAACAGTGCGAGCGGCCAGGCGAGCGGCCCCAGCTCGCGCGAGCGGTTCTCGTCGCCGTACAGCTGCCAGGCGAGCGCGAGCGCCGCGACGACCACGACGCCGTAGAGCGGCAGCAGCAGGTTCGCCTGCGTCGAGCCGACGTGCACCGGGAAGCGCGCCGGCACGCAGGCGAGCGTCGCCAGCGCGAGCAGCCACGGGACGCGGACCACGATCCACGCTCCGACCACCGCGGCGACCAGCCCCACCACTGCAGCGCCGGCGAGCAGGCGATGGTGACCGGAGGGGGCGAGGTAGACCACGAGCCCGGCGCAGCCGAGCGCCCACCCGGCCAGGCCGGCGACGCGCAGGTCACGCCGCGGAGCGGCGATCAGCAGCGCGAGGCCGATCGACCCGACCGCGCCGGCGGCCTGCGCGAGGCCCGCCGTCACTTGACGACCACGGTGGCGCGCGCGGCGTGGTCGCCCACGGTGACGAACAGGTGGTAGACGCCCTTCTTCGCGGGCGCGCGGAGATGGAGCGTCCCGCGGCGCTGGACGCCCGAGCGGCCGTGCAGCTGCCAGTGGACGGTGGGAGCGTCGGTCGAGACGCGAACGGCGAACCGGCCACGCGGCTTCACGTCGATGCGCGAGCGACCGAGCACGACGTACCGGATGTGCGCGACCCCGAAACGGTACGGCTCGGAGACGTTGCCGGCCCGGTCCTGCGCCGCGACCGAGAGCACGTAGCCGGAGCGACGGGGCGGGAGCGGCCGGCCGTTCACCTTCCCGTTCCAGAGGAGCACGCCGGTGAGCTTCTGCGACAGCGTGAAGGCGACCCGGGTGCCCTCGACGTAGAGGATCCCGTGCGCCGGCTCGTTCACCCGATAGGGAACGCGGAACACGTCGCCGTGGTGGTCGCCGTCAGGCGAGAGGATCGGATACTGCGGACGGCGCACGACGATCGTCGGCGGGACGGTGTCGAGGCGCGTCGAGTTCGGCAGCACGATCGTCCGGTGCGAGCGCTCGAGCTTGACAACCGGCTTGTAGTCGCCGTCCGGAACGAGCCTGCGGTTGTCGCCGCGCCCGTCCCAGACGACGCTCACCCGCGACCCCGCCGTGAAGCTCTGCGGCTGCAGCAGGGTGCGCACGCGGGTGCCCTTCGCATTCTCGATCCACACCTCGACGCGCTCGTGCGAGCGCAGCCGGAAGGACAGGCGCGCCACCGGCACGGCCGTCCCCTTCGGGGAGAACTCGTGCGGCGGCGGCTTCGTGCCGTAGATCGGCGAGCGCTCGAGCTTCGCGCCCTCGGTGATCGCAAAGGCAACGGCGGTCGCCGCGAGCAGGGCGAGAACGAGTGCGCTCGACAGGGCCCGGGCCACGCCCGGACGATTGTACGGCCGTGCTTCTTAGGCCGGGCCTTCGACCGCCACGCGGCGCTGCTGCGCCAGCCGCACCGCCCACACGACGACGAAGACGGCTCCGAGCGCGGCCGCGACCTCGATGATCGTCGTCGCTCCGGGCAGCTCGACGAGCTTGATCCCGGAGAGCATCAGCACGACCGCGAACATCGTCCGCAGCGCCCGGTCGGGCACCTTGATCGAGAGGTTCGCGCCGAGGAAGACGCCGGGAATCGACCCGACGAGGAGCCAGGCGATCGCATGCAGGTCGACGTTGCCGTGCAGGAGGTAGCCGGCTCCGGCGACCCAGAGCAGCGCCGCCGCCTGCGTGACGTCGGTGCCCACCATCTGCGTCGCCGACAGCGGGAACAGGAACAGCATGAACAGGCCGAAGAAGGTGCCCGAGCCGACCGAGGTCAAGCCGACGACGAAGCCGCAGCTCGCCCCGATCGCGACGGCCGCGATCTTGTCGCGGCGGCTGAGGCGGAAGGGGCCGTCGGGGATGTCGGTGCGCGGCTTGACGAACGTGCGCGCGAGGAAGCCGATGCCGCCGAGGATCAACGCGGCGCCGATGATCTTGCTCATCGTCGCCTCCGCATTGTCCGAGAACGAGTTCGCCAGCTCGACGCCGACCAGCGAGCACGGCCCCGAGCCGAGCAGGATCCACGCCGCGAGCGGGACGTTCACGTTGCCGAGCTTGCGGTGCCGCCATGCACCGAACGACTTGAAGACGGCGCCGTGGAGGATGTCGGTGCCGACCGCCGTCTTCGGGTCGAAGCCGAAGATCAGGATCAGCATCGGCGTCATCAGGCTGCCGCCGCCCATCCCGGTCATCCCGACGAGGACGCCGACCAGGAAGCCGGCGATGATGAACTGCCAGCTCACGCCGTCACTCCCGGCTCCGGCGGGAGCGGGCACGAGACGAACGGCCGTCCCCGAAGCCGGCAGCCGAGCTTGTACGCCTCACACCCGGTGCAGAAGCCGGTGAACGCCGCGAGCAGCGCCAGTGCGGCGACGAGCGCGGCAAGGACGGCGCCGAGGAGAACGAGACCGGCGAGGTACGCGAGCGAGGCGGCGGCGAGCACGACGAGGCCGACCATGTTCGCGACCCGCGGCGGGCGTGCATCCTCAAGCGGGCCTTCGCCGAAGCGGGGTTGCACGAGCTCGAAGTACGCGACGCACGCCAGGCAGAAGCGGCGGCCGAACGCGAGCCCGACAGCGAGCTGGAGCGCGAGCAGCGCGAGCAGCCACCACCAGCCCATGACGATCGCCAGCACCGTGAGCGCGCCGATGACGAGCTGGTTCGTGCGCGGAGCGCGCGAGTCGATCACGTCGGTGTCGCGGTAGGGATCCGCGCGCCGCGTCACCCGGCCGCCTCGAGCACCATCCCGGCGCCGACCGTGTCGTTGGTCGCCTCGTCGATGAGGATGAAGCCGCCGGTCGCGCGGTTGCGCGCGTACGGGTCGACGACGAGCGGCTCGGCCAGCCGCAGCCGAACGACGCCGAGGTCGTTGAGCTCGAGCCGCTCGGGCGCCGGCCGGTCCTCGAGCGTCGCGATGTCGACCACCGAGCAGAGCTCGGCGACGCGGGCCCGCGACGTGCGCGTGGTCTGCTTGATCGCGAGCGTCGCACCCTCGTCGAGCGGCCGTTCGCTCATCCAGCACACGCGGGCGAGGAGCTCGCTCGCGACCGCCGGCGCCCGCTCGGGGTCGGCCAGCAGGTCGCCCCGCGAGGCGTCGACGTCGTCCTCGAGGCGGATCGTGACCGACTGCCCGGGCACGGCGTCCGCGAGCGGCCCGTCTGCGGTCTCGATCGCGGCCACGCGGCTGCGCGCTCCGGACGGGAGCACGGCCACCTCGTCGCCGGGCCGCCACACGCCCGAGTCGACGCGCCCCGCGTAGCCGCGGAAGTCGTGGTGCTCGTCCGCCATCGGGCGGATCACCCACTGCACGCCGAAGCGGCGGTCGTCGCGGTTGCGGTCGGCCGCGAGCTCGACGGACTCGAGGTGCTCGAGCAGCGTCGGCCCCGCGTACCACGGCATCGCGTCGGTGCGCTCGACGACGTTGTCGCCGCGCAATGCGGAGACAGGCACCGCCTCGACGTCGTGCAGGCCGAGGCGGGTCGCCAGCTCGGAGAGGTCGCGGGCGATCGCGTCGTAGCGCTCCTCCGAGTAGTCGACGAGATCCATCTTGTTCACCGCGAACGCGACGTGCGGGATCGCGAGCACCGCGGCGATGTACGAGTGGCGGCGCGTCTGCTCGACCACGCCCTTGCGGGCGTCGACGAGGATCACCGCCACGTCGGCGGTCGAGGCGCCGGTGACCATGTTGCGGGTGTACTGCACGTGGCCCGGCGCATCGGCGAGCTGGAAGCGGCGCCGAGGCGTCACGAACGAGCGGTAGGCGACGTCGATGGTGATGCCCTGCTCGCGCTCGGCCCGCAGGCCGTCGGTCAGCAGCGCCAGGTCGACGTAGTCGTGGCCCCGGCGGCGCGAGGCGTCCTCGATGTGCTCGAGCTGGTCGACGAGGATTTGCTTCGTGTCGTAGAGCAGGCGGCCGATCAGCGTCGACTTGCCGTCGTCCACCGAGCCCGCAGTGACGAGCCGCGCCAGCTCGGTGTCCATCAGCTCCCTAGAAGTAGCCAACGCGCTTCCGATCTTCCATCGCCGCTTCGGAGACACGGTCGTCGGCGCGCGTCTCGCCGCGCTCCGAGATGCGCGTCGCCGCGATCTCGTCGACCACCTCTGCGAGCGTCGCCGCCCCGGAGAGGACGCCGCCGGTACAGGTCATGTCGCCGACCGTCCTGAAGCGGACGGTCGCGCTGAACGTCTCCTCCTCGGGAAACCGTTCGACGAACTCCGAGGCCGAGTAGAGCATGCCGTCGCGGCGGAAGACCTCGCGCTCGTGCGCGAAGTAGATCGACGGCAGCTCGAGCTCCTCGCGCGCGACGTACTGCCACACGTCCAGCTCGGTCCAGTTCGAGATCGGGAAGACGCGGATGTGCTCGCCTTTCCGGATGCGCGCGTTGTAGAGGTTCCAGAGCTCGGGACGCTGCGCGCGCGGGTTCCACTGGCCGAAGTCGTCGCGGAAGCTGAAGATGCGCTCCTTCGCACGCGCGCGCTCCTCGTCGCGGCGCGCGCCGCTCATCGCCGCGTCGAACCCGTGCTCGGCGATCGCGTCGAGCAGCGTCGTCGTCTGCAGCTGGTTCCGCGATGCGCGCGGGCCGGTCTGCTCGACCACACGGCCGCGGTCGATCGACTCCTGGACGCTCGCGACCATCAGCCGCTCGCCGAGCTCGCCGATGCGCCGGTCGCGGAACTCGATCGCCTCGGGGAAGTTGTGGCCGGTGTCGACGTGCATCACCGGAAACGGGAAGCGCGCCGGCCGGAACGCCTTCTCGGCCAGCCGCAGCAGCACGATCGAGTCCTTGCCGCCGGAGAAGAGCAGCACCGGTCGCTCGCGCTCGGCGGCGACCTCGCGCATGATGTGGATCGCCTCGCTCTCGAGCTCGTCGAGATGCGTGAGATTCCGCTTCGCGCCGGTGATCACGCGACCTCGCTCTCGGTGTGGAGGCCGCATTCTGTGCGGTCGGTCCCGGCCCAGCGGCCCTCGCGGCCCGCGCCCGGGATGGTCGAGTGGGTGTCGCCGATCGACTCGTAGCCCCGGTCGTGCAGCGCGTTGTAGGGAAGGTCGCGCTCCCTGATGTACGCCCAGCAGTCCTCGTCGCTCCAGTCGGCCAGCGGGTTCGCCTTCCAGAGCTCGTGGGCGGCGTCCCAGCCGAGCTTCGGCGCGTTCGCGCGCGTGGGCGACTGGCCGCGGCGGACGCCGGTGATCCAGGCGTCGAGATCCAGGAGCGCCCGGTTCAGCGGCTCGAGCTTCGCGATCGCGAGGTACAGGTCGGGCTTCGTCTCCCACAGCCCGTCCTCGACCGGAGCGCCCTCGAAGACCTCGACCGTCGTCGAGTAGCGCTGCTCGACCGTGCGCCAGAGCTCGTACGTCTCCGGAAAGAGGTAGTGCGTGTCGATCGCGAAGACGCGCGCGCTCGGCTCGACGGCGAAGAGGAGATCGAGCAGCACGCTCTCCTCCTTCTGGAACGAGCACGCGAGCGCGACCTTGCCCGGAAACGTCTCGACGACGAGGCCGACGATCTCCTCGGCGCTCATCGCCTCGACGACGTCGGCTTCAGGAAGCCGGAACGGGCTCACCGCCACCGAGCAGCACCTCCTTGAGCGTGTCGCCGCGGAGGCCGAGCCGCAGCGTCTCGAGCGGGATCACCTCGTCGGGCGGGATGTTCCCGAGGTTGACCTCGGGGCCGAAGTGCTTGACGAACCACGCCTGCGACGCCTTGGTCGGCGCCTCCCAGACGAGGTCGCGGAAGTCGATCGAGTGCGCGATCTCGTCGACGAGGCCGGTGCGCATCTCGCCCGACGGCCGGAAGATCCCCGCCGTCCCGCCCTCGCGCGACTCGGTGATCACCTTCCACGCGCCGGCGTCCTTCTCTTCCTTGATCCACTCGACCCACTCGTACGGTGCGAACACGACCTCCGAGTCCTTCGAGCCAACCTCGGAGAGGACGGTGAAGTCCCGCGCGAAGTCGGCGATCAGCTCGAGCTTCCGCTCGCGCGGGATCTCGACCGTGCCGTCCGAGATCTCGACGTGGTCGAGGCCGAGCTCCGTGAGCCACCTCTTGTAGTCGTCGAACTTCTCCCGTGCGTAGACGACCTCGAAGAACGTGCCGCCGATGACGACGCGCTTCTCGCGCAGCACGTCGAGCTTGCGCTCGAGCCCCTTCGTCACCCATGCCGTTCCCCAGCCGAGCTTGACGATGTCGATGTAGTCGCCGCTCGTCTCGAGGATGTCCTCCCAGGCGCGGACGCCGAGGCCCTTGTCGAGCACGTGCGTGAGACCGCCGTCGCGCTTGATGCCGAGGTCAAAATCGCGCATAGAGCTCCTCCAGCTTGGCGTGGGCACGGGCCTGGACGTCGCGGTAGAGCGAGCCGCCGTGGGCGTCGATGCCGACGGTCAGCGGCCCGAAGTCCTTGACGCGGAAGCGCCACAGACACTCCGGCATCAGCTCCTCCCAGGCGACCTCCTCGATCTCCTCGATCTGCGTCGTCTCGAGCGCGGCCGCGCCGCCGACGATCGCGAAGTAGACCATCCCGAGGCGCTGCATCGGCTCGATCGCGTCGTCGGGGAAGCCGCCCTTGCCGCAGATGGCGCGCACGCCGTACTGCGCTCCGAGCGGCTCGGTGAAGCGCACCATCCGCGCACTCGTGGTCGTGCCGATGCAGACCTTCTCGTAGCGGCCGTCAGCGATCTTGCGTACGCCCGGGGCCGTGTGCAGCAGGAACGCTCCGCGCAGGTCCATCGGCGGCTCGACCTGCTGATCGAAGATGCGGATCTGCGTCCGGTCGCGGATGCCGATGATGTGGCCCTGCACCGTGACCTCGTCGCCGGCGCGCAGCTTCAGGATCTCCTGCGGGTCGGTGATCGGGAACGTGACCTCGTGCGTCGGCATGCCTACGCCTCCCTGTCGTAGTCGGTCGTGCCGTCGGCAGCGATGTGCGCCGACGCGCGGCGCGCAGCCCAGCACTGGTAATTGACCGCGACCGGGTTGAGCGTCATGTGCGTGTCGGCGTGCTCGATGTGGCACTGGAGCACGGTCACGTCGCCGCCCAGGCCCATAGGCCCGATGCCGGTCTCGTTGAGCAGGCCGAACAGCTCGTCCTCGAGCTCGGCCACGATCGGGTCCGGGTTGCGCGTCCCGATCGGCCGCATGATCGCCTCTTTCGCGAGGTGCATCGCGTAGTCGGCCGAGCCGCCGATGCCGACGCCGACGATCCCGGGCGGGCACGGCTTGCCGCCCGCGCCGACGATCGACTCGAGCACGAACTGCTTGATCCCCTTCACGCCGTCGGCGGGGACGCACATCTTCAGGAAGCTCATGTTCTCCGAGCCTGAGCCCTTCGGCACGCACTTCACGTCGAGCCCGTCCCAGTCCTCGACGAACTCCCAGTGGACGATCGGGAGCCGGTAGCCGATGTTCGGGCCGGTGTTCTCCCGCGTGATCGTGTGCACCGCGTTCGAGCGCAGCGGATGCTCGACAGTCGCGCGCGCCGTGCCGGCGCGAAGCGCGTCGTAGATACGCGCCGGATGCAGCGGGAAGTGCTCGCCGACGCGAGCGTGGTAGACGGCGATGCCGGTGTCCTGGCAGACGAGGTTCTTCTCGCTGTCGGCAACGTTGACGTTCCGGTGGATCACGTCGAGGACGCGCTTGCCCGGAACGGAGGTCTCCCTGTCGCGGGCCGCGGCGAGCGCGTCGCGCAGGTCCTGCGGGATGTCCTTCAGCGCCCAGACGTACAAATGTGCGGCCGCATCCTCGACCGCGTGCTGCAGATCGGTGTCGATATCGATCGTCATCTAGCTCCTAGCCTTCTCGAATGCACCAACGCCAGCCCTCCGACCGAACACCGCACATTCGAGAAGGCTGTTTCCCATCATCCGGTTGCGCCCGTGCGTGCCGCCGGCGATCTCACCGCAGGCGTACACACCCTCGAGCGTGGTCGCGGCACTCGTGTCGATCACGAGGCCGCCGTTCTGGTAGTGCAGGACGGGGTAGGTGAGGATCTTCTCGCGCAACGGGTCGATGCCCGCGCCGCGGTAGCGGCGGAGCATGTACGGCAGCGAGACGTCGGCGTCCTCCTCGGCGATGCGCGTCGTGTCGAGGTAGACGGCGGGGCGGCCGTCCGGCGTCTGAACACCGCGTCCGGCATCGACCTCGTCGAAGATCGCCTTGCTCACCGCGTCGCGTGGCCCGAGCGAATCGGTGAACTCCTCGCCTTCGGCGTTGAGGAGCACGGCGCCGTAGGCGCGCGTCGTCTCCGGGATCGAGTAGCCCTGCATGTTCGCCGGCCACGCGCCGCCGTTCGGGTGGTACTGAAGCGCGTCGAGGTCACGCGACTCCGCGCCGAGCGCGATTGCGAGCTGCGTCACCTCCCCGGTCGCGTTCGGGTGGTTCGTCGACAGCTCGCCGCGGCGCTCGGCCTCTGCGTAGCAGCGGCCGCCGGCGGCAAGCACGACCGCGCCCGCGTCGACGACGTGGTCGCCACACACCGCACGCCAGCCGCTCGGCGTCTCGGAGAGGTCGCGCAGCGGTGCGTTCGTGAACGACGTGCCGCTCCCGCTCTCCCAGGCCTCGCGGAGCTGCTTGGTGATCGCGTGCCCCGTGCGATCTCCGACCTGCAGCAGGCGCTTGCGCGTGGCGCCGCCGCAGCGCGCGAGCCGGTAGCCGCCGTTCGACCGCGTGAACTGGACGCCGAGCGACTCGAGCCAGTGGATCGCGGACGGTGCCTCGCTCGTGAGCACCTCGACCAACTCGGGGCTCGCGGTCTCGTGCGAGGAAGCGAAGACGTCCGCCGCGTGCTGCTCGGGCGAGTCGTCGTCGCCGAACGCGGCCTGGATCCCGCCCTGCGCCTTCGACGAGTTGTTCGCCTGCAGCGAGCCCTTCGTCGCGAGCGCCACGCGCGCGCCGGCACGCTCGGCGGAGACGGCCGCAGCAAGGCCGGAGGCCCCGCTGCCGACCACGAGCACGTCGAACGAGGGCGCGGCGCTCTCCACGCGCGGAACCATACCTGAGATTAGAAAGGCTTATGCATTGTTCACTTCGGCGCCGGACAAAGGGCCGAAATGCAGGTGCCTGGCACGTTGGTGCCAGGCACCCGTCTTGCGTCCCTCTTTGTCCCGTCAGTCGACGGGGACGGGCGGGGCGGTCGGTGCCGCCTCGCCGCCGAACCGCGGCAGCCACTCGAGCGACCGCGGCAGGTACCAGTTCCAGTCGCCGAGCAGCTTCATCACCGACGGGAGCAGGACGGCGCGGACGACGGTCGCGTCGATCAGGATCGCGGCCGCGAGCCCGAAGCCCATCTGCTTGATGTCGATCTCCTGCAGCGACATGAAGATCGCGAACACGGCCACCATCACGAGCGCGGCGCTCGTCACAGTCGACGCCGTGCGCTTGATCCCGGTCGCGACGGCCTCGTCGGTCGACATCCCGCCGTCCACGAGCTCCTTGATCCGGCTGAGGATGAACACGTGGTAGTCCATCGAGAGCCCGAACAGGATCACGAACATGAACAGCGGGAGCCAGGACGCGATCGCGCCGTTCGAGTGGAACCCGAGCAGGCCCTCCGCCCACGTGTGCTGGAAGACCAGCACGAGCAGGCCGTACGCCGCCCCGACCGAGAGCAGGTTGAGCAGCACGGCCTTGATCGGGATCACGATCGACCGGAACGTCACGAGCAGCAGCACGAAGCAGAGCGCGAGCACGAACGCGAACACCATCGGCGCGTGGCTCTTCATCTGCTGGTTGAAGTCGTGCGTGCCGGCGGTCTCGCCCGTCACCGGCGCGACCACGCCGGGCACCGAGCCGATCGTCTTCGGGATCACGTCGTTCCGCAGCGTCTGGAGCGCGGCGACCGACCTCCCGTTGTCGCCGTTGCCCTGGAGCGGGATCGACACGACCTCGACCGTGCGCGACGGGTTCACCTTGGTCTCGATCGGCGACGACATCTCGCCGGTCGCGAGCGCCTCCCGCTTCAACTCGGCGATGCCGCGCTGAACCTGCGGCGCCGTCACGTCGTCCGCACGGACGACGACCTGCGCCGGCGTCTGAGCACCCGGGAACGCCTTCTGGATCGCCTCGTAGGTGCGCACGATCCCGATCGACCGCGGCAGGTCGGTGAAGCTCGGCAGCTGCGTGTGCAGCTGCAGCGCCGGGATCGCGAGCGCGAACAGGAAGCCGCCCGACACGACCGCCGACAGCCACGGCCGGCGGACGACCCGGTCGAGCACCCAGCCCCACACCCGCGACTCGCGATAGCCGCGGCGCGCGATGAACGGCACGCGGCCCTTGTTCACGCGGTCGCCGAGCTTCGACAGCAGCGCGGGCAGGATCGAGAGCGACCCGATCACCGCGACGGCGACCATCAGCATCGCGCCGACGGCGATCGACGTGAAGATCGCGTTGCCGGTGAGTAGCATCCCGGCCATCGCGATCATCACCGTCAGGCCGGAGATGAACACCGCGTAGCCCGACGTCCCGGCGGTGCGCAGCAGCGCCTCGCGGTGGCTGAGGCCGCGCGCCCGCTCCTCCCGCTCGCGGCGGATGTAGAACAGCGAGTAGTCGACGCCGACGGCCATCCCGATCAGCAGGATCACCGACTGGGTCGGATCGCCGGCCGCAACGACGTGGCTCGCGATCGTCGAGAGCCCGATCGTCGCGAGGACGCCCGAAAATGCGAGCAGCACCGGGAGGCCGGCGGCGACGAGCGCGCCGAAGGCCAGCAGCAGGATGATCAGCGTCACCGGCAGCGACGAGTACTCGGCCTTCTGGAAATCCTTGCCGACGGTCTTGTCGAGCACGTGCGCCGCGCTCGCCTCACCGAACTCGTCGACCTTGAACTGCCGGTGGTCGGCCTGCACGGCCGCAACCGCCTTCATCACCGGGGCGACCTTGTCCTCCGCCTTGTCCTCGTCACCGCGGATCTCGAACTGCACGATCGCCGAGTGCCCGCCGTCCGCGACCTGGCCGCGGTTGGCCCGGTCGAGCGGCGTGCGGACGCGTGCGACGGCCGGCTGCGCCGAGACGGCGCGGACGACGTCGTTCACGGCCGCCCGGAATGCCGGATCGGAGACGGTCTGCGACTTCGACTGCACGAGGACGCTCTCGCCCGCGTGACCGGCGAAACCGGCGTCGTCGAGGATCTTCTGCGCCACGCGCGTGTCCCCCGACGCCGTGTCGGACTGCTTCAGCTCCTTCTTGCCGACGGCGCCGCCGACGACCACGGCCAGGATGCAGAACACCAGCCAGGCGCCGAGTGCCGTCTTCCAGTGCGCCGCGCTCCAGCGACCTGCGCGCGCGGCCAGGTTCGTGCGTTCCATGACTCCTCCTCCGTCGACTAGCTGCACCGCTCCACGGTGACTCGCCCTCTCGGCGCTCACCAGCCGGGTGCCCGGCGTAGGTGCGGTAGAGCTGCCACTACTTCTACTCGCGGCCCGCTCGTCCGCGAGGACGATTACGCGTCCGTCACCAGATGGATTCGTAGAGCGCGCGAATCTCCGCCGGCGTCGCGACCTTCGGGTTCACCTCGTTGCCGCGCCGCGACGCCGCGGCCTCCGCGAGCTCGCCGAGATCGGCTTCGGGAACGCCGAAGTCGCGCAGCCGCTCGAAGCCGCCGAGCCGGGCGAGCGAGCGCGACCGCTCGACGGCGTCACCGCCGATCGCCTCGCCGAACCGCTCGACCGCGTCCGGCGCAGCCTCGCGGTTGAACGCGAGCGCGGGTGGAAGGCAGAGCGCGTTCATCGCGCCGTGAGGCAAGCCGTAGCGGCCGCCGGCGGCCTGCGCCATCGCGTGGGCGAGCCCGAGCCCGGCGAGCCCGAGCGCGTGACCGGCGTGCATCGCGCCGGTGAGCAGCTGGGTGCGCGCGGCACGATCGCCGCCGTCGGCGAGGACGCGAGGGAGGGCCGTCGCGATCAGCGGCGCGCCGGCGAGCGCCTCCGCATCGCCTTCGTCGCTGCGGCCGCGCACGTACAGCGCCTCCGCGGTGTGCGCGAGCGCGTTCATCGCCGTTCCCGCGGTCACGTCGGGCGGCAGGCCGAGCGTGAGCTCGACGTCGTAGACGATCCCGGCCGGATGTGCACCCGCTCCGCCGCCCTGCATGCGTCGGTCCGGCGACCGGACGCCGAACGACGTCGTCCACTCCGCGCCGGCGTACGTCGTCGGCACGCTCACGAGCGGAAGCCCCGACGTCGCCGACGCGGCCTTCGCCGTGTCGATCGCGGAGCCGCCGCCCATGACGAGGATCCCGTCAGCGCCGGCCGCAACCGCGACGCGATGCGACGGCACCTCGTCCCACCACGCAACGTGCGGCGCGTCGAGTGCTCGCCACCGCCGGCTCGCGATCACGAACGGCCGCGCGATTCCCGCCTCGGCGAGCACGGCGGGCAGCTCCTCGAGCGACCAGCGGACGATCACGGCAGGCGGCTCCGCGCGAACGCGAGGAACTCGCGCGCGGCGCGCGTCTCGGAGCGCCCGGCGGCGCGCACGAGCAGCACCTCCCGCTCGAGCTCGAGCCCCGACACCGTCGCCTCGCCAAGGGTGCCGGCGGCCAGGTCGTTCTCGATCGAGAGCCGCGAGATGAACGTCACGCCGTGGCCGCCGCGCACCGCGCTGATCACCGACTCCTGCAGGCCGAGCTCGATCCGCACGCCGAGATCGCGCAGCCGCACCCCCGCGCGGCGGCGCAGCTCGTCCTCGATCAGCTGTCGGACACCGGCGCCGTCCTGCATCACGATCAGCGTCTCGCCGCGAAGCTCGTCGACGGTGATCGTGCGCCCGGCGAACGCGTGGCCCGCCGGACACGCGAGCGTGACCGTGTCGCGGAAGAACGGCTCGTAGTCGACGCCGCGATGGCGCGGCGCCGCTCCCACGACGCCGAGCTCGAGCGTTCGCCCGGCGACGCGCTCCACCACCGTCTGCGTGTCGAACACGCTGAGCGCCACGTGGAGCGCGGGGTGACGCTCGGCGAAGTCGCACAGCAGGCCGGAGAGCACGACGCCGCCGGGCCCGGTCGACGCGCCGATCTCGAAGGTGCCCTGGAGCTCGCCGACGGCCTCGTCGGCGAGGTCGTTGACGAGGTCCTCCTCGAGCGCGAGCAGCCGTTGTGCGCCGCGGTAGAGCCGCGCACCGGCCTCGGTCGGCTCGACGCGGCGGCCCGAGCGGTCGAGTAGCTGCAGGCCGAGCCGCTTCTCGAGCGAGCGCACCTGCAGCGAGACGGCGGGCTGGGTGACGCCCAGCCGCTCGGCGGCCTGGGAGAACGAGCGCCGCTCGACGACCGTGCAGAACGCGCGCAGCTGCCGCGTGTCCATAACGCCTACTTATACCTGAGCGGCGCGCGCCACCGGACAAGAGGGGTTGTCCGATGGCCGCGGCGCCCACTCCAAGGTGCCCGGCGGGGCC
The DNA here is from genome assembly GCA_036557145.1 of Gaiellaceae bacterium. Taxonomy (GTDB): domain Bacteria; phylum Actinomycetota; class Thermoleophilia; order Gaiellales; family Gaiellaceae; genus PALSA-600. The sequence goes on from DATBIC010000064.1 coordinate 23,385, forward strand.
GATCGCCGGCATGACGCAAACGGGCCGATTTGCAGCCGGTCAGCCCTCGCGGAACTCGAGCCGGTTCCCGAAGGGGTCGTCGGCGTAGAAGCGCACGAGCCCGGGGATCGCGCCGTCGTCCCGTACGGCGATCCCGGCCCCCTCGAGCCGCGCGCGGAGCGCCGGCAGGTCCTCGACGACGAAGCCGGGATGAGCTTTGCGCGCGGGCGCGAACGAGTCCTCGACGCCGACGTGCAGCTGCTGCCCACCCACCCCGAACCAGCACCCGCCCCGACCCGCGAGCTCGGTCGGCTTCGCGATCTCCTCGAGGCCGAGCAGGCCGCCGTAGAACGCGCGGGCGGCGCCCTCGCAGCCGGCCGGAGCCGCGACCTGGACATGGTCGATCGCCGAGACGAGCAACCCCCAGGGTCTACCATCGAGCGCGTGACAGCGGCGCCGCCTCGGCTCGAGGACACGCTCGTGCGCGGCTACTCGCGACTCGCGGCGGAGTCTCCTCACCGCCGGATCGACGTCGAGCTGCGCACGCTCGACCTGCTCCTCGGCGCGGTCTTCGGCCTCCTCCTTTTGCCGGTCGCGCTGATCCTTTCGGCGATCGTGCTCGCGACCACCGGCCGGCCGGTGCTCTACCGCGGGCGGCGGGTCGGCCGCGGCGGCCGCTTCTTCGACATGCTCAAGTTCCGCACGCTGAAGCCGGGCGCGGAAGAGCGCATCGGGCAGTACCTCGGCGAGGAGCTGGTTCGTCGCACCGAGGAGGAGCTGACGGGGATCGGCCGCTTCCTGAAGGCGTCGCAGCTGGACGAGATCCCACAGCTCTGGAACGTGCTCCGCGGCGACATGTCGTTCGTCGGCCCGCGCCCGATCAGGCCGCGCTTCTTCGCGGAGCTCGCGGGCGAGCTCCCGGCGTACTGGCAGCGGCTCGTCGTGCGCCCGGGGCTCACCGGCTTCGCACAGGTGCGCCGCGGCTACGAGACGTCGATGGCGGAGAAGCTCGCACACGACCTCGAGTGGATCGCCGACCGGTCGGTCCGCCTCTACCTGCGGACGGTCTGCTCGACCGCGGTGCGCGTCGTCCGGCAGTCGTTCGGCGCGCTCAGAGGCAGCAACTAGCGATGTGCGGCATCTGCGGGATCGCCGCGGCCGCCGGCGCCGTCGACCGCGAGCGTCTCGCGCGCATGTCGGCGACGCTCGTGCACCGCGGCCCCGACTCCGAGGGGACACACCTGGACGGCGGGATCGGCCTCGCCGCGCGCCGGCTCGCGATCATCGACCTGACCGGCGGCGACCAGCCGATCGCGAACGAGGACGGCTCGGTCGTCGTCGTGCAGAACGGCGAGATCTACAACCACCTCGAGCTGCGGGCCGAGCTCGAGCGCGCCGGACACCGGTTCACGACGCGGTGCGACACCGAGGTGCTGGCGCACGGGTACGAGCAGTGGGGCCCGCGGCTGTGGGAGCGCCTGCGCGGGATGTTCGCCGTCGCGGTGCACGACGCACGGTCACGCTCGCTCGTGCTCGCGCGCGATCCGTACGGGATCAAGCCGCTCTACTACCGCGACGCCTCCGGCGAGCTCGCGTTCGCCTCCGAGCTCGACGCATTGCCGCGAGGCGAGATCGACCTCGACGCGCTCGAGGCATTCCTGGCGTTCAACGTGATCCCCGCGCCGCTGTCGATCTACCGCGAGATCCGCAAGCTCCCGCCCGGCCACACGCTGACGTGGTGCGACGGCGCCGCGACGGTCGCGCGCTACGCCCGCCCCGGGCCACTCGAGCCCCGCGACGGCGCTGACGAGGCCGAGCTGATCGAGGAGTGCCGCGCGCGGCTGCGCGACTCGGTGCGCGCGCACCTGATCGCAGACGTTCCGGTCGGCGTGCTGCTGTCGGGCGGCGTCGATTCGGGAGCGCTCGCCGCGCTCGCCGCCGAGGAGTCGACCGAGGCGGTGCGGACGTTCTCGATCGGGTTCGAGGAGTCGTCGTTCGACGAGCTCGCGGGCGCGCGGGCCGTCTCGCACCGCTATGACACGGCGCACCGCGAGCTCGTCCTTCGCCCCGATGCGGCGCTGCTCCTGCCGGCGCTCGCCGACGCGTTCGACGAGCCGTTCGCCGACTCCTCGGCGCTGCCCACCTACCTCGTCTCGCAGCTCGCGGCCGAGGACGTGAAGGTGGCGCTGTCGGGCGAGGGAGGCGACGAGCTCTTCGGCGGCTACTACACCTACGTCGCCGACCTGCTCGCCGAGCGCATCGGCCCTGTCGCCTCGCTCGCCGGCCCGGTCACGCGACTGCTGCCGTCGTCGTCGCGCAAGGCGAGCTTCGACTACAAGGCGAAGCGGTTCACGCAGTCCGCGCATCTGCCGCCGCTCGAGCGCCACCACGGCTGGAAGGAGATCTTCTCCCCGGACGCGCGGGCCGAGCTGACCGGCCGGCACAGCGGCTTCGACCCGGTCGACATCCTGCGCGCGCGCTTCGCCGAGACGGAGGGGCACGAGCTGCTCGTGCGCCTGCAGGACGTCGACTTCGGCGTCTACCTCGTCGACGACCTGCTGGTGAAGACCGACCGCGCGTCGATGGCGTGGTCGCTCGAAGCGCGCGTCCCGTTCATGGATCCGGTCGTGACGAGCTTCGCGTTCTCACTGCCGACACGGCAGAAGGTCCGCGGCCTGCAGAAGAAGCGGCTGCTGCGCAAGGCGGTCGCGCCGCTGCTCCCGCCGGAGGTCGTGAACGGGCGGAAGCGCGGGTTCTCGATCCCGGCCGCGGCCTGGCTGCGCGGCGAGCTGCTCCCGTTCGCGCGCGAGACGCTCGCACCGGAGACGCTCCGCCGCCAGGGCTACCTCGACTCGGCGACCGTCGGCCGCCTGCTCGACGATCACGCCGTCGGCCGCGCGGATCTCTCGCGCCAGCTCTGGGGGCTGCTCGCGTTCACGCTCTGGCACGAGCGGCACGTCGAGGGCGTGCGCCGCGACGCGCCGCTCGAGCGGGCGCTCGCGTGAAGGTCTGGGTCGACTTCACGGCGAGCGCGCATCCGCTCGTGTTCCGCCCGCTCGTGGGGCTGCTCGAAGAGCAGGGGCACGAGGTCGAGATCACCGCACGCGACTACGCCCAGACGCTGCAGCTGATCGCCGCGCACGGCATGACGGCGACCGTGATCGGCCATCACGGCGGACGCTCGGCGGTCGGGAAGGCGCGGCAGATGCGCTCGCGCCTGTCT
>DATBIC010000065.1:0-17971 GCA_036557145.1 Gaiellaceae bacterium
GCGCGAAGATCGCCGTGAGCACGAAGACGAGCACGATCACGAGCCCGGCGACCGCCATCGGCCGCCGCATGAACCGCTTGCGCAGCAGCATCCGCCGCCGCGCACGCGGGTTCGTGATCGTCGGTGCCTCGACGGCGCTCATGCCCTGGCTCCGGATGCGCGGATGCGCGGGTTGAGCAGCGCGTAGACGACGTCGACCGCGAGGTTGACGACGACGTACCCGGTCGCGGCGACCAGCACCACGCCCTGGATCAGCGTGTAGTCACGCTGGTTGACGGCCTCGACGGTGAGCGCGCCGAAGCCGGCGATGCCGAAGATCGTCTCCGTGATCACGACGCCGGAGATGAGCGCACCGAGCTGCAGGCCGATCACGGTGGTGACCGTGATCAGGCTGTTGCGCAGCGCGTGCCTCACGATCACCGTCTGCTCGCTCAGGCCCTTCGCCCGCGCGGTGCGAATATAGTCGGCGCTGAGCGAGATCAGCATCGACGATCGCATCTGCCGCATCAGCACGGCGGCCAGCCCGAGGGCGAGCACGATGCACGGCATCACCAGGTGCTCGAGGTTGGCGACCGGGTGCGAGACGCTCACGTAGCCGTTCGCCGGCAGCCAGTGCAGGTCGACCGCGAACCAGACGATGAACAGCAGGCCGAGCCAGAAGTGCGGCACCGAGAGCCCGACCAGCGCGCTCGTCGTGACCGTGTAGTCGCTGACTTTGCCGCGCCGGACCGCGGCGATCACCCCCGCCGGGATGCCGAACGCGACCGCGACGAGCATGCTGAGGAACGCCAGCTCGAGCGAGATCGGGAGGCGCGAGACGATCGTGTGGGAGACGGAGAGGTCGCGCTGGTCGACGCCGAGGTCGCCGTGCAGGGCGAGCCAGATCCAGTGCGCATACTGCACCGGCAGCGGCCGGTCGAGGTCGTACTTGTGCCGGATCGCCGCCAGCACGGCGGGGTCGCGGCTCTCGGCGCCGAGCGCGATCGCCGGGTCGCCGGGAATCGCTCGCACGCCGAGGAACACGAGCATGCTCGCGAGCACGAGGACGACGATGGCGGCTCCCACCTTGCGAAGGAGAAAGCCGGCCATCGTCAGTCCGTCAGCAATGCCGTCTTACTTGAACGCCGCGTTCGCGACGCGCAGCAGCGTGTCCGGGTACATGGTCACGCCCGTCAGCTGCTTCTCGACGCCGGCGCGCGCCACCGGGTAGTAGAGGTAGATCAGCGGGCGGTCGTTGAGGATGATCTGCTGGGCGACGTGGTACAGCGTCGACCGCGCTTTGGTCGTGGCCGACTTCCGCGCGCCGTTCAGCACGTAGTCGAGCTTCGGGTTCGAGTAGCCGCTGTCGTTCTGCGAGCCGGTCGTCGCGACGAACGAGTAGATATTGCCGTCGGGGTCGACGCGGCCCGACCAGCCGATCTGGTACGCGTCGTAGTTGCCCGCGTCGGCGTCGGCCAGCGAGGTCACGAAGTCGATCGACTGGATGACCACGTTGATCCCGACCGCCTTCTCCTCGGCCTGCAGGAACTGCGCCAGCCGGAGTGCGGCGGTGCCGGTCGGAACCATCAACTTCACGGTCGGGTTCGAGATCTTCGACGCCGCGACCAGCTTCTTCGCGTCGGTCGGGTTGTACGGGGTGCACTTGATCGTCTTGTCGAAGTACGCACTCGACGGGGAGATCGGCGTGCAGCCGGGCAGCACGGTGCCGCCGAAGACGACCTTGTTCATCGTCTTGCGGTCGATCGCCTCCTCGAACGCCTTCCGCAGGTCGGAGCTCGACGCGAGCGGCGTCCCGACGTTCGAGTACGGCAGCTTGCCGAGGCCTCTCTTGTTGCCGATGTTCAGGGTGAGCCCCTGGTAGCCGAGGGACGTCTCCTTGATGACGCCGAGGCTCTTGTCGCCCTCGATGCCCTGCAGCTGCGTCGAGTCGATGACGTCGAGGGCCTGCAGGTCGCCGGCCTTCAGCGCCGCCGCGGCAGCGGCCGTGTCGTTCTCGATCTTGAAGACGATCTTGTTGAGGTGGACGTCCTTCTTGTCGTAGTAGTACGGCGACTTGACGACGGTGATGCTGTCGCCCGTGACCCGGTTCTGGTACATGAACGGGCCGACGCAGATCGGGTTGCTCGCGAAGTTCGAGCCGAGCTTGGTCAGCTGCGCCGGTGACATGACCATGCCGGCGCGGTCTGCGAGCTGCGCCGTCAGCGGGGAGTAGGGGGTCTTCAGATGGAGGACGACGGTCGAGGGGCCGGAGGCGTTCACGCTCGAGACAGGCGAGATCTCGCTCGCACGCGCGGAGCCCTTGAGCGTGAGGTCGCGGTTGAGCGACGTCACCACAGCGGCCGCGTTGAACGGCGTGCCGTCGTTGAACTTGATCCCCGTCCGGACGTGGATCGTGACCGTCAGCTTGTCCTTCGAGATCGTGGGCAGCGCGGTCGCGAGCTGCGGCACGATCTGCGCCTTCGCATTCAGGTCGTAGAGCTTCTGGCAGAAGGTCAGGAAGACCTCGCGTCCCGAGAACGTGCGCGCGAGCGTCGGGTCGAGGGCATCTGGCTCGCCGTTCGACATGCCGACGACGAGCGTGCCGCCGTCCTTGACCGCGGTTCGATGGATGCCGACAGCGGCCGTGGCCGCGGCGGCGACGACGAGGGCGGTCGCCGCGCCAACGAGCACGGCGGTCCGAAAGCGAATGCGGCTCATCGCATTGCGTCCTTTCGACGATTCGGCTTGGGCCACTGGGGCGAGCAGGGAACGATATGTTGGATCCAGTTTCGGGTCAAGTGGATACAGATCGCCTGAAGATCGGCTAAGGTCGGCGCGGCTATGCGCGTACTCGCCAGCTCTACCGGGGCCGAGCGGTCGCGGTTTGCCTTCCTTCGCATCGACCGCGAGCTGGTCGCGATCGGGCTGCTCGGCGGCGTCCTCTCCGGGCTGCTCGGTGTCGGCGGCGGGATCGTGATGGTGCCGCTGCTCGTGCTCTGGGCGCACTACGGGCAGCGCGAGGCGCACGCCGCGTCGCTCGGCGCGATCATCCCGATCTCGATCGCCGGAATCGTCACGTACGGGATCGCCGGCGAGGTGAAGGTCGGGCCGGCGATCGCGCTGACGATCGGGTCGGTCTGCGGCGCGCGCGTCGGCGCGGGAATGCTCGCCCGCCTCGACGAGCGCATCCTCAAGTCGGTGTTCGGCCTCTTCCTCGTCGGCGTCGCCGTCCTCATGGCCGTCAGAGGATGAGCGGGACCACGCTCTACGTCGCGCTGGTGGCGTTCGGCGTGCTGGCGGGCGTGCTCTCCGGCCTGCTCGGCGTCGGCGGCGGAACGCTGATGGTCCCGTTCCTGACGCTCGTCGCCGGTCTGTCGCAGCACGCCGCCGAGGCCACGTCGCTGCTCGTGATCCTGCCGACCGCGATCATGGGCACGCTGACGCTGCGCCGCCACGGCGTCGGGAACGCGGGCGTCGCGCTTCGCTTCGGCGTGGTCGGCGCGGTGGGCGCGGTCGGCGGTGCGCTGCTAGCACTCGCGCTGCCGGCCTCGGCGCTCCGCATCGTCTTCGCCGTGTTCGTCTGCGTCGTCGGGCTGAAGATGGTGCGCGACGCCGTGCTCTCGTGGCGGCGGCCGGCATGACGCAGGTGCTCGAGGACCGGCGGGCGCTCGTCGACAAGCTCGCTGCGACGCTGCAGGCGCGGATGCTGAACGGCGAGCTCGTCTCGGGGACGCGGCTGCGGCAGTCGGCGCTGGCCGAGGAGTTCGGCGTCAGCCGCACGCCGATCCGCGAGGCACTGCGCAAGCTGCAGGCGAGCGGGCTCGTCGAGGTCCGGCCGCATCGAGGCGCGCTCGTCCGCGCTCCGTCGGCGCGCGAGATCCGCGACGCGTACGAGGTGCGCGCCGAGCTCGAGGGGCTCGCGGCCGGTCTCGCCGCCGCGCGGATCAACCAGGAGCAGCTCGACTTCCTGCACGAGGTGCAGGCGGAGTTCTGCGCGGCGCTGCGGCGCACGCTCGAGCTGCGTTCCGGCGATGCCGACTTCGATCCCGCCGAGGAGACGGAGCGGTGGGGCCGGGCGAACGACCGCTTCCACCAGGGCGTGCAGACGGCCGCCGCGAACGACGTCCTCGTCTCGAGCTTGATGCACCTGCACCGCAGCTATCCGCGCGATCTCTCGCGCACGGTGCTCGGCGAGAGCTCCACTTTGCTCGAGGACAACGTACGCGAGCACGAAGCGATCGTCGAGGCGATCGAGCGGAGGGATGCCGCCGCCGCCCGCACGCTGATGGCCGAGCACGTGCGCCACGCCGGGGCGCTCGTGACGCTCCGGCTCGAGCAGCGCGGCTGACGGCTGCGGCAGGATGACGGTGGCCATGGCCACCGTGCGCAAGTACGACCTCTACAGCGACGCGTTCCGGCGCGCGACGTACGAGACGTTCGCGCGGATGCGCGCCGATGACCCCGTCTTCTGCCAGCCCGGGCTCGACGGGCAGACGATGCTGTGGTTCGTCACGCGGTACGAGGACGTCGTCGCGGTGCTCGTCGACGACGAGCGGTTCGTCCGCGATGCCGCGCTCGCGGTACCGCCTGAACAGCTCGCTGCGTTCCGGGCGCAGGCACCGGCGGCGCTCGCCTACCTCGACACGCACATGCTGAACAAGGACGGCGACGAGCACCGCCGCCTGCGGCGCCTGGTCGCGAAGGCGTTCACGCCGCGGATGGTCGAGCAGCTGAGGCCGCGCGTCCAGGAGATCACGGACGGCCTGATCGACGCCGTCACGGCACGGGGCGAGATGGATCTCGTCGACGACTTCGCCTTTCCGCTGCCGATCACGGTGATTGCCGAGCTGCTCGGCATCCCGGTCGCCGACCGCGACCGCTTCCGCAGCTGGTCGACCGCGGTCGTCACGCCTGCGTTCACACCCGAGGAGGCGGAGCGGGCGGGCGTGCTGATGGACGAGTTCGTCGCCTACCTGCTGCGGCTCTTCGAGCGTCGGCGCGGCAGCTCCGAGGACGACCTGATCAGTGCGTTGCTCCGCGTCGAGGAGGAGGGGGACACGCTGAGCGAGCAGGAGCTTTCGAGCATGGTCGCGCTGCTGATCATCGCCGGGCACGAGACGACCGTCAGCCTGATCGGCAACGCCGTGCTCGCGCTCCTCGAGCATCCCGAGGAGCGCAAGCAGCTCGAGCGCGAGCCGCAACTCGTCGGCGCTGCGATCGAGGAGCTGCTGCGCCTCGACGGCCCGGTCGAGCGCACGCTGAACCGATGGGCGAGCGAGGACGTCGAGCTCGGCGGCCGGACGATCAGGCGCGGCGAGGGCGTGATCCTGATTCTCGGGTCGGCCGACCGCGATCCCGAGCGCTTCGCGCAGCCCGACGAGCTCGACTTCGCGCGCGCCGACAACAAGCACGTGGCCTTCGGCCGCGGCAGCCACTACTGCCTGGGCGCGCCGCTCGCGCGGCTCGAGGCGGAGGTCGCGCTGACGACGCTGCTGCGGCGGCTACCCGGGCTGCGCCTCGCAGTCCCGGTCGACGAGCTCACGTGGCGTCCGGTGCCGCTCTTCCGCAGCCTCGCTTCGCTGCCGGTCGCGTGGTGAGCTGTGCTCCCGGTTGCGACTCGCAACCGCCGGAGCGTCACCGGCGTCAAGGACCAGTACCGCGTCGCCGTGTCGCCCTGAGCGCCGCCGACAGCGTCGACCGGTGCGCTGCGACGAGGCCGTAGCCGCGGTCGGCCAGCCACGGCAGGCGCTCGAGCACCGCTGCCGGGACGCCCCAGCCGGGCAGCAGCGAGAGCACCGGCGCGAGCGCGGCTCCGCCCGAGAACCGCTTCCCCGACGGCTCGACCAGGTGCCAGGACGCCATCCGCTCGGCCGGCGTCAGGTCGGCGAGCAAGTCGGCCGCCTCGGGCGTCTGCAGCGCCAGCGGCTCCAGACGGTGCGCGCGGTCGCGGCGGAGGAGCCAGACGAGGAGCGCCCGGCAGACCGGGCAGTCGGCGTCGTAGAGAACGACGTACCGGCCGGCGCCGCCCATCCCGCTTCGAGGCTACGCGCTAGCGTCTCGGCGTGGCGCGCTCGTTCGACACCACGGACGCAGGCGAGGACGCGCCCGGCTCGTCGCCGGAGGAGGCGACCACCCTCGAGCTGCTGCTCGACAACCTCGGCCGCGACGTCGTCGAGGTCGTCGTCGCGCCGGGCGGGCTCGATGCTCCCGTCGGCGAGCCGGTCATCTACGACCCCGGCGAGCGCGTCGCGATCTCGACCGGCGCGCTCGTGCTCGCGGTCGGCGTCCGCGCCGGGACGGCGCAGGGCGATCGGCTGATCGGAGCGGCTGCGCAGGCGGGCGCGGCGGCCGTCGTCTTCAAGTCGGCCCCGGAGCTCGCGGAGCTCCGGCGGGACGGCGGCGTGCATAACGTCGCGGTGCTCTCGGTGCCGGAGGAGATGACGTGGACGCAGCTGCACGCGCTGCTCAACCTGAGCCGCTTCGCCACCGCTTCCGGCGCGACCGGGATCGCCGGCGTTCCGCTCGGCGACCTCTTCGCGCTCGCGAACGCGATCGCGGGCGTCGTCGGCGGCGCCGTCACGATCGAGGATCCCAGCCGGCGCGTGCTCGCCTACTCGACCCTCGGCGACCAGCCGATCGACGCCGCCCGCCGCGGCTCCATCCTCGGCCGGCAGGTGCCGGACTCGCCCGGCATGCGCACGCTCTATCGCCAGGTGCTGGCGGCGCCCGGCGTGATGACGGCAGACAGTGAGACGCTCCGGCGCATCCTCGAGGGAGGGGGCCGGCCGCCGGACGTCCACGACCTGAAAGCACGGTCGGCGATCGCGATCCGTGCCGGGAGCCACACGATCGGCTCGATCTGGGTCGTCCACGACGCGGAGCGGCTCGACCCCGAGTCCGAGCGCGCGCTCGTCGAGTCGGCCCGCATCGCGGTGCCCCACGTGATCCAGGCGCGCGCCGCGCGGGACGTCGAGCGCCGCCTGCGCGCGGAGATGCTGATGACCGTCCTCGACGGACGCGGCTCCGTCGAGGAGGCCGCCGCGCGGCTCGGCTTCGCGCCGCAGGCGCCGCTCGCGATCGTCGCGTTCGAGATCGGGAACGGCGATCCGGGCATCGACGAGCTGCAGCGCGAGCGCCTCGTCGACCTCGTCGTCTTCCAGGCGGAGGCGACGTGCCGCCAGACGTCCGCGGTCGCGATCGGTCAGATCGTCTACGCGCTGCTGCAGGGCGACCGCCCGCTCGAGCAGCGCGCGCTGACGCGCCTCGCGGAGCAGGTGCAGGAACACTCATCGTCGCGGCTCGGGCTGTCGCTGCTCGCGGCCGTCGGCCCGTCCGTCGACGGCCTGCGCGACGTCGCGCGCGCGCGCCGTGACGCGGAGCGGGTGCTCGGCGTCCTGCGGACGGACGCGCGCGGGTGGACGGTCGCGTCGACCGAGGACGTCCGCAGCGAGGTGGTGCTGCACGAGCTGAAGGAGCTCAGCCTCGACCACCCGGGCCTGACCCGCGGCAAGCTCGAGCGCGTGCTCGCGCACGACGAGGCACACAACGCGACCTATGCCTCGACGCTGCGCGCCTACCTCGACTGCTTCGGCGACGTACCGCGCGCGGCCGAGCGGATCTCGGTGCACCCGAACACGTTTCGCTACCGGATGCGCCGGCTCGTGAAGTTGTTCGACCTCGACCTCGACGACCCCGACGAGCGGATGGTGCTCGAGCTGCAGCTGCGGCTGCTCGCTACGCGTCCGGACGGCAGGTCTCGACGAACGTCGTGACCCGGTCGAGCACCTCCGGGATCGGCGAGACGCCGAGACCCGGGCCCGCCGGCACCGAGAGCCGCCCGTCGTGGAGCACGAACGGCTCGCAGATGTCCTCGGCGTAGTAGCGGCCCGACGCGGAGGTGTCGCCGGGCAGGGTGAAGTTCGGCAGCGCCGCGAGCGCGACGTTCGCCGCACGCCCGAGACCCGTCTCGAGCATCCCGCCGCACCAGACCGGCACGTCGTGCTCGGCGCAGACGTCGTGCACGCGGCGCGCCTCGAGGTAGCCGCCGACGCGCCCCGCCTTGACGTTCACGATCGAGCACGCGCCGATTGCGATCGCCTCCTCGGCCCCGCGCGCCGAGGTGATCGACTCGTCGAGACAGATCGGCGTGCGCACGACCTCGGCCAGCTCGGCGTGGCCGCGGACGTCCTCCTCGGGGAGCGGCTGCTCGATCAGCAGCAGGTCGAACTCGTCGAGCTGCGCGAGATGGTGCGCGTCGTCGAGCTTGTACGCGGCGTTCGCGTCGACCTGGAACAGGATGTCGCCGAAGCGCTCGCGCACCGCGCGCACCGGCTGCACGTCGTGGCCGGGCTCGATCTTCAGCTTGATCCGTCGGTAACCCTCGTCGAGATAGCCCTCGACCGTGCGCAGGAGATCGTCTGCGTGCTCGTGGATGCCGACCGAGACGCCGCAGTCCACCTCGGCCTTCGTCGCGCCGAGGAAGGCGCCGAACGAGACGCCCTGCGCGCGGAGCTCCGCGTCGAGGATCGCCATCTCGAGCGCGCCCTTCGCCATCGGATGGCCGCGCACACCGCGCAGCAGCGGGGAGACCTCGTCGGCAGCGACGTCCCCGGCCGCGAACAGGCGCGGCAGCAGATGCCGGCGGATCACGTCGTGTGCACCGTCGACGTACTCGTACGAGTAGAACGGCACGCCGAATGCGACGCACTCGCCCCAGCCCTCGGCGTCCGGGCCGACGGCGCGCACGAGCAGCACGTCGCGCTCCGTCTCCGTTCCGAGCGACGTCCGAAACGGCGCGACGAGCGGCAGCCGGATCCGCCGCAGCTCGACGCTCTCGAGCCTCATCGCCGCAGCACCAGCCAGCCGTCGCGCGTGATCGCCTCCGCGCGGAAGCCGTCGGCGAGAGCGCTGCCCGCCGTGTCGCGCAGCGCTCGCCGCCACGCGTCCGCACGCTCCGGATCCTCTTCGCGGATCTGCACGATGTTCTCCGGGAGCGACGCGAGCAGCACGTCGCCGGCCGCCGGCTCGGTTTCCGGCTCGCCGTCCGGGCCGGCGCGGAGGACGACGCGCCCCTCGCTCAGCCGCGGCTCCTCGGTCGAGCCGTCGGCGGCGCGCACCGCGCGGTCGGAGGCGAGATCCCAGCGCAGGACGACGCGGTCCGAGTCGCCCGCGTTCAGGCCGTCCTCGAGCACGCCGTAGAAGTTCTCGTGGTAGGCGACCATCGTCGCTCCGAGCTTGACGAGGTTGAAGTACGCGTTGCCGCGCACGAGCGGATCGGCCGTCCAGAGCACGGTGCGCACGCCGCGCTCGAGCGCCCAGCTCCGCTGGAACTGCTTCAGTGCGAAGCCGAGCGAGCGTCCCTGGAGCGCCCGGTCGATCCCGGTGATGTGCGAGTGCAGATGGAGCTCCGTGCCCTCGAAACCGAAGAAGCCGAGCGAGACGCCGACCAGGCGGTCGCGCTCGAACGCGCCCGCAACGAAGTTGCCCGCGTGCACGAGCGCGCGCAGGAGGCTCGTCGGCGCTTTCGGGTCGCCGTCGTCGTCCCAGATGCGCGAGACCAGCCGCGAAGCCTCGTCGAGCTCGCCGAGGCTGACGAGCGGCCGTGCGTCGATGCCGGCGCGCTCGGCTGCGTGCCGTGCGGCCGCCGCGGCGTGCTCGCACAGGTCGCGTGTCGCCGGCGCCACATCGAGCTCTGCACCCGCCATCTGCAGATCGTTCCACGCGGCTCGCCACGCGGCTTGGTCGCGCGAGCACAACGTTCGCAGCGAAAGTTTGGCTTCACCACCGAACCCGCCGCGGGGCGAGCGATGAGAATCGGCGGTCGATGGCGCTTCTCGAGGACCTGCGCGCACGTACGCCGGCGATGGTCGACGCGTTGCGTGTGCTCGTCGAGGCCGAGTCGCCGACCGCCGACGCCGATGCGTGCCGTGCGTGCGCGGACGTCGCCGACGCGCTCGCCGCCGAGCTGCTCGGTCGCCGAGCCGAGCGCGTCCAGGCCGGCGGGCGCGTGCACCTCCGCTGGCGCTTCGGTGCACCCACGCGCGTCCTGCTCGTCGGCCATCTCGACACGGTCTGGCCCGTCGGAACGCTGGCGCGCTGGCCGTTCGAGGTGCGGGACGGGCACGCGACCGGCCCGGGCGTGTTCGACATGAAGGCCGGCGTCGTGCAGCTCTTCTTCGCGCTCGCCGCGCTCGACTCGCTCGACGGCGTGGCCGTCCTGTTGACGACGGACGAGGAGACGGGCTCGGCGACCGCGCGTCCACTGCTCGAGGACACCGCGCCGGGAGTCGAGGCGGCGCTCGTGCTCGAGCCCAGTGCCCACGGCTCGCTGAAGACGGAGCGGAAAGGCGTCGCCCACTACGAGCTCGAGGTCACCGGACGGGCTGCGCACGCGGGCCTCGACCCGGAGAAGGGCGCGAATGCAGCGGTCGAGCTCGCGCACCAGCTCCTCGCTGTCGCCGCGCTCGCCCGTCCCGAGGCCGGGACGACGGTGACGCCGACGACCGTCCGGGCCGGCACGGTTGCGAACGCCGTCCCCGCCGAGGCCTCCGCGTTCGTCGACGTCCGCGTGCGCACGCTTGCCGAGAGCGAGCGCATCGCGTTCGCGCTCGCCGGGCTGCGCCCGGTCACGCCAGGAACGTCGGTCACCGTCTCGTGCATCGTCGAGGTGCCGCCGCTCGAGCGCCGCGCATCGGCCGGTCTGTTCGCCCGCGCTCGGCGCGTCGCGGAGGAGGTCGGGCTGCCGCCGCTGACCGATGCCTCGGTGGGCGGGGGCTCCGACGGGAACACGCTCGCCGCGCTCGGGCTCGCCGTGCTGGACGGGCTCGGCGCCGTCGGCGACCGCGCGCACGCGGAAGGCGAGTACGTCGAGGTGGGCGCGCTCGCCGACCGCGCGGCGCTCGTGGCCGCGCTCGTGCAGGATCTGCTCGCATGACCACGTTTCTCGTCGCCGGCGCCGATGCGTCCGGCTCCGTTTTGGCGTCCAGGACGAAGCGCCGGCACGCCGCCCGCGAGACGCTTGTGAAGCCGTGAGCTCCCCCCTGCGCATCGGCGATCTGACCAGGATCGCCCGTCCCGAGCAGCCCGCGCTGTCACCAGACGGGATGCGCTGCGCGTACGTCCTCAGCGAGGTCGACGCCGACGAGGACCGCGTCGCGCGGTCGGTCTGGTGCGTCGACCTCCCGGGCGGACAGCCGCGCCGGCTCACGAGCGGGCCGGGCGACTCGGCGCCCGCCTGGTCGCCGGACGGCGAGACGATCGCCTTCCTGCGGGCGACCGACGGCCCGGCCCAGGTTTGGCTCCTCCCCGCCGCCGGCGGCGAGCCGTCGCAGCTCACCGAGCTGCCGCTCGGCGCCGGCGCCCCCAAATGGAGCCCGGACGGCTCCCGGATCGCGTTTGCCGCGCCGACCGACCGCACCCCCGGCGCCGAGCGGCCGATCGTCACCGACCGCCTCGACTACCTCGCGGACGGCGCCGGCTACCTGCGGACGATTCGCAAGCACCTGTTCGTGCTCGATCCGGAGACGAAGGACTGCCGGCAGGCGACCCGCGGCGACTGGCATGCCGGCGACCCGGCGTGGTCGCCAGACGGCACGCGGCTCGCGTTCGCGGCCGCGACCGCGCCCGACGCCGACCTTCGCTTCCGAGCGCCGCTCTACGTGCTCGACGCGTCGTCGGTCACGGCCGCGCCGGAGCCCGCCGGCCTCGCCGACGGCATCGGCAGCGTCGTCACGTGGAACCGCCGCGGCGATGCGCTGATCGTGGTCGGCTTCGAAGGCGCGCTGCACGGCCACGCGGGCCTGCTGCGCGTGCCGCTCGACGGCGGAGCCGTGACGAACCTGGCGGCGCCACTCGACCGCAACGTCATGCCCGGCGGGCCGGGGTACTCCGGCGGTGTGCCGCAGTACGCGGACGACGACACGATCGTGTTCTGCGCGCGCGACCGCGGCTGCACGCACCTCTACGCGGTCGGCGAGGGCGGCGGCGAGCCGCGTCTGCTCGTGGGCGGCGCGGCCCGCGTCGTCAGCGGGCTCTCCGTCGCGAAGGGCACGGCTGCGATCGTGCTCGGGACGGCGACGTCCTTCGGCGAGGTCGTCACTGTCGATCTCGCGAACGGCGGCGAGACGGTGCGCACCGATCACGGCAAGAGCGTCGAGGAGCTCGAGCTGTACACACGCGAGGAGCGCGAGTTTACGATCTCCGACGGCACCGTCGTGCACGGCTGGCTGATCCGCGACCCGCAGGCGCCGTCGCCGTCGCCGCTGCTGCTCGACATCCACGGGGGCCCGCACAACGCCTGGAACGGCGCTGCCGACGACTGGCACCTGTACCACCAGGAGCTCGTGTCGCGCGGGTGGGCGGTGCTGCTCCTGAACCCGCGCGGCAGCGACGGCTACGGCACCGACTTCTACACCGGCGCGCTCGGCGCGTGGGGCGAGGCGGACGCGAAGGACTTCCTCGAGCCGATCGACCAACTCGTCGCCGACGGCGTCGCCGACCCCGAGCGGCTCGCGATCACCGGCTACAGCTACGGCGGGTACATGACCTGCTACCTGACGAGCCGCGACGACCGGTTCGCGGCGGCGGCCGCGGGCGGCGTCGTCAGCGACCTGGTCAGCATGGTCGCCACCTCCGACGCGGGGCACTACCTCAGCGAGGAGCATCTCCGCGCGCGGCACTGGGACGGCCGCGAGCGCTACGACGCGATGTCGCCGCTCGCGCGGATCGACTCGGTCCGCACGCCGACGCTCGTCTTCCACGGCGCCGCCGACGTCCGCTGCCCCGTCGGCCAGGCGCAGCAGTGGTATGCGGCGCTCCGCGAGCGCGGCGTCCCGGCGCGGCTCGTCCTCTATCCGGACGCGTCGCACCTGTTCGTGATCGAGGGCCGGCCGTCACACCGCATGGATCTCTCGCGCCGCATCGTCGATTGGGTCGAGCAGTACGCCGGCGGCGGGCGCGCCTCGCTCGACGCCGAGCACTGGCAGCAGCGCCTGACCGAGCTGGCCGAGCGCCACCGCGTCCCCGGCGCCGCGCTCGGGATCCTGCGCGTGCGGCCCGGGCGCGAGGACGAGCGCGTCGAGGTGGCGACCGGCGTCCTGAACAAGGAGACCGGCGTCGAGGCGACACCCGACTCCGTCTTCCAGATCGGGTCGATGACGAAGGTCTGGACGGCGACGGTCGTGATGCAGCTGGTCGACGAGGGGAAGCTCGACCTCGACAAGCCGATCGCCGACGTGCTGCCCGAGCTCCGCCTCGCCGATCCCGAGGTGGCGCAGCAGGTCACGATGCGCCACCTGCTCACGCACACGAGCGGCATCGACGGCGACGTCTTCACCGACACGGGCCGCGGCGACGACTGCCTCGAGAAGTACACGGCAGAGCTCGTGAACGCCGCGCAAAATCATCCGCTCGGCGCGACGTGGTCCTACTGCAACTCCGGGTTCTCGCTGACGGGCCGCGTGATCGAGAAGCTGACCGGCGGCACATGGGACGCCGCGATCCAGGAGCGGCTGATCCGCCCGCTCGCCCTCGAGCACACCGGCACGCTCCCGGAGGAGGCGCTGCTCCACCGCGCCGCCGTCGGCCACGTCGGCGAGGCGGGCGAGGAGCCGGTGCGCGCGCCCTCGGCGTGGGGGCTGCCGCGGTCGGTCGGGCCGGCCGGGCTGATCAGCGCCACCGTCGGGGACGTGCTCACCTGGGCACGGGTGCACCTGAACGGCGGCGAGGCGGCCGACGGCACGCGCATCCTCAGCGAGGCAAGCACGGCGGCGATGACCGAGAAGGAGGCCGAGCTGCCCGACAAGCACACGCTCGGCGACTCGTGGGGGCTCGGCTGGATCCGCTTCGGCTGGGACGGGAAGCGTCTGATCGGCCACGACGGCAACACGCTCGGCCAGGCGGCGTTCCTGCGCATCCTCCCCGACGAGGGCCTCGCGGTCACGCTGCTCACGAACGGCGGCAACACCCGTGACCTGTACGAGGACCTCTACCGCGAGCTCTTCACGGAGCTCGCCGGCGTCGAGATGCCGCGGCCGCTCGAGCCGCCGGCCGATCCGGTCTCGGTGGACGTGACGCCGCTGCTCGGCCGCTACGAGCGTGCCAGCGTGACCGTGGACGTGCTCAAGCGCGACGGGGCGCCGATCCTCCGCACCGAGATCACCGGGCCGCTCGCCGCGATGGTGCCGGAGACCGTCCACGAGTACCCGATGACCCCGGTCGAGGCCAGCCTCTTCGTGGTGCGCGAGCCCGAGGCGCAGACCTGGACGCCGGTGACGTTCTACGAGCTGCCGACGGGCGAGAAGTACATGCACTTCGGCGTCCGCGCGACGCCGAAACGCGGCTGACCGAGCCGGTTCGTCGGTCGCCACGAACGCCGCTTCGGTTTCTTGTCCGAAGCCACGATGTGACTCCCCGGCGGCGACGCGAAACTTTCGTCACCGGCGAACGTCTCACCACTTCGAAACCCGTTGGAAGTCGACAGGAGGTCGGCGATGCGCAAGCACTTGTTTCTGGTGATCGCGGCTGCGGCCGTCCTTCTGTCCGTCACGACGTCGGCGATCGGCTCCTCGGCGCGCCACGCGGCCGGGCCGTCGGGCTCGGCGACGCTCTCGATCCCCACCGATCCGGGCAACCTCGACCCGCAGCTGACCCTGCTCCAGGCGGCGCGGTACGTCGACACGTTCGCCTACGACACGCTCGTCAATCTGACCGGCCCGGGCAAGATCTCGTCGGGCCTCGCGCAGTCGTGGAAGGTGGACTCGCCGAAGAAGGTCGAGTTCACGCTGCGTCCGAACATCACCTGCTCGGACGGATCGAAGCTGACCGCCTCGGTGGTGAAGAAGAACCTCGACTTCGTCGGCAACCCGGCCAACAAGTCGCCGCTGCTCGGGTTGTTCATGCCGATCGGGGCGACGGTGACCGCCAACAACGGCGCCCGCACCGTCGTCGTCACGACGACCTCGCCGAACCCGTTCATGATCCAGGGCCTCGCGCTCGTGCAGATGATCTGCTCCAAGGGGCTCGCGAACCGCGCCTCGCTCGACCACGGCACCGACGGCACCGGCCCCTACCAGCTGACGGGTGCGGTGCCCGGCGACCACTACACGTTCGCCGTCCGCAAGGGCTACACGTGGGGCCCGGGCGGCGCAACGACCGCGGCCGCGGGCCTGCCCGCGAAGGTGACGCTGAAGGTCGTCACCAACGAGTCGACGGCGGCGAACCTCCTGCTGACCGGCGGGCTCAACGTCGCGGCGATCGGCGGCCCGGACCGCACGCGGCTGAACAAGACGAAGCTGTTCAACATCGTCTCGCCGGCGCAGCCGAACGAGCTCTTCTTCAACGAGAACCCGGGCCATCCGGCCGCCAACCCCGCCGTGCGCAAGGCACTCGTCCAGGCGCTCAATCTCAACCAGATCGGCACCGTCGCCACCAGCGGCCGCGGGCTGAAGATGACGCAGCTGTCGCTGCAGAACTTCACGCCGTGCGCCGGCAACTCGATCGCCGGCAACGTCCCCGCGTACAACCCATCGGCGGCGAAGTCGGTGCTCAGCGGCGCCGGCAGCCTGAAGCTGCTCTATCCGACCGACGCCGGCCCGGCCTACCCGCCGGCCGCCGAGCTGATGCAGCAGCAGCTGGCCTCCGCCGGGGCCAAGGTCACGCTCGATCCGCAGAGCACCGCGTCGCTGCAGGGGACGATCTTCGGCTCCGGCGACTGGGACGTCGTGATCATCGGCATCGGCGTCGCCAACCCGGCCCAGTTCAAGTCGCTCGTCTCCGGGCCGACGCCGCCGAACGGCACCAACTTCGCGGGCATCGCCAACGCGGGCTACAAGCAGGCGGTTGCGCGGGCGAGCAGGCGCGTTGGCGTCGCAGGCTGCAAGTACTGGCTCGACGCCGAGCAGTCGCTCTTCAAGGCCGGCGACGTCGCGCCGCTGCAGGTCACGACCGCCGCCACCTACGGCAGGAAGATGACGTTCTCGCTCGGCGTGGAGGGCCCCATTCCGACGAGCCTGCGCCTGACGAAGTGAGGTGACGGCCGCTCCAGCCTCGCTCGGGCGCCGACGGACACTGTGGGCCGGCCACACCCGGTCGGCCTACGCCCTCCGGCGCTCGGCGAGGCTGCTCGTCTCGCTCGCGCTGCTCCTCACCGCGACGTTCTTCATGATCCACCTCGTCCCGGGCGACCCCGTCCGGGCGGCACTCGGGCCGACCGCGCCGGCAAGCCTCGTCGCCGAGCGGAAGGCGGCGCTCGGGCTCGACAAGCCGCTCGTCACGCAGTACGTCGACTACATCCGCGACGTGCTGCACGGCGACTTCGGGACGTCGCTGACGAGCGGTGAGAGCGTCACCGACGTGATCCGGCAGCGAGGCCCGTCGACGCTCAAGCTCGGCGGCATCGCGTTCCTCGTCTCGATCCTGATCGCGGTGCCGCTCGGGATCCTGATGGCGGCGCTCACCCGCGACAGCAGGCGGCGCGGGGCGGAGCTCGGCTTCACCGCGATGACCGGCGCGATCGCGGCGATCCCGTCGTTCCTGATCGCGGTCGCGCTCGTCTATCTCTTTGCCGTGACGATCCACCTGTTCCCGGTTGCGGGCCGCGCCGGCTTCACGTCGTACGTCCTCCCGGTCGCCGCGCTCGCGCTTGCGCCGATCGCGTCGCTCTCGCGCATCGTCCGCGTCGAAGGGCTGCGCGTGCTCGACCAGGATTACATCCGCACCGCCCGCGGCAAGCGGCTCCCGGCACGGATCGTGTACGTCCGCCACGCGTTGCCGAACACGCTGACGCCGACGCTCACCGTCGCCGGCCTGCTGCTCGGCGGACTGATCGCGGGCACGGTGCTGGTCGAGAACATCTTCGCGTGGCCGGGGCTCGGGACGACGCTGGTGCAGTCGGTGGCGGAGAAGGACTATCCGACCGTGCAGGCGGTCGCCGTCGTCTTCGGCGCGGTCGTGCTCCTCGCCAACTTCGCGGTCGACCTCGCGCTCGGCGTCATCGACCCGCGCTCGACCATCCTGCAATCGTGAGCGAGCCGTCCTCCAGCAGCTTCCGCCGGGCGCTGCGCACGCCGGTCGGCATCGCGGCGACGCTCGGACTGGTTGCGATCATCGTCCTCGCGATCGTCGCGCCGATCCTCTGGTCGTCGGATGCCGCGCGCCTCGACATTCTCAACGCGTCGCAGGGCTCGAGCCACGCGCACCCGCTGGGGACCGACGCGCTCGGCCGCGACATCCTCTACCGCGTGCTCGTCGCGACGCGGCTCTCGGTCACCCTCGCCGTCGTTGCGGCAGGTCTCGGCGCACTCGTCGGCATTCCGCTTGGCGCCGTGCCGGCACTCGTCGGCGGGCGGGTCGGCAGGATCGTGACTGGGCTGATCAACCTCTCGGTCGCATTCCCGACGCTGCTCGTCGCGATCTTCGTCGCCGCCGTCATCGGCGTCGGTGCGCGCGGCGCCGTGATCGGCATCGCGGTCGCGATCGCGCCGTACTTCGCGCGCCTGAGCCAGACGCTCTCGTCGTCGGTCGCCGGCTCCGAGTACCTCGCAGCCGCGCGCATGCTCGGCGTCGGGAAGCAGCGCCTGCTCCGCCGGCACATCCTTCCGAACGTCGCCGAGCCGCTGCTGATCACGATGACGATCGCCGCCGGGGACGCCCTGCTCGCGCTGGCCGGCCTCAGCTTCCTCGGGCTGGGCGTGCAGCCGCCGCAGTACGACTGGGGGAGAATGCTGAGCGAGGGGCTCGAGCGGATCTACGTGACGCCGATCGTCGCGCTCGGTCCCGCCGTCGCGATCACGCTCGGCGCGCTCACGTTCAGCCTCTTCGGCGAGATGCTCGCGAAGGCGGCCGCCGGCGGCGGCGTGCGCCGGTGGCAGCGCGCCGACATCGGTGCCGCCTCCGTGCAGACGCCGCCCCCCGCGGCCGGGCCTGCGCCGGCCGGCGACGTGCTCGCGGTCGACGGCCTCACCGTCTCCTTCCCCGGCGGCTCGGTGCCGGTGCG
>DATBIC010000066.1:0-5005 GCA_036557145.1 Gaiellaceae bacterium
GGCCGCGCCGCAACACGACGGTCAACTTCATCGGCGACGCCGCGGCCGGCGAGCTCGTGCCCGTCCTCGTCGAGTCGGCCACCTCGACGACGCTTCGCGGCCGTCAGCCCGCGCTCGTCACCGCCGGGGCGCCCTAGCCGTGCGCGTCCTCGTCACCGGCTCGTCCGGCCAGATCGGCACGAACCTCGCGCTCCGCCTGCAGCGCGACGGCCACGACGTCTTCGGCGTCGACAAGCGGCTGAACCCCTGGACCGACGCCTTCCCGACGCTGCTACAGGATCTCGCCGGCCACTACCCGGCCTTCGCGGGCGGGATCGGCGGGGTCGAATACCCGCAGGTCGATGCCGTCGTCCACCTCGCCGCGCACGCGAAGGTGCACCAGCTCGTACGCGAACCGCACCGCGCGCTCGAGAACGCGATCATGACGTTCAACGTGCTCGAGTACGCGCGCGCACTTGGGCTGCCCTTCGTCTTCTCGTCCACGCGTGAGGTCTACGGCGACGTCCACCGCTTCGAGGAGTACGCGGAGGAGGCAGCCGACTTCGCGTACACCGAGAGCCCGTATTCGGCGTCGAAGATCACGAGTGAGGCATTCATCTACTCGTATGCGCGCTGCTACGGCCTCGACTACCTCGTGTTCCGCTTCTCGAACGTGTACGGGCGCTTCGACAACGACCTCTGGCGCATGGAGCGAGTGCTGCCGCTGTTCATGCATCAGCTGTCGCGCAACGAGCCGATCACGATCTACGGCGGCGACGAGAAGGTTCTCGACTTCACCTTCGTCGACGACTGCGTCGACGGGATCGCGCACGGGGTCTACGCACTGGCCGACCGCCGTGTCACGAACAAGACGATCAATCTCGCGTACGGCGAGGGCAACACCCTTGTCCACGCCGCCGAGCTGATTGCCTCCGAGCTCGGCGTCGATCCGACCATCACGATGGCGCCGTCGCTGGTCGGTGAGGTGACGCACTACGTCGCCGACGTGACGAAGGCTCGCGAGCTTCTCGGCTGGGAGCCGGCCACGCCGCTCGATGCCGGCATCCCGAGGTCGGTGGCCTGGTTCCGCGAGTGGCGCGCCCTGCACCCCGAGGAAGACCGCCCCTTCGAGCGCGTGCGCTCGGAGGCGGAGCTCGAGCATGGCTTCAAGCAGCCGGCCGGCGCCGGCCGCTGAGACCCGCGTCCTCGCGCTCTTCGGGCCGACCGCCTCCGGGAAGACGACGGTCGCCGGGCTCCTCCGCGAGCGGGCGGCGGCCGACGTCGTGTCGGCCGACTCGGCCGCGCTGTACGCCGGGCTGCCGGTCCTGACCGCGGCGCCGCCGTACCCGGCGCGCCTCGTCGGCACCGTCCCGCTCGCCGAGGAGGTCTCGGTCGGCGCCTATCAGCGGCTTGCCCACGCGGCGATCGACGAGATCGTCGCGGCAGGCGGACTGCCGTTGGTGGTCGGCGGCACCGGGCTCTACCTCCGCGCCGCCGTCGGCGAGCTCGAGCTGCCGCCGCCCGTCGGCGAGGGGCGCCGCGCCTTCTGGCAGGCCGAGTACGACCGGCTCGGGCCGTCCGGCGCCCACGAGCTGCTCGTGGCCCGGGACGCGGCAGCGGCGGCGCGCGTGCACGCCAACGACCGCAAGCGCGTCGTGCGCGCGCTCGAGCTGGCGGAGTCCGGCTCGTCGCTCGCGCCGCGCGAGGACCGCCTCTGGTCGGAGCACATGCGGCTGCCGACGACCGTCGTCGGGCTGGACGTGCCGCTCGACGTGCTCGACCGCCGCATCGAGGCGCGGACGGGCGAGATGGTCGAGCGTGGGGTCGTCGACGAGGCACGGGCGGCGTGGGCGGGGCGGCGATCGCGCACGGCGTCGCACGTGCTCGGGCTCGAGGAGTTCGCGACGCTTCCAACGCCGCAGGCGGTCGAACGCGTCGTGCAGGCGACGAGGCGGCTCGCCCGCTACCAGCGGAAGTGGCTCCGGCGGCTGCCGGTCGCGGCGACGCTCGACGGTAGCCTCCCCGCGGAGGAGATCGCCGATCAGATCGTCGCGTTGGAACGCTCAGGGGAACATCTACCTCGTCACCGAGGAGACGCCGCTCCGGCCTGACGGCGTCGTCGCCGCCGTCGGCGCCGCCGACGGCATCCTCGAGGTGCTCGCCGCCGGTGGCGACTGGCTCGAGATCGCGATCTGGAACCCGGACGGCACGCAGGCGGAGATGTCCGGCAACGGGACGCGCATCGCCGCGAAGTGGCTCGCCGCGCGCACGGGCGCGAGCGAGGTGGCCGTTCGCGTCGGGCCGCTCGCCGTGCGCGCGCGCATGCAGGACGGGGACCTCGTGCAGCAGGATCTCGGGGAGGTGTCGGTCGGCGAGCCCGAGGAGGCGGCGGGCATCCGCTTCACGCCGGTGATCGTCGGCAACCCGCATGCGGTCGTGGAAGGCGACCCCGCCGACCTGCCGCGCATCGGGCCGCTGCTCGAGACGCACGAGCGCTTCCCGCAGCGGACGAACGTCCAGGTGGCCCGCTGGGCTGACGACCGGATCGAGGCCCGCGTCTGGGAGCGCGGCGCCGGAGAGACGGCGTCGTCGGGCTCGAGCGCGGTCGCGGTCGCCGCCGCGCTCGGCGCGCTGGATGCAACGGTGCACTTCCCCGGCGGGCCGCTGCACGTCCGCTTCTCGGACGGGCGCGCGCTCCTGACCGGCCCCGCCGTCCGCGAGGACTAGCGCTTCAGCCGCCGCCGATCCCGTACTCGCGCAGGGCGTCGTTCAGGGACGTCTTCCGGTCGGTCGCCTCGCTGCGGCGGCCGATGATCAGCGCACAGGTGAGGTGGTAGGTGCCGGCCGCGAACTCCTTCGGCCGCGTGCCGGGGACGACGACCGAGCGCGGGGGGACGTAGCCCCGGTGCTCGACCGGCTCGGGGCCGGTGACGTCGATGATCGGGACGGACGCGGTCAGCGTGACGTTCGGCGCGAGGACCGCCTCCTTCCCGACGCGCACGCCCTCGACGACGATGCAGCGCGAGCCGAGGAACGCGCCGTCCTCGACGATCACCGGGCTCGCTCCCGGCGGCTCGAGGACGCCGCCGATGCCGACGCCGCCGGCGAGATGGACGTCGGCGCCGATCTGCGCGCCGGATCCGACGGTCGCCCAGGTGTCGACCATCGTGTTCGGGCCGACCCAGGCGCCGATGTTCACATAGGACGGCATCAGCACGACGCCGCGGGAGAGGAACGCGCCGTAGCGAGCGACGGCCGGCGGCACGACGCGCACGCCGAGCTCGTCGTAGCCGCTCTTCAGCGGGATCTTGTCGTGGTACTCGAACGGCCCGACCTCGCGGGGCTCCATCTGCCGCGACCGGAAGAAGTCGAGGATCGCCGACTGCACGTCGGCGTTGATCCGCCAGTCGTCGCCGTCGGGCTCGGCGACGCGCAGCTCGCCGCGGTCGAGCGCTGCAATGACGTCCTCGGTGCTCACAGGGCCTCGCGCAGGATCTCGGCCGCCTGCTCGCACTGCGCCTGCGTCGGCACGAGCGCGAAGCGCACATAGCCCTCGCCGGCCGCGCCGAAGAACGAGCCCGGGGCGCAGACGATGCCGTGCTCGAGCAGCCGGCGGGCGAAGGGCTCGGACGGGCCGCCGACGTCGAGCCAGAGATAGAACGTCGCCGTCGACCCTGCGAGCCGGAGGCCGGCCGCCTCGAGCACCGGCAGCACCGTCTCGCGCTTCCGGCGGTAGAGCGCGCGGATGCCGTCGACGTGGGCGTCGTCCGTCCACGCCGCGATCGACGCGCGCTGAACGAACTCCTGCGGCGCCGTGCCGACGGTCGGACGGAAGCTGCGCAGCGCGTCGCAGATCTCCTGCGGCGCGACGACGAAACCGGAGCGGTAGCCGGTCATCGCGGAGCGCTTCGACAGGGTGTTGAAGACGACCACGTTCGTCCGGTCGTGCACCTGGAGCGCGGAGACGGGCGGCTCGTCGAACCAGAGCTCCGAGTACGCCTCGTCGGAGCAGAGCAGGAAGCCGTGCCGCTGCGCGCGCTCCGCGAGCTCCTCGTACAGGCCGACCGGCGCAACCGCGCCCGTCGGGTTGTTCGGATAGCAGACCCAGAACACGGCGATCTCGTCCCACGCCTCGAACGCGTCCAGGTCCGGGAGCCAGGCTCCGTCCTCGCGCAGCGGGACCGTGATCACCGATCCGCCGGCGAAGAGCGCCCCGCGCTCGTACACGGGGTACGCCGGCTCCGGGATCGCGACTGCGCGCTTGTCGCCGAGCGCGACCTGCGCGAACGAGAAGATCGCCTCCTTCGACCCGAGCGTCGGCAGGAGCTCCCGGTCCGGGTCGACGTGGACGCCGAACCGGCGCGCGATCCACGCCGCCACCGCCACGCGGAGCTCGGGCAGGCCGGTCGCCCGCGGGTACGACGAGAGCTCCGCGATGCCGGCGACGAGCGCGTCCCGGATGAACGCGGGCGTCGCCTCGCGCGGGTCGCCGACGCCGAAGTCGATCACGTCGATCCCCCGCGCCCGCGCGTCGGCCCGCCACTCGTCGAGCCGCGCGAAGGGGTACTGCGCGAGGCCCGCGAGGATCGGCGAGAGCTGCATGCCCGCAGCGTCTACCAGAATCGCGGCGTGGACCTCGCGATCCCGGCCGGCCTGTCGGCGAGCGCCGCGGCCACGCCCGACTGGACGGCGTGGCTCGTGCGGTCCGGACCTCGTGCGCGCGCCCGCAGGTGGTCGCTCACGCTCGAGGCGCCGTTCGACGGCGAGGACGTGAGCGCCGCGTGGGCCGCGCCGGCCCTGCGCGCCGACGGCAGCGCCGCCGTGCTGAAGATCGGGCTGCCGCACTTCGAGGCGCGGGACGAGCTCGCGGGCCTCCGCTGGGCGGACCCGGGCCTCGTGCGGGAGGCGCTCCGCCTCTTCGAGGAGCTCCCGCGGACGGCCCGTGGCGGGTCGTGCTCGCCACCGACCTCCACGCGGGGAAGGTGCTCGCCGCGCGGCGAGAGCCGTGGCTCGCGATCGACCCGAA
>DATBIC010000067.1:0-13183 GCA_036557145.1 Gaiellaceae bacterium
GCGGCCGTCCTCCTTGAGCGGGTTCGGCTCCTGCTCCTCCACCTGGTCGGGGCGCTGGCCGGACAGCCGGCCGTACCCGGGGAAGCTCGCGACGCGGAAGTAGACGTCGCCGCCGACCGGGTAGGCATGGCCGGCCGCGATGAGCTCCTCGATGAAGGCGACGATCTGGGGCACCATCGCGGTCGCCCGCGGGAGGTGGTCGGGCTGCCCGAGACCGAGGTCGCCGGTGTCCTCGAGATACCACGCGGTCGCACGCGCGGCGAGCTCCGCGCTCTTGCCCGGCGCCGCGTCGTAGATCTTGTCGTTGATGTCGGTGATGTTGTGGACGAGCGTCGCGTCGTAGCCGGTCTCGCGCAGCCACGCGCGCAGCCACATGCCGACGAGGAACGGCCGGGCGTTGCCGACGTGCGCCCGCGCGTACACGGTGGGCCCGCAGAAGTACATGCGCACCGGGCCGGGAGCGGGAGGCAGCTCGACGAGCGAGCGCGTCGACGTGTCGAACAGGCGCACGCGGCCTAGGTTAGACGGGCGCGGCGGATCGCTTCGTCGCGCGGCAGCGCGCGCAGGACGGCCCACAGCTCGGGCCCGCGGTCGCGCCCCGTCAGCGCCTCGCGCAGCCCGCGCAGGTCGCCGCCGACGGCCTTGAGCTCGCGCAGCACGCTCTTCGCAGCGTCCTTGTCGAGCACGTCCGGAAGCGGCGTGCGCAGCTCGACGAACCGTTCCAGCGTCTCGGAACTGCGTGCTTGTAACAGACTGTTACTTGGCGGGTCGAGCACCGCGGCCGCAAGTCCCCGCGCCTCGACGAGGTCGTGCGCGCCACGTAGCAGCGGCGCCGCCTCGACGGGGACGCCTGCACGCTCGGCCAGCTCGTCGTCCGTCAGCGCATCGAGGGCGTCGACCGACAGCGAGCGGACGCGCTCGAGATCGAGGTGCACGTCGTGCCGCGGCAGCCCGAGCTCGAGCAGGTAGGCGCGCACCGCTTCGGCCGGATAGCCGGCATCGCGCAGCGACGCAACCGTTGCGCCCTCGGCGCGCTTCGAGAGCTTCTTCCCATCGGCGCCGACGACGAGGCCGTGGTGGACGACCTCCGGAGGATCGAAGCCGAGCGCGCGATGCAGCGCGGCGTGCAGCTCCTCGTTCGCACGATGGTCGGAGCCGCGGATGACGTGCGTGATCCCGAAATCGTGGTCGTCGACGACGCTCGCCAGGTGGAACGTCGGCGACCCGTCGTCGCGCCACAACATGACCCCGTCGAAGCGCTGGTCGAGGCGCGCGGCCTCGGCCGCCTCCAGGTAGCGGGCGGCGCGATCGCTCTGCCGGACGGGGCCGTCGTCCCACTCGACGCCGAGCCAGGCGAGGTCGGCGAGGATCGCGGCCTCGCCCCCGTCCACGTTGCGCGCCGGGTCGGTGTCGTCGATCCGCAGGAGCAGCCAGTCGCCGAACGTCCGGTTCGCCACGGCGGAGAGCGCGTTGCCGACGTGCAGGGTCCCGGTCGGGCTCGGTGCGAAACGAACGCGTAACACAACCGCGAGCGTAATCGGTCCATGGTGAGGCGATGGGTCGCTCGCTGATCATGCTCTGCGCCGGGTTCGGAACGCTCGTCGGCGGCTTCGCGCCGGCGCTCTGGGGCAACAACGGACTGGGGCTCGCGGGCCTCGGCTGCGCCGCGCTCGGCGGAATCGCCGGCCTCTGGCTCGGCGTTCGCCTGTCGGACTGACACCTCCGACCGGCAGACTCCCGCGGATGGCGGGGGTCAGCTATGTCGCGATCGTCGGACGCGCGCGCGCCGCCGTGGAGTACCTGCGCACGCACAAGCGCGTGTCGTTCGCGCTGCAGGCGGCGATCGTCACCGCGACGATCGTCTTCTGCGTGTGGGCGGTGCGCGGCGAGTGGTCGAAGGCCGCGCCGCTGCTCGAGCACGCGCAGCTCGGATACGTGGCTGTCGCGTTCGCGGCGGTCGCCGCCTACTACCTCGTGTTCATCCTGGGCTGGATCAGGATGCTCGACGCCTGGGGCGTCCACACGCCGTACCGCCCGGCGCTGCAGGCCGAGATGGTCTCGATGCTCGCGAAGTACCTGCCCGGCGGGCTCTGGACGCCGGCGGCGAGGACGGTCGCGCTGCGCAAGTCGGCGGGCGTGACCGAGACCCCGACGATCCTCGCGTCGATCCTCGTCGAGGCGGCGCTCTCGGCGATCTCGGGCGTGGTCGTCTTCGTCGTCAGCCTCGCCTGGGTGCGCGGAGTGAACGCGCCGCTGCTCCCGCTGGTGCTGTTCGCGATCCTGTGCGGCCTCCTCCTCCACCCGCGCATCTTCCGGCCGATCGGCAACCGCCTGCTCCGCCCGTTCGGCGCGGGGGCGGTCGACCCGCTGCCGTTCCCGCTGATGATCGGCCTGCTGCTCTTCTACTGCGGCACGTGGCTGATCGGCGGCTTCGCGGTGTACTTCCTGCTCCGCTCGCTCGGCACCGATCCCGGCCTGCGCACGATCCCCTACCTCGGCGGCGTCTCGGCGGTCGGCGCGATCGTCGCCGTGCTCGCGATCTTCGTCCCGTCGGGGCTCGGCGCGCGCGAGGCGTCGATGTACGGGCTGCTGCTTGCGATCACGACCGCCGGCCCCGCGCTCGGCGCGACGCTCCTGAACCGCCTCGCGATCACCGTCGTCGAGGTCGTGCTCTTCGGCGTCGGTGTCGTGACGTGGCGATCCGAGCGCCGCAGCGCGCCGCCGACGGTCGATCCGCCGCCCTAGGCGGCGAGCTCTGCGACCGGCTCGAGCGGCGCCGGCTGCGGCTCCCGCGTCTGCCGCGCTGGAACGGGGAGCATCGTTGCGCCGACGGCAACGGCGAGCGCGACTGCGATCTGGATGGCGAGCACGACGGCGAAGGCGCCGCGCATCCCGAGCGACGTCGGCGCCGCGAGCGAGACGAACAGGCTTCCGAGCGCCGCGACCCCGAGCGCCAGCGACGTCTGCTGCGTCGTGACGAGGATGCCGCTGCCGACGCCGGCCCGCGCCGCCGGCACGCCGGCGAGCACGACGCCGAAGAGCGGGCTCATCATCAAGCCCTGGCCGAACCCCGCGACGATCATCGCCGGCGCGAGGTTCACCGCGTCGAGGTGCGGCCACTCGGCGAACACCGTCAACGCGAGCAACGCGAGGCCTACCGCCTGCAGCACCGCGCCCACCGAGATCACGATCCGCCCGTACCGCGCGAGCAGCCTCGCGGTGGCCAGTGACGCCAGCAGGAACGGGACGGCCATCGGGACGAGCGCGAGCCCCGAGCCGAGCGGCCCGAGGTGCGCGCCGCGCTGCAGGACGAGCGCGCTGACGAACATGAAGGCTCCGAAGCCTGCGAAGAAGGGTGCGGCGATCAGGAGCCCGCGGTGCATGCCCGGCAGCCGGACGAGCGACGGCGGCACGATTGGATGCCGGCCCTCCCGCTCGAGCCGGCGCTCGACGAGCACGAACGCGACCGCGGCAGGCACGAGCAGCGCGAGCAGCGCGATGCTCCACGCAGGCCAGCCGAGCGCGCGGCCCTCGGTCAACGGAACGAGCAGCGAGAGCACGACCACCGCCAGCAGCACCGTGCCGAGCGGGTCGAGGCGCGCGGGCTCGCTGGAGTGCGTGGCCGGGACGGTCCGCCACGCGAGCACGAGGCCGACGAGGCCGATCGGCACGTTGACCAGGAAGATCGGGCGCCAGCTCGCGCCGGCGATGTCGGCGGAGACGATCGCTCCGCCCGCCACCTGGCCGACGACCGCAGCGATGCCGGCGGTCGCGCCGTACAGGCCGAGCGCCCGCGCGCGGCGCTCGCCCGCGCAGCTCGCCTGGATCGTCGCCAGCACCTGCGGCACCATCAGCGCCGCCGACGCGCCCTGGAGGCCGCGGAAGGCGACGAGCGCACCCGCGGTCGGAGCGAGCCCGCACAGCAGCGAGAAGACGGTGAAGGACGCCATGCCGAGCATGAACAGCCGGCGCCGCCCGTAGAGGTCGCCGAGCCGCCCGCCGAGCACGAGCAGGAGCGCGTACGGGACGCCGTAGCCGGCGACGACCAGCTCGAGCGTCGCGGTCGAGGCGTGCAGCCGGGAATCGATCGTCGGCAGTGCGACGTTGACGATGAAGAAGTCGGCGATCGAGAGGAACGCGCCCAGGAGCACGGTCGCGAGGCCGATCGAGGAGAGGTTGGATCTCGGTGCCACGACACCCACACTGCCTGAGAGCTGTAACCCGGTACCAGAGCGTGGTTATCCGGGTATCAACACCACTACGCCCGGCTCGGCCGGAGCGGGAATACTGAGCTCATGGCAGCCGTTGCGCCGCTTCCGGCACTCGACGCGGGCTCGATCCGCCGGGGTGAGCTGGGCGCGTTCCTGCGCAGCCGCCGCGAGCGCATCGGGCCCGAGCAGGTCGGCTTGATCCGCTCCCGCCGGCGCCGCACGCCCGGCCTCCGCCGCGAGGAGGTCGCTCAGCTCGCCGGCGTCGGTGTGACGTGGTACACGTGGCTCGAGCAGGGCCGCGACATCCACGCGTCGCCTCAGGTGCTCGATGCGATCGCGCGCACGCTCCGCTTCGACGCGCACGAGCGGGCGCACCTCTTCACGCTTGCAGGCGCCGCCGACACGACGGTGGCCGACGAATGCCAGGCGGTCGCGCCGACGGTGCAGCCGATCCTCGATCGGCTCGACCCCTATCCCGCGCTGGCGCTCAACGGCCGCTACGACGTCCTTGCCTACAACCGCACCTGGCTGAGCGCATTCCCGCACTTCGCGGAGCTGCCGCTCGAAGACCGCAACTGCCTCTGGCTGATCTTCACCGACCCGGGGTGGCGCAAGGTCGTCGTCGACTGGGAGGACGCATCGGCCCGAATGGTTGCGGGCTACCGCGCCGCGATGGCCGAGCATGTCGCCGAGCCGGCATGGAAGCGCTTCCTCGGACGCCTGCACCGCGCGTCGCCCGAGTTCACGGCCCTCTGGGACCGGCACGAGGTCCAGGCGCCGGAAGGGCGCACGAAGCGCATCCGACATCCGGAGGTCGGGCTGCTGAAGCTCGACTTCACGTACCTGTGGCTCGACCGCCGGCTCGGCACGCGGATCATCACGTACACGCCGAGCGACGAGCGCACCCGCGGACGGCTCGAAACGCTGCACGGCCTGTTGTAGCTGTTCGAGCGAACCCGTTTGACATTTGATTTTCTTTCGCTCGACCCTGCCCATCTCCACGGCGCTTCGAGAAAGGACGGGACGATGCGGTTCAGCCTGTATTCCGAGCTCCAGCTGCATCCGGGCAAGCCGGCCGAGCAGCTCTACGCCGAGGTCCTCGAGCAGATCGTGAACGCCGACCGGCTCGACTACGACGCCTACGCGGTGATCGAGCACTACTTCTTCCCGAAGTTCTCGGTCTCGACGAACCCGACCGCCCTCTTCGCCGCCGCCGCGCAGCGCACGAGCAACATCCGCTTCCGCACGATGCTGCACGCGCTGCCGTACCACAACCCGACGATCCTGGCGGGCGTGATCCACGCGACCGACATCCTCACCGGCGGCCGCTACGAGTGGGGCGTCGGGCGCGGGCACGGCTGGATCCCGCTCCCGGCCGGGGAGCCGCTCGACGAGCACGCGCGGCCGAGGTACGAGGAGGCGGTCGACCTGCTGCTGAAGGCGCTCGAGAACGAGCGCTTCTCGCACGAGGGAACGTACTTCCACGTTCCCGACTCGCACGTCGTCCCGTTCGTCGACCGCAAGTACCGTGTGTACCTCGGGGGCACCTCCGACCGCACGTACACGCTCGCCGCCGAGCGGGGCTGGGGCGTCGCGGTGCCGCCGCTCCTGCCCTACGCGGCGCTCGAGAAGCAGATGGACCTCTACCGTGCCTCCTGCGCCGAGCACGGCACCGAGCCCGACATCGTCTGGATCCATGCCTGCCACCTCGACGAGGACGGCGACACCGCGCACCGCGAGGCCGAGAGCTGGATCAAGGGCTTCATCGACGGGAACGCCTCGCCGCTCACCGAATGGCCGAAGCCGCCGACGGACGCGCTCAACCAGGCGGGCTACGGGTTCTACGCCGCCGGGATCATGGAGTCGCTGACCGAGATCCCGTACGACACGCTGATCGAGGACGACTACGTTTGGGTGGGCACGCCCGCGCAGATCATCGAGCGCATCGAGTCGACGCGAAGCGTGTGCGAGGGCCTGACCGAGATCGGCATCACCGTCAACGCGGGCGGCGCACCGCACTGGATGGCGATCAAGAACCAGGAGCTCTTCGCCCATACAGTGATCCCGCACTTCGCCGGCGAGCGCCGGGCCGCGGGCGCCGCGGCGTGAGACGAGCGGTCGATGGACCGCCAGGCGTTCTTCGAGATCATGGCGTCCTTCCCGTCGGGCGTGGCGATCGTCACCACGACCGACGGGACCGGCACGCCGTACGGGTTGACGACGACGGCGCTCGCCAGCGTGTCGTCGGACCCGCCCACGCTGCTCGTCTGCCTCGACCTCGCGTCGCGCACGCTCCCGGTCGTGCGCGCGCAAAAGCGGTTCGTCGTCAACTTCATGCGCGCGGGCCGCAGCGACCTCTGCCTGCTCTTCGCGTCGAAGGCCGAGGACAAGTTCGGGCGCGTCGCCTGGCGGCGGACGGGCAGCGGCCTGCCGCTGCTCGAGCAGGACATCCTCGCGTGGGCGCAGGTGCGGACGGAGCAGGAGCTCGAGATCGGCGACCACGTCGTGCTGATCGGCGCCGTCGAGGACGGCGGCGCGCTCGAGCACGGGCTCGCGCCGCTCATGTACTACCGGCGGTCGTGGGGGGTCTGGGCGCCCGCGCACGAAGAGGGCGACGCCACGCCGATGCAACCGATCGAGGTCGGCGGCCGCGACCTCCGCTGGCACGGCGCCGAGCTCTGACGCGTATGCGCCGGCGTCAGGCGCTACCGACCGCCGCGGCGGCGTGACGCTGCCGCCACTGGCCGCGGGCCACGACCGTCGCGCCGACCGCGACGAGAGCGAGCGCGAGCACGACGAGCCATTCGGCCGACCCGTTCCCGTGATCGGGGTCGAGGCCGGTGAGCGCCTCGATCCACTCGGACCAGACGACGGTGAGCACTGCGAGCGACGCCGACAAGGACGCCGCCACGACCGCGAGCAGGAAGCGAAACGTGGGCTTGTCCAGTTGCATCTCAGTCAGTCCGTCTCGCCGAACAGTCTCTCTCCGGATCGGCTGCGGGTCAAGCAGCCGCGCTGTGCGTGTCCTTGACAGCGCCCGGCGACCGCAGGAGGATGGCTTACTGAAGGCTCGCCTGCGGCCGGGACCTTTCGGACGGTTGCGACGTGGAGGGCGATGGTGTCGAGTCGGTGTAGCCGTGGAGTTCGGGTGTGGCCCCAGCGGTAGGCGAGTGGGTCGGGCTCGGGCCGACGCGCATGGGCGGTGCGTCGACGGGCGTGCTCTTCTCGATCGCCATCGACGCGGCGGACACGAACGTGATCTACGTCTCGTCGCCGTTCTGCGGAGTCTGGAAGACCGAGGACGGCGGCGGCAGCTGGCTCGTCGTCGGAGACAGCCTCCCCGCCGACCTCGCGGTCGCCGCGGTCGCGTGCGACCCGTCGACGCCGAACAGGGTCTACGCGCTGCTGCAGGCGAACCAGCTGTACCGGTCGGACGACCGCGCCGCGAGCTGGCAGCGCGTCGGCCTCGGCGCGTCGGGCACCACGCCCGCCGTCACCGATCTGATCGTCCACCCCACCGAGCCGCTCATCCTGCACTTCCGCGCCAACGGCGTGTGCTGGATGTCGAACACCGGCGGTGTCTACTGGCAGCCGACGAAGCTCGGAAACGCATCGCACCTCGTCCTCGACCAGACGAACCCCGAGGTCGTCTACGTCGGCATCCCCACCGACGGGATCTACCGGAGCACCGACGGCGGCTTCAGCGGCGACGCGGGCTTCACCAACCTCACGACGCCCGGGACCACGATCAACAGCCTCGCGTTCGTCAACGTCAACGACGTCAAGGTCGCGCTCACGAGCGCGGACCCGTCGACGATCTACGCACGGCTGCAACGCCATCTCGAGGCGGACGTCTACCGGTCCACCGACGGCGGCGCATCCTGGGAGCTCCGGTCGACGCCGCCCGTCTACAGCGCGCTCGTCGGCGCAGACCCGGCCAACGCCGGGACCGTCTATCTCGCCGGCGTCGACTTCTACCGCTCCGACGACGGCGGCCAGACCTGGACGATGAAGCCCGGCGCGCACGTCGACCACCACTTTCTCGCCACCGATCCGACCGACCCCGCCGTCATCTACACCGCGTGCGACGGCGGCATCTACCGCTCGGCGAACCGCGCGGACTCGTGGCAATTCATCGGCGAGGGCCTCGAGAACGCCTTGCTCTACGACCTCGCCGTCGCCGCCACCGATCCGACGATCACGATCGCCGGGACGCAGGACAACGGAACCGTGCTCTACGACGGCAGCTCGACCGTGTGGCGCGAGATTCTCGGCGGCGACGGGGCGACGGTGGCGATCGACCCGACGAACGACAGCGTGATGTACGCGATGAACCAGTACGCGATCTCGATCGCCCAGTCCACCGACGGCGGCGGCTCGTTCCAGAACATCGCGACGGGGCTGCCGGACGGCCCCGTCTGCTTCAACCTCCACTTCCAGGTGCACCCGAAGCAGACGAACATCCTGCTCGCGAGCTGCACGTCGCTCTGGTCGACGCAGCAGCCGGGGACGCCGTGGACGACGCTCTTCACTCCACCCGACTCGCCGAACGACTCCGTCCTGCGGTCTGCCGTCGACCCGAGCTCGGACACGTACTACGCGGCGACCGCGCGCGGCCGCATCTACGCCGCCGTGGGCGGCAGCGGCGGCTGGGGGCTCGTCTTCTCGCACCCGAACGGCGCCGCCTGCCTCGACCTCGTGATCGACCCGAACGACACGAATCTCGCGTATGGGGCGTTCGGAGGATGGGATGACGACAGGATCTACCGCTTCCGCCGAAACGCTCCGGCGCCCGCCCTGCTCGAGGCGACACCGATTGCAGCCGGCCTGTCGGGCGACCTGTTCGTCCGCACGCTCGCCGTGGATGCGATGGTGCCGTTCACGCTCTACGCCGGCACGTGGCGGGGCGTCTTCCGCGGCCAAGCGCAGTCGAACACCGACGCGCCCGTCTGGACGAGCTACAGCAACGGGATGCCGCCCGCCGACATCCGTGCACTTCGTGTCCAGCCGACGACCGGCGTCTTGCGCGCGGCGACGTTCGGACGCAGCGCGTACGAGGTGTACACGGACGATGCCGTCGGCAGCCTCGTCGAGACCGTCGGCCACATCACCTTCCTTCGTGCGCACGAGCTGGGCAGCGGCTACGGAAAGCCGCCGAACTTCCTCGATTGCGAAGTCATCGTCCTGCTCGCCGAGCAGCCGGGTCGCGCGTTCGGCTTCAAGCTCCGCGCGGACTCGGAGCAGCCGACCAGGACGGAGATGTTCGACCTCCTCCGCTCGGCGTTCGTCACCGAGCGGCCAATCCGACTCGACTACACCAAGACCGGCCCCCGGGTCGGCGAGATCATCCGCGTCGCAACCCCATAAGGAGCGCCCGTGCCCGACCTACTCGAAAAGACCGGCAAGCTCGTGTTCCTCCGCGCCCATGACCTCGGAACCGGCTACGGACCGCCGGACGACGAGCTCGACGTCGAAGCCGTCTTCATCCTCAACGCGCTCGACGACGGCTCGTACGGCTTCCAGCTTCGAAACGACGACAAGCTGCCGGCGCGTCAGGCGATGTTCGCGCTGCTCCGGGACGCGATCGTGCACGACATGACGGTGATCGCGGACTACCTGATCGAGCCCGGCCATCACAACGGGACGGCGATACGCGTGGCGTTGATCCGGCAGCCCGCACCGCCGACCGGCGGTGTCATCGTCGGCCAGCCGCTGCGCGAAGCGTAAACGGGCTCGCACGTGCCGGCGGCAGCGCCTCGGCCTACGATGCGGCGAGCGCGCAGTGGAGCCCTCCCCGAGCCCTCTCGTACGACAGTGGCGGCTGAAGCGGCGACCGCCTCGCCGACGGGGGCCGGCCCTCTGGGCGGCCGTGGCCGTCGCGGTCGTGGGAACGAGCGCGGCGCTCTGGCTCGGCTTGCGTCCGGGCTCGCGCGCGCCGGGCGCCGAGGCGTCGTTCGCGCCGTGCACCTACGGCGGGTACGTGGCCGCGCAGTGCGGCAGCGTGGCCGTCCCCGAGGACCCGGCGAGGCCGGATGCCGGGACGATCGCACTCCACGTCGCGGTGCTGCCGGCCGTCGTGCGCCCCGCTGCCGGGGCGCTCTTCTACCTCGAGGGCGGCCCCGGCGTCGCGGCGACCGCCTCGGCGATCGAGGTGAACGAGCTGTTCGCGCAGGTCGGTCGGCGGCGGGACATCGTGATGGTCGACCAGCGCGGCACCGGCGGCTCGGCGCGGCTCGCCTGTCCCGACGAGCGGGTCCGCGCCACCGACACGGCCGCGGTCACGGGCTACCTCCACCGCTGCTTCGCGCAGCTTCACGGCGACCCGCGCCTCGACACGACGAGTGTCTCGGCAGACGACCTCGAGGCGGTGCGCCGCGCGCTTCGCTACGGGAAGATCGACGTCTACGGCGGCTCGTACGGCGCGACCCTCGCACAGGCGTTTCTCCGTGCCTATCCGAGCTCGGTTCGCAGCGTCGTGCTCGACAGCGGCTCGCTCCCGAGCGCTCGGGTGTACGACCTCTCGCCGCGGAACGCGGAGCACGCGCTCCACCTGCTCCTCGCGCGGTGCGCACGGGCGCGGACGTGCCACCACGATTATCCGCACACGCGGGCCCAGCTCGCCGAGCTGCTCATGCGACCGTCGCGCCGAGTGGCCACGCAGTCGGGAACCGTCGTCCTCCACGCCGACGACGTTGCCTGGACCGTCGACGCGCTCTCGCAGACTCCAGACCGCGCAGCGGCCATCCCCTATGTGATCGACGCGGCGGCGCACGGCGACTACACGCCGCTCGGGCAGGCGTACGTCGACGACGTCGGGCCCGGTCTCGACGCGCGTGCGCGCCTCGCGACGTTCTGGGTGATCCTCTGCTCGGAGCCGTGGGCCGCATTCGACGCGGCCTCGACCGCCCGCGACGGCAGCGGCAGCTATCTGGCTCCTGCCGCGGTCGCACGCGCCCTCCTGTTCCGCCGCGCCTGCCGGGTCGTCCCGAAGGGCCGCGTCGCGGCCGGCGGCGCCAGCGACACGGTGTCGACGACGCCCGTGCTGCTGCTGGCAGGCGGCGCCGACCCGCTCGACCCAGTCGGAAACCTCGCCGGCTGGCGGAAGGCGTTCCCGAACGGCCGCCTCGTCGTCGTCGCCGGGGCCGGCCATGGTGCAATGGCGTACGAGTGCGTGCAGAAGCTCGTCGCTCGGTTCGTCGCGGCCGCGAGCGCGCGCGGTCTCGACACGAGTTGCGCGCGTCGCGTGCCGCTCCCGGCGTTCGAGGTGGGCTGACCGCGCATCTAGGCTTGCACTCGTGCGCCGGCTGCTCCTCGCGTGGTACGGCCAAAACGGGCGCGACCTGCCGTGGCGCCAAACGTGCGACCCGTACGCGATCCTCGTCAGCGAGGTGATGCTGCAGCAGACGCAAGTCGAGCGCGTCGTCCCGCGCTGGCGCCGCTGGCTCGAGCGCTGGCCGACGGCCGAGGCGCTCGCCGCCGCGCCGGCAGGGGACGCGATCGTCGAGTGGCAGGGGCTCGGGTACAACCGCCGCGCGCTCAATCTCCACCGCGCCGCGACGCGCGTGGCGCAGCACGGCTGGCCCGACGACTTGACCGAGCTCCCCGGTGTCGGCCCCTACACCGCGGCCGCGATCGGCAATTTCGCGTTCGGACGCGACGCGCTGCCCGTCGACACGAACGTCCGCCGCGTGCAGGAGCGCACCGGCGCCGCCTTCGACGCGTCGTGCGCGCAGGCGCTGTTCGATCTCGGCGCGACGATTTGCCTCGCCCGCGTCCCTCGCTGCGACGCGTGCCCGCTCGCCACGCGATGCCCTTCGCGCGGCTCGCGCTACGAGCCGCTCCGCAAGCAGAGCCCGTACGAAGGCTCGTTCCGCCAGCGGCGCGCGCTCGCGCTGCGCGCCGTCGCGGCAGGCGAAGACCCGGCGGACGGCGAGGCGGTCGCGTCGCTCGCGCGCGACGGGCTCGTCGTGCTACGCGACGGAACAGCCTCATTGCCCGTGTAGCGCCCGGCGGTACCGCGACCGACGGAGAGGCGGTCACGACTCGGTGGACGACGCGATCCGATGCCGCATCCAGATGTTCGGCTCGCTGTGAACGCCGACGCCTTCCCGAATGCGCAGCGGCGCAAGCATCCCGGGGACGATGTAGTCGCCGTCGTCCGGGAACCGCAGCTCCGTCCATTCCTCCCACTCCGCCGACGGCGCTTCGATCCGCATCGAGTCGGGCACCGGGGCCAGGATCTCGCCGCCGATGCGCTCGTGAATACGCACCCAGGGGTCGAAATGCGAACCGTCTTCCCGCCGCCAGTCGGCGTAGCGCTCGATCGGGGTCAGCGGATAGCGGTTCTTCAAGGTCGGACGCACCGGCGCGATGAGGTCGCGCAGCCCGCGCGCGCGGCCTGCGTCGCGCATCGCCTCGATCATGCGCGCTGCGAGCCCTTCACTCTGACGCGCCGGCAGCACAGAGATCGCGAGCGCGGCAAGACAGTCATGTGGTCGGCCGCTCTCGAACGAGCGCTCGAACACGCCGTCCCACCCCGGGGGCAGGTCGCCGAGCGTGCCGTCCCACGCGAGCGGAAGCGAGTGCAGCTCGGCGACGAGGTCGCCGTCGTCGACGAGCGCGAGCTGGAAGTCAGGATGCTCGGTGACGAGGCGACCCCAGTAGCGCGTGCCCGTCTGGTTGTGATGCATGAACTCCGGGAACGTTCGAGCCGACAGCGTCTCGAACCTGATCTCGGCCAGGTCGGGGCGGTCGGCGTACCGGACGAGCTCCATCACGCCCGCGTCAGCAGCGCGACGGCGTGCGCGGCCAGCCCTTCGCCGCGGCCGGTGAAGCCGAGCCCGTCCGTCGTCGTCGCGCGCACGTTCACCTCGCCGCCGCCGACCGCGGCCGACAGCCGCCGCCGCATCTCGTCGCGGTGCGCGGCGATGCGCGGCTCCTCGCCGACCAAGATGCAGTCGGCGTTGACGAGC
>DATBIC010000068.1:0-45171 GCA_036557145.1 Gaiellaceae bacterium
GTGCCGAAGCAGCGGCTTGACGTCGTCCTCGTCGAGCGCGGCCTCGCCGAGTCGCGCGCGCAGGCGCAGGCGCTCGTGCTCGCCGGGCTCGTGCGCGGCCACTCGAAGCCCGGCGAGCAGGTCGCTCCGGACGTCGAGCTCGAGGTGGCGGCGCCGCCGCCGTACGTCTCGCGCGCCGGCCACAAGCTCGCGCACGCACTCGATGCCTTCGCGCTCGACGTCACGGGGCTCGAGTGCCTCGACGTCGGCGCCTCGACCGGCGGCTTCACCGACGTCCTGCTGCAGCGCGGCGCGGCGCGTGTGGTCGCGCTCGATGTCGGCTACGGCCAGCTGCACGACCGGATCCGGCGCGACCCGCGCGTCATCGTGCTCGAGCGCGTCAACGCCCGGTCGCTCGCTGAGCTGCCGTTCCCGCCGCAGCTCGTCACCTGCGACGTCTCGTTCATCTCCGCGCGCATCGCGCTGCCGCCGGCGCTGCGGCTCGCCGCGCCCGGATGGCGCGCGCTGGTGCTCGTGAAGCCGCAGTTCGAAGCCGGACGGAGCGAGGCCCCGAAGGGCGTCGTCCGCGACCACACCGTCCAGGCCCGCGTGATCCGCGAGGTCGCGGAGGCGCTCACGCGGGAGCGAGGCGAGCCGCTCGGGGTCGTAGACTCCGGCCTTCCCGGACCGAAGGGAAACCGTGAGTTCGTCCTCCACCTCGTCGACCGAGAACGCCCCGTCGTCCCCGCCGAGCTCGACCGATGGATCGCCGATGCCGTCGGTTAGGACGGCCGCTGTCGTCACGAACCCCTCGGCGGGCGCGGTCGCCGGCGCGCTCGAGCGGCTCGAGGCGGCCGCCGCCGCCGACGGCGTCGCGCTCGTCGTCGACGAGCGGGCCGAGACCAAGCCCGACATCGCGATCGTGCTCGGCGGCGACGGGACGATGCTGCGTGCGCTGACGCGGTTCCTCGGGACCGGCGTCCCCGTGATCGGCGTCAACTACGGGCGCGTCGGGTTTCTCACCGCGATCACGGCGGACCAGCTCGAGCACGACATCCGCCGCGTGTTCGCCGGGGAGTACCGCGCGATCGAGCTCTCGACGCTCGACGTCTCGCTCGGCGACGTCACGCGCGTCGCGGTCAACGACGTCGTCGTCGCCGGCGGGACGCTCGGCCGCATGGTCGAGCTCGGCTACGCGATCGGCGGCGAGGATCTCGGCACGCAGCCGTGCGACGGCCTGATCTGCGCGTCGCCGGCCGGCTCGACCGCCTACAACCTCTCGAACGGCGGCCCGGTACTCGTCTGGGGCATCGACGCGATGGTGCTCACGTTCGTGGCGCCGCACACGCTGCACCTCAGGCCGCTCGTCGTCCCGCGTGGGCCGGAGCTTCAGATCACCAACCGGACGCACGGCCTCGAGGCGACCGTGCTCGCCGACGGCCACCGCGTCGGCCCGCTGCCCGAGGGCGCGAGCGCGACGGTGCACGTCGGCGCCGAGCGAAGCCTCCTCGCGACACTGCCCGAGGTGACGTTCTTCGGCCGGTACGCCGCCACCTTCGGCCGATGAGCGACGGCAGGCGCCCTCCGTAGCATTCGACGGATGCTCCGACGCCTGCGGATCTCGAACCTGGTGCTGATCGAGGACGCCGAGCTCGAGCTCGACGAAGGGCTGAACGCGATCACGGGGGAGACGGGCGCCGGCAAGACGATCCTCGCCGGCGCCTTCGGGCTGCTGCTCGGCGCCCGCGGCGACGCGGCGCTGATCGGCGCGGCCGGCGACGAGGCATACGTCGAGGCCGAGTTCGACGCGGCCGCGGACGAGGAGCTCGGGCCCCTCGCCGAGCTTCGCCCCGAGGGCGAGGACGGGCTCGTGTTGGCGCGGCGGGTCTTCGCCGACGGCCGTACGCGCGCCTACGCGTGGGGGAGAGCCGCCGCGCGCGAGGACGTCGCCGCTGCGGCGGAAGCGCTCGTCGCGATGAGCGGCCAGTTCGAGCAGCGCCGGCTCGCGCGCGCCGCCTACCGCCTCGGGGCGCTCGACGGCTTCGCGGGCCTCGACCTGGGCGACGCGCGGGCTGCGTGGCGGCGTCTGCAGGCGGCACGCCGTCGGCACCGCGAGCTGACGGAGGACGCGGCGGGGGTAGAGGCGCGCCTGGCGGAGCTGCGCGCGCTCGCCGAGGACACGGAAGGGCTCGCCCCGGGCCGGGAGGACGAGCTGCGGATCGAGCGCGAGCGGCTGCGCCACATCGCCGAGCTGGCGTCGGCTGCCGAGGCGGGAGCGTCGGCGCTGGCGCCCGACGACGGCGAGGGCGCGTCGGATCTCGTCGCCGCCGCCGAGCGTGCGCTCCAGCCTGTCGAGCACCTGGAGCCCGAGCTCCGCGCCGCCGGCGACGTATTGCGCCAGGCGGAGCTTCAGCTCAGGGAGACGGCCTCCGAGCTGCGCCGCGTCCTGACGTCGCTGGAGGCGGACCCCGGGCGGCTCGAGCACGCCGAGGAGGAGCTCGACCGGATCGCGGGCCTGCGCCGCCGCTTCCGCGTCGAGACCTACGCCGAGCTGGTCGAGCGCGGTGTCGCGGCGCGCACGGAGCTCGCCGCGCTCGAGGAGGGGCACGACCCCGTCGAGGCCGCCGCCGCCGAGCTCGAGAAGGCCGAGACGGAGGTCGGGCGGATCCACGAGGGACTGACGGCCGCCCGAGCCGCCGCCGCGACCCCGTTCTCCGAAGCGGTCGCGGCCGAGCTGGCCGGGCTCGGCCTGGGGGAAGGCGAGTTCCACGTCGAGCTCCGTCCGCGCGAGCCGGGGCCGACCGGCGCCGACGAGGTCGAGTTCCTGATCCGGCCGAACGCGGGGCTGCCGCCCGCTCCCGTGTCGGAGACCGCATCGGGCGGCGAGCTGTCCCGGATCGCCCTGGCGCTGGCCGCCGTCGCCGGCGGGGAGACGCTCGTCTTCGACGAGATCGATGCCGGGGTGGGCGGGACGACCGCCCACGCCGTCGGCGAGACCCTGCG
This sequence comes from Gaiellaceae bacterium, assembly GCA_036557145.1. GTDB lineage: Bacteria > Actinomycetota > Thermoleophilia > Gaiellales > Gaiellaceae > PALSA-600. The sequence goes on from DATBIC010000068.1 coordinate 2,983, forward strand.
GCGCCTCGCCGGCCGCGCGCAGGTGATCACGATCACGCACCTGCCGCAGATCGCGAGCCTCGCCGACCGCCACTTCCGCGTCGAGAAGGCCGTCGGCGACCCGACGCGGACGCACATCGACGCGCTCGACGACGCGGAGCGCCGCGACGAGCTCGAGCGCATGCTCGGCGGCGCCGAGTTCCTGGCGTCGCTCGACGAACGGCGGTGAGGACGGCCGCCCGCGAGCTGCTGGCGCCGCGCGCCGACGTCTGGGCGTTCATCGCCGAGCCGTATCACCTGCCCGACTGGTGGCCCGGCATCACCGGCGTCGAGCCGGACCGACGCGGCTTCGCGCCCGGCGCCCGCTGGAAGGTGATCGTCGCCTCGCACAACGTCTTCGTCGGCCGGCGCTCCCGGGAGACGCTGCTGATCGTGCGGGCGATCGACCCGTACGAGCGCTTCGCCTGGCACGTGCTCGAGACGAAGCTCGACGCCGAGGTGTCGCTGCAGGCCGTCGACCCCGAACGGACGCGCGTGACCGTCTCCGTCAGTCGCGGGTCGGCCGAGCGCCCGCTGCAGCGCCTCTACGACCTCGTGCAGACGGCCGCCAACCTGTAACGCGGAGGTCGCCGTCCTGCGCGGCCCGTACGATGCCGGGCCGGTGGGCGCACTGCTAGGCTTGCACTCCGTGGGTCTGTACACGGGCGGACGGCGTCGAACGGGATCGGAGACGCCGTGACCCCCAAGTACGTCTTCGTCACGGGCGGCGTGGTCTCGTCGCTCGGCAAGGGAATCACCGCTGCTTCGCTCGGCCGCTTGCTGAAGGCGCGCGGGCTGAAGGTGCAGGTGCAGAAGTTCGACCCGTACATCAACGTCGACCCGGGCACGATGAGCCCGTTCCAGCACGGCGAGGTGTTCGTGACCGAGGACGGCGCCGAGACCGACCTCGACATCGGCCACTACGAGCGCTTCGTCGACGAGAACCTGTCGCGCGCCGCGAACCACACCGCCGGCGCCGTCTGGGACCGCGTGCTGCGCAAGGAGCGGAAGGGCGAGTACCTCGGCTCGACCGTGCAGGTGATCCCGCACATCACCAACGAGATCAAGTCGCGCATCCGGTCCGTCGCCGAGGCGACCGACACCGACGTCGTGATCACGGAGATCGGCGGGACGGTGGGCGACATCGAGTCGCTGCCGTTCCTGGAGGCGATCCGGCAGTTCCGCCGCGAGGCGGGCCCGGAGAACGTGCTCTATCTCCACGTGACGCTCGTGCCGTTCATCGAGACGGCGGGCGAGCTCAAGACGAAGCCGACGCAGCACTCGGTCAACGAGCTCCGCCGGATCGGTATCCACCCAGACGTGCTCGTGTGCCGCTCGACCGAGCCGCTGCAGCGCGAGATCCGCGAGAAGATCGCGCTGTTCGCGGACGTCGACGTCGATGCGGTGATCACGAACCCCGACGTGCGCGACGTCTACCTCGTGCCGATCGCGCTCCACGACCAGGGGCTGGACGAGCTCGTCTGCCGCAAGCTCTCGATCGACGCCCCTCCGCCCGACCTGGAGGAGTGGCTCGAGCTGACGGAGCGGATCAACGAGCGCGACGCGTCGATCGAGATCGCGCTCGTCGGGAAGTACGTGAAGCTCCACGACGCCTACCTCTCGGTGCACGAGGCGCTGAAGCACGCCGGGATCGCGACGGGTTGCCGCGTGCACGTGCGCTGGGTCGACGCCGAGGAGATGACGATCGACGAGGCGCGCGCCGAGCTCGCCGGCGTCGACGGCGTGCTCGTCCCCGGCGGCTTCGGCTCGCGCGGCTGGGAGGGCAAGGTGCTCGCCTGCCGGGTCGCGCGGGAGGACGGGATTCCGTACCTCGGGATCTGCCTCGGCATGCACGTCGCCGTGTCCGAGTTCGCCCGCCACGTCACCGGGCTCGACGGCGCCAACTCCACCGAGATGGACCCGGAGACGCCGCATCCGGTGATCGACCTGCTTCCCGAGCAGAAGGAGATCGAGGATCTCGGCGGCACGATGCGCCTCGGCGCGCAGGCCGTCGAGCTCGCGGAGGGGACGCGCACGCGCGACGTCTACGGCGACGAGGAGATGATCGCCGAGCGGCATCGCCACCGTTACGAGGTGAACAACGCCTACCGGCAGCAGCTCGTCGATGCCGGGCTCGTGATCAGCGGGACGTTCCAGGAGGGGCGCCTCGTCGAGATCGTCGAGCTGCCCGACCATCCGTGGTTCGTGGCGTCGCAGTTCCATCCCGAGTTCAAGTCGCGTCCGACGCGCCCGGCTCCGCTGTTCCACGGGTTCGTCGCGGCCGCACGCGATCGCGCCCGCGCACGCACGCACGCCGAAGTGGCGTAGCGCGCCGTGCCGCCGGGCGTCCTCGACCTCTTCACCGAGCTGGCGGCGGTGCCGAGCCCGCCGGGCGACGAGCGTGCCGTCGCCGACCTCGTGTTGCGCTATCTCGCCGACTGCGGGCTGCAGCCCCACGAAGACGACGTAGGGCCGGCGATCGGCTCGAACGCCGGCAACGTGTACGCGCGGCTCGATGGGAACGCACCCGGCGAGCCCCTGCTCTTCTGCGCGCACCTCGACACCGTCCCGCCGACCGCTGCGATCGAGCCCGTCGTCGAGGAGGGGATCGTGCACAACGCGGCCGGCACCATCCTCGGCGCGGACAACAAGTCGGCGGTCGCGGCGATGCTCGAGGCCGCGCGCAGCGTGCTCGCCGAGAGCCGGCCCCACGCCGGCATCGAGCTGCTCTTCACCCCTCGCGAGGAGGTTGGCCTGGAGGGCGCGCTCGCGTTCGACCACGAGCGGCTGCACGCGAGGATGGGCTACGTGTACGACCAGGCGGCGCCGATCGGCACGGTGATCCTCGGTGCGCCGTTCTCGCAGTCGCTCGAGGTGACGTTCCACGGCCGTGCGTCGCACTCGGGCATGCATCCCGACGAGGGGCGGTCCGCGATCGCGGCCGCGGCGCGCGCGATCTCCGAGATGCGGCTCGGCCGCGTCGACGAGCTGTCGACCGCGAACGTCGGCACGATCAGCGGCGGCACGGCCACGAACATCGTCCCCGAGTGGTGCACGTTCGTCGCCGAGGCCCGGTCGCACGACGAACGCCGTCTCGCCGATCTGGTGCAGGAGATGCAGGACGCGGTCACGTTCGCGGCCGGTGTCGCCGAGTGCGAAGCGTCGACGGTCGTGCGCAAGAGCTATCGCGGCTACCGGTTCGCGCGGAGCGATCGCGCGGTTGGGCTCGCGGCGACCGCCCTCGAGCGGTGCGGCCACCCGGTGAGCTACGAGCTGTCCGGCGGCGCGGCGGACGCCAACGTGTTCAACGACCGCGGGTTGCAGGTCGTGAACCTCGCCAACGGGATGACCGACATCCACACGCCCGCCGAGCGGATCGCCGTCGCCGACCTCGAGGCGATGGTCGACGTGACGCTGGCTCTCGTCGACGCCGCCCTCGCGTAGCTCGATATAGGCTTCGCGACCGTGCGGATCGGCGTCGCCAAGGAGATCAAGCCGGACGAGTACCGCGTCGCGCTGACGCCGGCGGGCGCGCTCGAGCTGATCAACCACGGGCACGAGGTCGCGATCGAGGCCGGCGCCGGCCTGGGGAGCGCCTTCGACGACGACCAGTACACGCGCGTCGGCGCGCGCATCGCCACCGTCGACGACGTCTGGCAGACGAGCGATCTGCTGCTCAAGGTGAAAGAGCCGATCGAGCCGGAGTACGCGCGCCTGCGCGAGGACTTGATCCTGTTCACCTATCTGCACATCGCGGCCGACGAGCCGCTCACCCAGGCGCTCGTCCGCTCCGGGATCACGGCCGTCGCCTACGAGACCGTCGAGGTCGGCCGAGCGTTGCCGCTGCTGGCGCCGATGTCGGAGGTCGCGGGCAGGCTCGCGCCGCAGGCCGGAGCGCACTTCCTCGAGAAGCCCCGCGGCGGGCGCGGGCTGCTGCTCGGCGCCGTCCCGGGCGTCGCGCCGGGGAAGGTGGTGATCGTCGGCGGCGGGGTCGTCGGCTACAACGCGGCGGTGATCGCGCTCGGGCTCGGCGCGCAGGTCACGATCCTCGAACGTTCGATCGATCGGATGCGGCATCTCGAGGAGGTGCTGTCGGGCCGCGTGACGCTGTTGATGAGCTCGTTCCTCGAGGTCGCCGAGGCGGTCGCGCAGGCCGACCTCGTGATCGGCGCAGTACTGATCCCCGGTGCGCTGGCGCCGAAGCTGGTGACGCGCGAGATGATCGCCTCGATGCGGCCCGGCGCGGTCGTCGTCGACGTCGCGATCGACCAGGGCGGGTGCTTCGAGACCTCACACGCGACGACGCACGCCGATCCCGTGTACGTCGTCGACGACGTGATCCACTACTGCGTCGCGAACATGCCGGGCGCGGTGCCGATCACTTCGACGCATGCGCTCACCAACGCGACGTTGCCCTACGTCGAGGCGATCGCGAACCACGGGCTGCGCGACGCCGTGGCGGCCGACCCGTGCCTGGCGAAGGGCGTGAACGTGATCGAGCGGAAGGTGACGTACGAGGCCGTCGCCGAGGCGCACGGGCTCGAGTACACGCGGCTCGACGCAGTGCTCCCGCTCGCAGCGGTGTGACCGCGCGGCTCAGGTCTTCGCGGGAAAGAGCTTCACGACGACCCACGTCACAGCGGCCGCCAGCGAGATGATGAACGCGACGAATGCCGCGATCCCGATCAGTCCGAGCACGTCGTGCACGGAAGTAGGATAGCCCGGTGCCGCGCGCGTGCGTCATTGTGCTGGACGCCGTCGGGGCGGGGGCGCTGCCGGATGCTGCGGAGTTCGGCGACGAAGGCTCGAACACGCTGGCCAACGTCGCCCGTGCCGTCGGCGGCCTCGACCTGCCGACGCTCGAGGCGCTCGGGCTCGGAAACGTCGAGCCACTCGAGGGCTGCGCGCCGCAGCCCGGCGCACCGGCGGTCGCCGGGCGCCTGCTCGCGCGCTCGAAGGGGAAGGACACGACCACCGGTCACTGGGAGCTGATGGGCGTCGTGACGCCGCAGGCGATGCCGACGTACCCGTTCGGCTTCCCGGACGAGGTGATCGATCCGTTCATGAACCGCACGGGCCGCGGCGTCCTCGGGAATCGCCCCGCGAGCGGCACCGAGATCATCCAGGAGCTCGGCGAGGAGCACCAGAAGACGGGAAAGTGGATCGTCTACACGAGCGCAGACTCGGTCTTCCAGATCGCCGCGCACGAGGAGACGATCCCGCTCGAGGAGCTCTACGCGGGCTGTCGTGTCGCACGCGAGATCCTGACGGGCAAGCACGCGGTCGGCCGGGTGATCGCACGGCCGTTCACCGGCGAGCCGGGGGCATACGAGCGGACCCCGAACCGACACGACTTCTCGCTCGAGCCGAGGCGGCCGAACTACCTCTCGCAGGTGCGCGCCGCGGGCAAGCAGGTCTACGGCGTCGGCAAGATCCCCGACATCTTCGCGCACGTCGACATCGACGACGCGTTCCCGACAAGGTCGAATGTCGAGGGAATCCAGAAGACGGAGGAGCTGCTGCGGGCGGTCGACGACGGATTCGTGTTCACCAACCTCGTCGAGACCGACATGCTCTGGGGTCACCGCAACGATCCCGTCAACTTCCACCGCTGCCTGCAGGACTTCGACCGCCGGCTCCCGGACCTGCTCGACGCGCTGCGACCCGGCGATCTGTTGATCGTGACCTCCGACCACGGCTGCGACCCGACGACGCCGTCGACCGACCACTCGCGCGAGTTCGCGCTCCTGCTCGCGTACGTCGAGGGGCGCAACGCTGCCGGGCGGGTGCACGAGGACGGCGAGTTCGCGGACGTCGGGGCCACCGTCAACGCCTGGCTGGGCGGTGGGCCGGCGCCCCGCGGTGTGCCCGGACGGCCGATCGTCGACCCTTGACGCGGCGCATCGACGACCCGGAGCTCGTCCGGGAGCAGTACGCGACGGAGAGCAACCTCTACGCCCGCGTGGCGCTCTGGCGCGACCTGACCGGGCCGGACCCGAAAGAGGTGCTCTGGAGCGCGATCGCCGCGTGCCGGCCCCGCCGCGTCCTCGAGGTGGGCGGCGGCGACGGTTGGCTCTCGGCGCGGATCCGCGCCGAGCTCGGCTGCGAGGTCGTTCTCGTCGATCAGTCGGAGCGGATGGTCGAGCTGGCCTCGGCGCGCGGGCTCGACGCACGAGTCGGAGACGTCCGGGACTTGCCGTTCGCGGACGGCGCGTTCGACACGGCTGTCGCCGCGTGGATGCTCTATCACGTGGACGACGTCCACCAGGCCCTGGGCGAGCTCGCGCGCGTCCTCCAGCCCGGCGGCCGTCTCGTCGCCAACACGAACTCGGAACGACACTGCGAGGAAGTGTTCGACCTGATCGGCTATCCGCAAAGCGCGCGGCAGTGGACGTTCAATGCGGAGAACGGGCACGCGTCACTCGAGCGCCACTTCGCTGTCGTCGAGCGAGAGGACGTGGTCGCGGTCGCCACCGTGCGTGACCGGCAGACGCTCGTCGACTACCAGCGCTCGATGATCACGGACACGCAGCCCGTCCCCGAGAACGTGGCGCTCCCCTTGCACGTGCACTCGCGCGGCGCGGTCTTCACGGCCACGAAGTGATTCGCGTCACCGAGCTCATCCAGCGCAAGCGCGACGGCCAGGAGCTGCCCGACGCCGAGCTCGCCGAGCTGATCCTGGGCTACGCGCGCGGCGAGGTCCCCGACTACCAGATGGCGGCGTTCTGCATGGCGGTGTTCTTCCGCGGCCTTTCGGCCCGCGAGACGTACGTGCTCACGGACGCGATGATCCGGAGCGGCGAGACGATCGATCTCGGCGCCGAGCTCGGACGCAAGGTCGTCGACAAGCACTCGACGGGCGGTGTCGGCGACAAGACGTCGCTCGCGGTAGGCCCGATCGTCGCCGCCTGCGGCGTCCCCTTCGGGAAGATGAGCGGCCGCGGCCTCGGTCACACCGGCGGCACCCTCGACAAGCTCGAGTCGATCCCTGGCTATCGCACCGAGCTGGGGCTGGCGGAGTTCGTCGCGCAGGTGCGAGACGTCGGGCTCGCGATCGTCGGCCAGACGGGCGATCTCGTTCCCGCCGACAAGCTCCTCTACGGGCTGCGAGACGTCACGGCGACCGTCGACCAGCTCTCGCTGATCGCCGCTTCGATCATGTCGAAGAAACTCGCTGCGGGCGCGCAGGCGATCGTCCTCGACGTGAAGGTCGGCGACGGCGCCTTCATGAAGACGATCGACGACGCCCGCAGACTCGCCGAGGCGATGCTCTCGCTCGGGCGCGAGGCCGGGCGCGAGGTGGTGTGCCTGCTCACCGACATGGACCAGCCGCTCGGGTCCGCCGTGGGGAATGCGGTCGAGGTGCAGGAGGCGCTCGACACCGTCCGAGGCCGCGGGCCCGAAGACCTCTCGGAGCTGGTGCTCGACGCCTGCGCACGGCTGCTCGCGCTCTCCGATCTCGGCATCGACGCCGCCGAGGGTCGCCGCCGCGCCGAGGCCGCCGCCCAGGACGGGACGGCCGAGGCGGCGTGGCGCCGCTGGATCGAGGCGCAGGGCGGGGTCGCAGACGAGAGCGCGCTGCCAATCGCGCCGGTCGAGCTCGACGTCCGTGCGCCCGTCGCCGGCTTCGTCCGCCGCATCGGGACGGTTGCCGTCGGCAACGCGGCGATGCATCTCGGCGCCGGACGCCGGACGAAGGAGGACGCGATCGACCATGCGGTCGGCGTGCTGTGCCTCGCCAAGCGCGGCGATGCCGTCGAGGCCGGCGAGCCGCTCGCTCGCGTGCTGGCACGTGACGACGACGCAGCCGCGACGGCCGCCGACGAGCTGCTCCGCGCGTACGAGATCGGGCCCGAGGCGCCCCCGGAGCGGCCCGTGTTGCTCGAGGTCGTCGCCTAGGCACGTCTCGGCCCGGTCGTGCGCCCGGCTAGCGTGCGGGCATGCCCGAGCTGCCCGAGGTCGAGTCGGTGCGCCGGCGGCTCGCTCCGCTGCTGGAGCGTCGCCGCTTCGACCGCGTTGCCATCTCCGACACGCGTCTCACGCGTCCGTTCGACCCGCGCGAGATCGCGGGTGAGCTCGAGGGCGAGCGCGTCGCGTCGCTCGAGCGCCGCGGCAAGTATCTGATTGTTCGGTTCGAGTCTGGTCGTGCGCTCCTGATTCACCTCCGGATGACAGGGTCGCTGCGCCACGGCGAGGCGGGAGCGCTGCCGGACGATCCCTACCGCCGAGCTGTTGTCAGGTTAGACGACGGGTCGGACGTCGCCTACCGCGACGTCCGCCGCTTCGGCACGTGGCTGCTGCTCGAACCGGACGAGGTCGACCCGTACCTCGCGGCGCGAATCGGCGCGGAGCCGCTCCTCGACTCGTTTCGCTCGCGCGATCTCGCGGCGCGGCTCGCCGGTCGCAAGGCGCCCGTGAAGGCTGCGATCCTCGACCAGCGCACCGTCGCCGGCGTCGGGAACATCTATGCGGACGAGGCGCTCTGGCGTGCGGGCATCCACCCGCTTCGCCCGGCTGCATCGCTCGACTTCGAGGAGGTGAAGGCGCTTCGCCGCGGGATCCGGAAGGCGCTGCAGGTGGGGATCGCGCGGCAGGGCTCGACGCTCCGCGACTACACGCTCCCGGACGGCGGCAGCGGATCGATGCAGCACGAGTTCAAGGTGTACGGACGCGGTGGCGAGCCGTGCGAGCGCTGCGGGACGCCGATCGACAAGACGCGCGTCGCCGGGCGCGGCACCTGGTACTGCCCCACCTGCCAGCGCCTGGCCACTCTCCGGACACGCCCCTAGACTGGCCCGAATGGCCGGGCGCGCCTCGAAGACCGACGCGATCGTGCTGCGCTCGCTGCGCTACGGCGAGGCCGACCGGATCCTGCACCTGTACACCGCCGACCGCGGCCGCGTCGGGGCGATCGCCAAGGGCGTGCGCAAGACGAAGTCGCGGTTCGGCGCGCGGCTCGAGCCGCTCTCGCACGTCGAGCTGCTCCTCCACCAGGGCGGCGGCGAGCTGCTCACGATCACGGGCGTCGACCTGAAGCGCTCGCACCACGCGATCCGAGAGGAGCCGTACCGGCTCAACGTCGGGCTGATCGGCGCCGAGGCGATGCTGCGGCTGCACGGCGAGCCCGAGCCGAACGACCGGGCGTTCACGGCGCTCGAGCGGTTTCTCGATCTCCTCGACGATGCCCCGGTCGCCGAGTCGAGGCCGGCGGTCGACCCGCTCGCGCTCTCGTTCCAGCTGAAGCTCCTCTGGCTCGCCGGCTACCTGCCGCACCTGACGGGCTGCGTCGAGTGCGGCGCCGCCGACGAGCTCGTGGCGTTCTCGGCCCGCGCGGGCGGTGCGGTGTGCAGAGCACACGCGTCGGGTGCGCTCGCGCTCTCCCCGGAAGGGCTCGCCGCGATCGAGCAGCTCCTGTCGACGCCGCTCGCCGATGCGGTCGGCGCGTCGCTGTCCGATCGCGCCCGTCGCGACGCGCTCACCGTCGTCACCTCGTCCTACGAAGAGCACGGAGGCTTTCGCCTGAGGACGCTCTCGGCGTGAAGCGCGAACTCGAGGAGGGGCTCGAGCTCGACGACTCGAAGGACCGGATCGACCGCGTCGAGGTCCACCGCTTTCTCTCCGAGGTGAGCTACTGGGCGGCCGGCCGCCCGCGCGAGACGCAGGACCGGCTGATCGACGATGCCGCGCGCGTCGTCGGCCTCTACGACGGCAACCGGCAGGTCGGCTTCTGTCGCGCGGCGTCCGACGGCGTGTCGTTCGTGTACCTCGCGGACGTCTACCTCCTGCCGGAGTACCGCGGTCGCGGCCTCGGCGAGGCGCTCGTGCGCGAGATGATCGACGGGTCGCCGCTCGCCGACCGGCGATGGCTGCTGCACACGACCGACATGCACGCGCTCTACCGGAAGCTCGGCTTCGAGACCCCGAACTTCAAGGTGATGGAGCGGCCCCCGAGCCCCGGCTACGACAGCCGTTCGACGAGCCAGGAGAGCGCGAGCGGATAGCGCCAGGTGATCCCGCCGTGCTTGCCGTCGAACAGCTCGTACTGGACGACGTCGTCGGGCACGCCTGCCTCGCTCACCGCCTCACGGAACGCCTGCGCCCCGAGGTCGAGGAAGTACTCGTCGCTCTTGCCGGCGTCGATCCAGATGCCGCGCAGCCCGCGCAAAGCCTCGGCGCCTGACGGTGTGCGCGCCATCCGCACCGGGTCCCACTCGAGCCAGCGCGCGAACACGTCGGGACGGAGCTCGCCGGTCGCGACGTCGAACGGGAGGTCGACCGAGCCGTCGTCGTTCGCGGAGTACGCGGCCGCCATCGCGTACGTGTTCACGAGGACCGGATCGCTTGGATCGGAGAGCACCGGCCGGCCCGAGCGGAAGTCGCGCCAGAAGACGTCGAACGACCCCTCGTACTTGTCGCGCAGGGCACGCGCCGTCGGTGCGAACTCAGCCTGATAGCAGAGCTCGAACGCGGCGTCGCCGGCGTGCGTCGCGAGCGCACCGAAGAGGTCGGGGCGGAGCATCGGCGTCACCATCGCGCCGTAGCCGCCCGACGACTTGCCCTGGATGCCGCGGTGACGCGAGTCGGCGAGCGTCGGGAACGTCGCGTCGACGAAGGGGACGATCTCGTCGCAGAGATAGGTGTGGTAGCGGCCGGTGCCGGGGGAGTCGATGAACTGCGACCCGCCGACGGCCGTGAACGCGTCGACGAGGACGACGACGGCGTCGGGTGCGAGCCGCTCGACGGCGTCGGGGAACGACTCCGTCCACGGCGAGACGTTGAACCAGGCGTCGACCATGCCGGTCATCCCCTGGATCACGTAGACGGTCGGATATCGGCGCGCGGTGTCTGCCGGCGTCCATATCCAGAGCGGACGCTCGTGCGGATCGCCGAGCGCGTTCCCCGCCAGCGCGTCGGAGCTGAATGACAGGCGTTGCCAACGGTCCGTACGATGGGCGCTCATGGCGCAGCGAACGTACCAGGAGATGATCCTCGCCCTCGAGCGGTACTGGGCCGGGCAGGGGTGCGTGCTGCTGACGCCGTACCACACCGAGGTCGCCGCGGGGACGATGAACCCGGCGACGTTCCTGCGCAGCCTCGGCCCGAAGCCGTGGAAGACCGCGTACCTCGAGCCCGTGATCCGCCCGCTCGACGGCCGCTACGGCGAGAACCCGATGCGGTTCCAGCACTACTTCCAGTATCAGGTGATCCTGAAGCCGAGCCCGCCGGACGTGCTCGACCTCTACCTCGCGTCGCTCTCCGAGATCGGCCTCGACACGACGCGGCACGACATCCGCTTCGTCGAGGACGACTGGGAGCAGCCCACCGTGGGCGCGTGGGGCCTCGGCTGGGAGGTGTGGTGCGACGGGATGGAGATCACGCAGTTCACGTACTTCCAGCAGCTCGGCGGGCTCGAGCTCGATCTCGTGCCGGCGGAGATCACGTACGGCCTCGACCGGCTCGCGATGGTCGCGCAGGGGATGCCGACGGTCTTCGACCTCGTGTGGGCGGAGGGCGTGACGTGGGAGGACGTCTACCGCGAGAACGAGCGGCAGTGGTCGCACTACAACTTCGAGGCCGCACCGGTCGACGTGCTGTCGCGCCGCTTCGGCGAGTACGAGGACGAGGCCCGTGCGCTCGTCGAGCTCGAGCTGCCGTTGCCCGCGTACGACCAGGTGCTGAAGGCGAACCACGCGTTCAACCTGCTCGACGCGCGCGGGGCGATCTCCGTCGCCGAGCGCGCCGCGTACATCGCGCGCATCCGCGACCTCGTGCGCGACGTCGCGCAGCTGTACCTGGGCCAGCAGGAGGCTCATGCCGAAGCTGCTGCTTGAGATCGGCTGCGAGGAGCTGCCGGCGGCGGCGTGCATGGAGGCGGGGCTCCAGCTCCCGGGGCTCGCGTCGGAGCACCTCGGCGTGACCCCCGACGAGCTCTGGATCGGCCCGCGCAGGCTCGCGTTCCCGGCGACCGTGCCCGAGCGCACCGAGGACACCTGGGTGCAGGGCCCGCCCGAGAACCTGCGCGAGCGGGCCGCGGCCGGGTTCGCGCGGCGGCACGGCGTCGAGGTCGGCGACCTCACCGTGCGCGACGGGTTCCTCGGCATCGAGGTTCCCGGCGTCGCCGTCGAGGACGCCCTGCCCGAGCGGCTCGCGGCGATCGTCAGCGGCCTGCAGTTCGCGAAGTCGATGACCTGGGGCGCTGCGTTCCGGTTCGCGCGCCCGGTCCGCTGGGTCTGCGCGAAGCTCGACGAGCGGACGATCGAGGTCGCGCTCGAGGACGTGGAGACCGGCGGCTACTCGTACGGGCACCGGCTCACCTCGCCCGGCCGCGTCGAGGTGCCGACCGCATCCGAGTACCTGCCGACGCTGCGGGCGGTGGGGGTCGAGCCCGACCGCGCCGTGCGCTACGAGCGCATCGTCGCGGGTCTCGACGCGCTCGGACTGTGGAGCGATCCCGGCGACAAGCTGGACGAGGTCGTCTACCTCGTCGAGCAGGCGCGCGTCCAGGAGGGCTCGTTCGACGCACGGTTCCTCGAGCTGCCGGAGCGCGTGGTGATCACGACGATGCAGTCGCACCAGCGGTACTTCCCGCTCGGCGGCAACCGCTTCGCGTTCGTCGCCAACGGCGGTGATCCCGACGTCGTGCGCGCCGGGAACGAGTTCGTGCTGCGCGGCCGGCTCGAGGACGCGGAGTTCACCTACCGGCGCGACGTCGAGGTCGGCATCGAGGGGCTGGCGGAGCGGCTCCGGTCGATCACCTTCCTGCGCGGGGCGGGCACCTTCGCCGACAAGTCCGACCGCCTCGTCGACCTCGTGAAGACGCTCGGGGGGGACGAGAACGCCGTCGAGGCCGCGCGACTGGCGAAGGCGGACCAGGCGTCGGAGCTCGTCCGCGAGTTCCCGGAGCTCGAAGGCCACATCGGCGCGACCTACGCGCGCCTGGCGAGAGCGTCGCCGGACGTCGTCCGTGCGATCGACGAGCAGTACCGGCCGGACAGCTCGGGCGGTCCGTTGCCGCAATCCCGGGCCGGGGCCCTGCTGGCGGCGGCCGACAAGCTCGACAGCCTGAACGTCGTGTTCGGGCTCGGGAAGCGCCCGACCGGCTCTCGCGACCCGTTCGGGCTGCGCCGCGCCGCGATCGGCCTCTGCCGGCTCGCGGTGGAGGGCGGGGTCGTGGTGCCGCGTGAGCTGCTCGCCGGTGAGGTGCGCGACTTCGTCGAGGAGCGGCTCGAGGGCCTGCTCGACGTGCCGGTGCAGTTCGTGCGCGCGGCGCGGGCGTCGGCGGCGTCCGATCTCGCCGGTGTCGCGCGGCAGGCGCGGATGCTGGCGCGGGCGGAGCAGACCGAGGAGTTCGAAGCCGTGCAGACCGCGTTCGAACGGGCGCACCGGCTTGCCGGCCGGGCCGAGGCCGAGGCGGCGCCCGCCGTCGACCCGTCGCTGCTCGAGGAAGGAGCCGAGCGCGACCTAGCGGCGGCGCTCGACGGCGCGACGATCGAGGTCGACGACGGACTCGGAGCCGCGGCCGCGCTCGCGCCGCACGTCAACCGCTACTTCGACGACGTCCTGGTGATGGCCGACGACCCCGCGGTCCGGGCGAACCGCCTCCGGCTGTTGCTCGACGTCCGCGACGCGCTCGGGCGGCTGGGCGACTTCGCGCAGATCCAGCGCGCCGGCGACCGCGCCTGACTCACGGCTTCGTCACGTCGACCGAGAACGCGCCGCCGCGGCCCGAGGGACGCACGACGCGCAGGACGAGCCGCCGCTCCCCGCAGACGTTCAGGCGCAGGCTCCGGCCGCGCGCGATCACGTTCGTCCCGTCCGACACGACGATGCTCATCCGAGAGCCCGAGGGGGCGTGGAGGTGCGCGGTGAAGGTGCCGTCGAGCGGCGTCAGGACGACGAACGTGCGGGCGGTGCCGTAGCCGAACGACCCGTGCAGGCTGCGCGCCGTCGGGCCCGTCCAGGGATCGAGAACGTCCTCCTGCAGCAGCGTCAGCGCCGTCGGGTCGGGGTAGAGCGAGTGCTCGACGAGCGTCCACGCGATCCCCGTCGCCCCCTCGCGGGTGAGGTCGAGCACGCGGTAGGCCTCGGCGAAGGCCTCTCCCGGGTTCACGCTGTAGTCGAAGCCCTCGTTGCCGGGCGCCAGCTGGCCCGCGGTGACCCGGGCGCAGATGTTCTCGTAGGAGGCCCAGCGCTTGGTGCCGTAGTTCTCGGCGCGGTACGGGGCGTCGGAGCGGTTGTTCGCGATGTGGTGCCCGTACTCGTGCATGACGATCTCGTGGGCCGGCGGCGAGCCGGGCTGGTCGTCCGGCGTCGCGACGATCGTCTCCGACTTCGGGTCGTAGCACGCGAGCGAGTCCGCACCGCAGGTCTGCTCCACCTCGTCGACCGGCGCGAGGCGCAGCGTCAGCTTCGCCAGCTCGGGGCCGTGGACGAGCGTGCCGAGGAAGGTTGCCCAGGCCTGCGGCACGCTCTCGTCGACGGGATACGCGTCGGACATCTGGATCTGCACGCTCGTCCCGGCCGCGTCGCCGGTGGGGTACGACCCGCCCCACGCGAGCGCCGCCGCGGGAAACGCGAGCGCGAGGACGAGCAGGAGGAGCGCCCTCATCCTGCGCAGCATGACTCGATTACCCTGCGCCGGTGAACGCGGTCGAGCTCCACACCGTCTCCGACTCGACGGGCGAGACGGCGCAGCGGCTCGTCCAGGCGCTCGAGGCGCAGTTCCCGGACCAGGAGTTCCGCGAGGTGCGCCATCCGCGCGTCGAGAGCGTCGCCGATCTCCAGCTCGCCGTCGACCGGATGCGCGGCCGCCCGGCCGTCGTCGTCTATACGCTCGTCGAGCCCGCCCTGCGCGAGACGATGCGGACCCTGTGCCGCCGCGCCAAGCTGCACTACTGCGATCTGCTCGGCCATCCGATCGACGCCGTGGCGAAGGTGTCCGGCCAGGCGGCCCGCATGACGCCGCGGGCCCGCCCGCCGCTGAACGACGCGTACTTCAAGCGCATGTCGGCGATCGAGTTCGCCGTCAAGTTCGACGACGGCGTCGCCTCCGGCCTGGACGAGGCCGAGATCGTGCTCGTCGGCGTGTCGCGTACGTCGAAGACGCCGCTCTCGATCTACCTCGGCTACCTGGGCTGGAAGGCGGCGAACGTGCCGCTCGTGAAGGGGATCGAGCCGCCCGTCGAGCTCTTCGGCATCGAGCCGGGGCGGATCGTCGGCCTGACGATCGACGCGCAGCGACTGTCGGAGATCCGCGAGGAGCGGATTCGCTGGATGCGCGGCGACCGGAAGTACGCCAGCCTCGTCGAGATCTACGAGGAGCTCGACTACGCGGCGCAGGTGCATCGCCGCCTCGGCTGCCCGGTGCTCGAGGTCAGCGAGCTCTCGATCGAGGAGATCTCGCACCGCATCATCCGGCTCGTCGAGCAGCGGACGTGAAGCCGAAGCCGCCGGTCCCGCTCTGGCGCTGGAGCGTCTGGTACGCGACGCTCGGTGCGGCGCTCGTCGTGTTCTACGGGCTCTTCACGCCGTTCTGGTTCGGTCTGCGGGCGCTCGCCTGGGTCGCCGAGTTTCGGTCCAGGCGGACGCGCGGCCGATAGGGTCCCGTCCCGCGATGGCGAGCCGGTACGTCTTCGACTTCGACGACCCCGCAGGCGCGGGGCGCGAGCTGCTCGGCGGCAAGGGCGTCGGCCTCGCCGAGATGACGCAGCTCGGCGTCCCCGTCCCGTCCGGCTTCACGATCACCACCGACGCCTGCCGCGCCTACCTCGAGACGCGGGCGCTTCCCGAGGGCCTCGAGGCCGAGGTCGCCGAGCACGTCGCACGGCTCGAGGCGGTGACCGGGCGGCGTTTCGGCTCGAGCGACGATCCGCTGCTCGTCTCGGTGCGCTCGGGCGCGGCGATCTCGATGCCGGGGATGATGGACACGATCCTCAACGTCGGCCTCGGTGAGGAAGCCGCCGCCGGGCTCGCCGCACGCACCGCCAACCCGCGCTTCGCCTACGACTCGTATCGGCGGCTGATCCAAATGTTCGGCGAGGTCGTCGCGGGTGTCGATCCGCACCGCTTCGAGAGCGCGCTGACGGAGCTCAAGCGCGAGCGGAGCGCGCAGCACGACACCGATCTCGACGGCGACGATCTGGTCGGGCTCGTCGCGACGTTCCGGGCGATCTATCGCGAGGACGCCGGCGAGGAGTTCCCGGACAGCGCCGAGGCGCAGCTGCTGCGGGCGGTCGAGGCGGTGTTCGCGTCGTGGAACACGCCGCGGGCCCAGGTCTACCGGCGAGCGCACGGCATCTCCGACACGCTCGGCACCGCCGTCAACGTCGTCCAGATGGTCTTCGGCAACAAGGGCGAGCGCTCGGGGACGGGCGTCGCGTTCACGCGCGACCCGTCGACCGGCGATGCCGGGCCGTTCGGGGAGTTCCTCGCCGACGCGCAGGGGGAGGACGTCGTCGCAGGGATCCGCACGCCGCAGCCGATCGAGGCGATGAAGGAGACGCTTCCGGCCGCGTACGAGCAGCTCGTCGAGACGATGTCGCGGCTCGAGCGGCACTACCGGGACGTCCAGGACATCGAGTTCACGGTCGAGGACGATCGCCTCTACCTCTTGCAGACGCGATCGGCGAAGCGGACGGCCGCGGCCGCCCTGAAGGCGGCGGTGGCGATGGTCGACGAGGGCTTGATCACGCGCGACGAGGCGATCGCGCGGATCGACGCGTCACAGCTCGACCAGCTCCTGCACCCGATGATCGACCCGGCTGCGTCGATCGAGCCGGCCGCTCGCGGCCTGAACGCGTCGCCGGGCGCGGCGAGCGGCGGGATCGTGTTCGACGCCGACCGCGCGGTCGAGCGCGCCAAGTCGGGGCCGGTGCTGCTCGTCCGCTTCGAGACGACGCCCGACGACATCCACGGGATGATCGCCGCGCAGGGGATCCTCACCGTGCACGGCGGGATGACGTCGCACGCTGCGGTCGTCGCCCGGGGCATGGGCAAGCCGTGCGTCGCCGGCTGCTCCGATCTTCAGCTCGACGAGGCCGCCGGGACCGCGAGAATCGGGTCGCAGGCGCTGGTCGAAGGAGACGTCGTCACGATCGACGGCGGCACCGGGCGGGTCTTCGTCGGTGCCGTGCCGCTCGTCCCGCCGAAGCCCGGCGAGGACTTCGAGACGGTGCTCGACTGGGCCGACGAGGTGCGGCGGCTCCGGATCCGTGCGAACGCCGACACGCCGGAGGACGCGGCTCGCGCGCGCGCGTTCGGCGCCGAGGGGATCGGCCTCGCGCGCACCGAGCACATGTTCTTCGGCGACGAGCGGCTCCCCGTCGTCCAGGAGATGATCCTCGCCGACGGTGTTGCCGGGAGGCAGGCCGCGCTGGACCGGCTGCTGCCGTTCCAGCAGTCGGACTTCGAGGGGATCTTCGAGGCGATGGCCGGGCTGCCGGTGACGATCCGCCTGCTCGACCCGCCGCTGCACGAGTTCCTGCCGGCGGAGGACCAGGTCACCGACGAGCGCATGCGCGCGCGGATCCGTGCGCTGCACGAGGCCAATCCGATGCTCGGCACGCGCGGCTGCCGGCTCGGGCTGCAGTACCCGGAGATCTACGAGATGCAGGTGCGGGCGATCGCGCGCGCGGCCGCTGCGGTGCTTGCCTCGAGCGGCGAGGCGCCGCTCGTCGAGGTGATGCATCCGCTCGTCGGCTTCCGGGAGGAGCTTGCCCGGCTTCGCGACCTGACCGAGTCGGTGTGGGCGGAGGAGGCTCCCGGGGTCGAGCATCTCGTCGGGACGATGATCGAGGTGCCGCGCGCTGCGCTCCGAGCGGACGAGATCGCCGAGGTCGCAGACTTCTTCTCGTTCGGGACGAACGACCTCACGCAGACGGTGCTCGCGTTCTCCCGCGACGACGCCGAGGGCAACTTCCTCACGCGCTACCTCGAGGACGGCGTGCTCGCCGACAACCCGTTCCAGACGATCGACGTCGACGGCGTCGGCGACCTGATGCGGATCGCCGTCGAGCGGGGCCGGGCGACGAAGACCGGCCTCAAGCTGGGGATCTGCGGCGAGCACGGCGGCGACCCCAGGTCGATCGCGTTCTGCCACACGCTCGGGCTCGACTACGTCAGCTGCTCGCCCTTCCGGGTGCCGCTCGCCCGTCTCGCCGCCGCGCAGGCCGCCCTCGCCGAGGTCGGCGGCAGCGCGTACGCCGCCGCCGGCGGCTGATCCGCTCACCTTGTTCCGAACGTTGCAATCCGCGGCGGCGTCCGTCACAATTGCCGCGACCACATCGACGTCTGTGGCTCGCGTCGACCGGCGAGGGGGAGGCGCCCGCAGCGCGATCCCGCCGGGACGATGCGCCGCGGTGGGTGGGGTGGGGGCCCTACCCACCGCACAATGTCCCGCTCCGGCACCGGCAAAGCCGGTACCTGCGCTCCTGGTGAGCTCCGTCGAGCCTACGCTCACTCTCTCTGTCAGGAGTAGCCGCGGACCTGCGAGTACGCGACGACGACGCTGACGATGACGACCGCCGTCGCCGCAAGGATGCTCAGCTCGACCGAGCGCGCGAAGTGCGTCATCGCGTACATCAGGACGAACCCGGCGATGAGGCCGCCGACGTGCCCGCCGATCGAAATGCCGGGCACGGCGAACGTGAAGACGAGGTTGATCACGATCAGAGCGAGGATCTGGCCGTTCGACTGAATGATCCCGCGCCGCTCGAGCGCGAACAACGCGCCGAACACCCCGAAGATCGCGCCCGACGCGCCGACGGTCGGCGAGTTCGGCGTGACGATCAACGCGCCGGCGGAGCCGGCGATGCCCGACGCGACGTAGAGCAGCGCAAAGCGCCAGTGCCCGATCACCTGCTCGAGCACCGTGCCGCCGAAGTAGAGCGCGAGCATGTTCAGGCCGAGATGGATGGGGCCGTAGTGCAGGAAGGCGGCCGTGACGAGCCGCCACCACTCGCCGTGCGCGACGCCCATGATCGGTTGGCCGAACGCGAAGACCCCCGAGGCGAAGAGCGCGCCGTGCTCGTAGATCCAGTTGTTCTGGCCGTCGAAGGTGCCGCCGATCGCGAGCTCGGCCAGGTAGACGCCGACGTTGATCCCGATCAGCGCGTAGGTGACGGCCGCCGCGCCGCGTGCGAAGCGGACCGCACCGGCGGGCCGCCGCGCCGGGCGGATCACCCGCTGCTTGCCGGCATGCTCGGGGCAGCGCAGCCCGACCGGGGCCGGTGTCATGCACTCGTAGCAGATCGGGCGACCGCATTCGGAGCACGACAGCCCCGTCTCGCGGTCGGGATGGCGGTAGCAATAGCGTGGCTCGTCCACGCGGCTAGCGTATCGGGGTGCGTGTTCACGTCGCCTTCACGCCCGAGGAGGAGGCGTCGGCACCGGTCGGCATCGTCGTCGACGTCGTGCGCGCGACGTCGACGATCGCGCAGGCGCTCGCCGCGGGCTACGAGCGCGTCCTCTGCTGCGAAGAGATCGACGACGCCCGTGCGCTGCGCACCGAGCTCGGCGACGGCGCCGTGGTCGGCGGCGAGCGCAACGCCACCGTGATCGACGGCTTCGACGTCGGCGCGTCGCCGCGCGAGTTCGCCGCAGGTGCGAGGGCCTCGACGCTGATCCTCACGACGACGAACGGCACGCGCGCGATCCTGACCGCGGTCGCGCAGTGCGACGTCGTCCTAGTCGGGTCGCTGCTGAACCTGGGCGCCACGGTCGAGGCTGCGCGCGCCCACGGCGGCGACGTCGCGGTGATCTGCTCGGGCTTCAAGGGGACGTTCGCGCTCGACGACGCGTACTGCGCCGGTCAGATCGCCGCGCGGCTCGGCGGCGAGCCGACCGACGCCGCGATCGCCGCCCGGCTCGTCGCCGCGGCCGCGCCCGCCCCGCTCGACGGGCTGAACGCGCGGACGTACGGTCCGCCAGGCCTCGAGGCGGACATCGAGTTCTGTGCCCAGGTCGATCTGCTGGACGTCGTCCCGCGCTACGCACGGATGGTCGGGACGGCGGCCGAGATCGTGAAAGGAGAGACGACATGACGGAGCAACAGCAGTTCCCCTACGGACAGGAGCACGTCCGCGTCTACCGCGAGACGGGCGGCGAGACCGGTCACGACTGGAAGGAGGGCTCGACCGTCCTCCTGCTGACGACGACGGGCCGGAAGACGGGCAAGCCCGGGACGACACCGTTGATCTACGCGCGCGACGGCGACCGCTACGTGATCGTCGCGTCGCAGGGCGGCGCGCCGGAGCATCCGGGCTGGTACCGCAACCTCGTCAAGAACCCGGAGGTCGAGCTGCAGGTCGGCCCGGAGGTGTTCAAGGCGCATGCCTCGACCGCGCAGGGAGAGGAGCGCGAGCGGCTGTGGCGCAAGGCGAACGAGGTGTGGCCGCACTACGACGAGTACGCGACGAAGACCGAGCGGGAGATTCCGGTCGTCGTCCTCGAGCGCGAGTGAGCGAGCTGCCGTTCGAGACCGAGCTCGACTACTACGAGGGGCGCGCCGAGGGGATCGCGAGCGTGCGCGGCGTCCCGGTCGCCGAGGCCCGCCGCGACCTCGCAGGGAGGCACGGCTTCGCGACGTGGGAGGAGCTGGAACGGCACGTCGCGGCGCTGCGCGACGGCACCGAGCCGCCGTCGCCGTTCGTGCTCGCGTACCGGGCGCTGCGCGGTCGCGACGTCGAGGCGGTCGAGCGGCTGCTCGACGAACACCCCGAGCTCGTCCACGCGCGCGGCACGAACGGGAACGACCTGCTCGGCCTCTCCGGCGGCCACCTGCCGTCCGTGCGCCTGCTGCTCGAGCGCGGCGCCGACGTCAATCGCGGCAACGACTACGGCTGGACGATCCTGCACCAGGCGGGCTACGGCGACGACCGCGCGCTCGCCGAGGTCGCGCTCGCCGCCGGCGCCGATCGCACGCTGTCGGCACGGGGCGACGGAGGGACGCCGCTCGTCGCGGCGCTCTTCTGGGGGCACCGCCGCGTCGTCGACCTGCTCGGGGTCGCCCCACGGAACCTCCGCGTGGCGGCCGGGCTGGGACGCGTCCACCTGATCGACGAGCTCGCGGGAGCCCCCGCCGCCGGCGCGCACCGGTCCTTCTACCGGCCGCACGGCGGTTTTCCGGCCTGGCAGCCGTCCGACGATCCGCAGGAGGTGCTCGACGAGGCGCTGGTCTGGGCGGCGAAGAGCGGCCGGACGGCGGCGATCGAGCGGCTCGTCGCGCTCGGCGCCGACGTCGACGCCGATCCGTACCGCGGCACGCCGCTCACGTGGGCTGCCGTGAACGGGCACGCCGACGCGGTCGGGCGGCTGCTCTTCCTCGGCGCCGACCCGAACCGGCGCGGGACGTTCGGCGGCCCCGACCACGGTGAGGGTGTGACCGCGCTCCAGCTCGCCGCGCAGGCGGGGCGGGTCGAGACGGCCCGCGCGCTGGTGGCGGCCGGCGCCGATCCGTCGCTGCGCGACACGCTGCACGACGGGCCGGCGTGGGGCTGGGCCGAGTTCGGCGGCCACCCCGAGTTGGCGGCCGAGCTGCGCCCGGGTTAGGCGCCGGCCGCCGTCCAGGCGTCGCAGATCGCGCCGATGTGGCGGTGGTCGGTGCCGCAGCAGCCGCCGACGACGCTCACGCCGGGGAGACGCGGCCGGAGCGAGGCGTACCACGCGCCGAGATCGGCCGGGTCGCCGTCGTCGAGCTCGTCCGACGCGTCGAGCTCGGCGTGGCTCTTCGTCGACGCGTTGGCGCGCAGGCCGCCGATCCGGTCGATCCACGGCTCGCCGGCCTCGAGCGCATCCGCGATGTGGGTCGGGTGCGCGCAGTTGACCATGAAGTAGGCGGCGCCGCCGTCCGTCTCGGCGTCGACGCGCTCGATCGCGTCGCGCAGCGACTCGCTGCTCGGCAGACTGCCGTCGGTCTCGACCGTGAAGGAGATGCAGACCGGGATCCCGGCGCTCGAGGCCGCGCCGACGATGCCGATCGCCTCGTCGGCGTAGGTCAGGGTCAGCGCGCTCACGAGGTCGGCGCCGCTCGCCGCGAACGTCGCGACCTGGGGCATGTGGTACCGCTCTGCCTCGCCGGCCGTCATCCGGCTCGACGCCTGGTAGCCGTCGCCGCGCGGGCCGACGCAGCCGCTGACCACGATCGCCGGCCCATCGTCGGAGCGGAGCCCTGCCACGAGCTCGACGCCCGCGCGGTTCGCCTGCTCGAGCCCCTCCTCCGAGTAGCCGAGCCTCTCGCCCCAGTCGCGGTTCGCGCGCCAGGTGGGAGTGTCGAGCAGGAGGCCGACCCCGCGCTCGCGCGCGAGCTCGACGTACGAGGCGTAGTAGTCGCGGAGGAGCTCCCGGCCGGCGTCGTCCTTCAGGAGGTCGAACGACGCGAAGTGGGGGAGGTCGACGCCGTGGTGGAAGATCAGCGTCGTCTCCATCCCGCCGTCGGTGATGAAGAGCCCGCCCTCGAGCTGGGGAAGCGGCGCCACCGTGGTTCGAGCGTACGTCCTTGACAGGGGAACAGGTGTTCGTGTAGAACATACGTTCCCGTGATCGCCATCGTCGTCATCCCGGCCTTCGATCTGCGGGCTGCGCTCCGGCATCGGCCGGGGGTGCAGGCGCGGCCGGCGGCGCTCGCTCCGCTTCCCGGCACGGAGCCGCTGATCGGCTCGGTGACGGCGGCCGCCGAGGCCCGCGGCGTGCGGCCGGGGATGCGCCTCTCGGAGGCGCTCGCGACCTGCCCGGAGCTCGAGCTGGTCGAGCAGGACCCGGCGTCGGCCGAGCAGGCGTGGGAGGAGATCCTGCGGCGGCTCGAGGACGCGGGTTTCGCCGTCGAGCCCGACAGCCCGGGCGTCGTCTACTTCGACTCGCGAGGGGTCGAGCGCCTGTACGGCGGGCTCGAGCCGGCGCTCCGGCGGGCGCTGACGGCGGTCGGCACCGCCTGGGACGCGCGGGCGGGCGCGGCCGAGCGGCGGTTCGCCGCGCTGGCGGCGGCGAGCGTCGCCCGGCCGGGGCAGGCGTTGATCGTCTCGGACGACCGTGCACGCTCGTTCCTCGCTCCGCTGCCGCTCGAGCTGCTCCCGCTCGAGCGCGATCGCTACGAGGAGCTGGAGGAGCTCGGGATTCGCACGATCGGACAGCTTGCCGGGCTACCGGGTGGCGCCGTTGCCGAACGATTGGGGCCGGACGGCCGGCGCGCCTGGAGCCTGGCAGGGGGTGAGGAGCCGGGAGACCGGAAGGTTGTGCCGAGACGGCCGGTCGCAGCCCTCCACGAGACGCTCGAGTTCCCCGACGCGATCGGCAACGAGCTGACGCTGCGGCGGGGGCTCGCCGTGCTCGTCGACCGGCTGCTCGCCCGGCCGGAACGCGCGGGGCGTCCGCCGCGGAAGCTCGCGCTGTGGGCGCGGCTCGTCGGCGGAGCCTCGTGGCGCCGGACGGTGACGCTCCGCGAGCCGACCACCGACCCGGTGCGGCTTCGCGCTGCGCTCGCGCCCAAGCTGGCCGAGCTGCCGGCCCCGGCGCTCAAGCTCCGGCTGGAGGTGTCGGCGCTCGCCGAGCACACGGGCGAGCAACTCGAGCTGGTGGCGGCCGAGGGAGCGGTGCTGCAGGGACGGCTCCGGGAGGGGCTGCGGCAGGTGCGGGCGTCCGTGGGCGTGGGCGGGGTCTCGACGGTGGTGGAGGTCGCACCGTGGTCGCGCATACCGGAGGCGCGCGCGCTGCTCGTTCCGCGCGACGACTGAACGCCCCGAGGCCCGCGCTCGTCGAGGCGCATGCCGGGGGCACGCCGCGGCGCGTGAACCGCCAGGAGGTGGCGCTCGTCCGCGAGGAGTGGCGCGTGGTCGACCGCTGGTGGACCGACGAGCCCGTGCACCGGCGCTACTTCGACCTCGTGCTCGAGACCGGGGAGAACGCCGTCGTCTACCACGACGACGACGCGGGCGCGTGGTTCACTCAGCGCGCGTGACCTGGCGCGCGGTTGGCTTAGGACGCCGCCTGTGGGCTGCGGATGAACGCGGCGAAGCCGGCGTCGGGCGCGTGGAAGTTGAGCACGCGCGCGTGGCCGCCCGCGCTCCGGAAGCCGTGACGGACACCGGGCGGGGCCGAGAGCACCGTCCCCGGCCCGGCGCGGAGCGTGTCGTCGCCGACCGTGAACTCCACCTCGCCCTCGAGCACGAGGAAGGCGTCGTCGTGGTCGTCGTGGGTGTGCGGATCGACGACGAACGTCTCGTCGAACGCCATCTCGAAGATCGACAGCCCGGGCCGGTCGACGAGGATCGTGATCGTCCGGTTCTCCCGTTCGAACCGTTCGCCCTCGCCGGGGAAGGTGACCACCGGATCCATGGGTGGATCCTATGAGCTTCGCCGCACGCGATGCGTTCCCGGCCCGGGGCGGCGTCGGCGACGAGCGGCGCTTCGACCCGTTACCCGGCACCAAGGCGCCCGGCACCGTGCCGGCGCCGTACGTCGAGCTGCACGCGCACTCGGCGTACTCGTTCCTCGACGGCGCATCGCTTCCCGAGGAGCTCGCCGCGCGCGCTGCGGAGCTGGGCTACGACGCGCTCGCGCTCACCGACCACGACGGCGTCTACGGCTCGCTCGAGTTCGCACACGCGGCGAAGCACTTCGGTGTGCGCCCGATCACCGGCGCCGAGGTGTCGGTCGAGGGCGGCCGCCATCTGACGCTGCTCTGCGAGACGCAGGGCGGCTACGCGAACCTCTGCCGCATCCTCACCGACGCGCACGCCGGCACACGCCCCGAGGGCAAGGAGCACCGGGTGTTGCTGCCGGCGGCGACCACGGTCGAGCACGTCACCGCGCACGCCGACGGCCTCGTCTGCCTCTCCGGCTGTGCGCGTCACGGTGTCGGGGTCGGTGATCCCGCCGGAGCCGCGCGGCTCGCTGCCGCGTTCCGCGAAGCGTTCTACGTCGAGCTGCAGCGCCCGTACGAGCGCGGCGACGAGCGCCGGAACGCGCAGCTGCAGGAGCTCGCCGAGCGGCTGCAGGCCCCGACCGTCGCGACCGGCGACGTGCACGCGCATCACGTGCGGCGTGCCGAGTTGCAGGACGCGCTCGTGGCGATCCGCCACCGCACGTCGCTGGACGGCAGCGAGCGCGAGCGGCGCGGCAACCACGAGTCGGTGCTGCTCGCGCCGTCGGCGATGCTCGAGCGGCTGCCGCGCGAGGCGGCGCTGCGAACGCGCGAGGTCGCGGACCGCTGCCGGTTCGACCTGACGCAGGAGCTCGGCTACCGGTACCCCGACTTCTCCGACGGCCCCGATCCCGCCGACGTGCAGCTGCGCGAGATCTGCGACCGGGCGTTCATCGAGCGCTACGCGAACGCGAACGGGCTCGAGCGAACGGCGCGGGCGCGGCTCGACGACGAGCTGCAGCTGATCGCCCGGCTCGGCCTGAGCGGCTTCTTCCTGCTCCACTGGGAGGTGCTCGAGCTCGCGCGCGAGTGCGCGTACGAGGTGCGCGGCCCGGGCAGCCCGCGGCACGTGTTGCCGCCCGGCCGCGGGCGCGGCTCGAGCGTCGGCTCGCTCGTCTGCTACCTCACGGGCCTCTCGCACGTCGACCCGGTCGCGTCCGATCTCTCGCTCGGGCGCTTCATCAACGACGAGATGGCGGCCGCGCCCGACATCGACCTCGATTTCCCGCGCGACATCCGCGAGAAGCTGATCGTTCGCGTCACCGAGCGGTACGGACGACGGCACGCGGCGCTCGTCGCCAGCTTCGCGACGTACCGGAGCCGCGGCGCGATCCGCGACGTCGGCAAGGCGCTCGGGCTGCCGTTCGCCGAGCTCGAGCGACTCGCGCGCGTCACCGACGGCTGGGACGCGACGCGGATCTCGGGCGAGCTCGACGGCGTGCCCGGCACGCACTCCGGCCCGCGCTGGGACGCGTTCCGGCGGCTGACGCGCGAGATCGCCGGGCTGCCGCGGCACGTCAGTCAGCACCCCGGCGGCATGGTCATCTCCTCGCGGCCGCTGATCGACCTCGTGCCGGTGCAGCCGGCTGCGATGGCCGGTCGCCAGCTCTGCCAGTGGGACAAGGACAGCTGCGGTGACGCGGGCTTCCTGAAGATCGACCTGCTCGGGCTGGGGATGCTCTCGGCGGTCGAGGAGTGCGTCGATCGGATCGCGCGCCTGCGCGGCGAGACGATCGACCTGTCGCGCATCCGGCTCGACGACCCCGACGTGTACGCGGAGATCCAGGCGGCGGACACGGTCGGCGTGTTCCAGATCGAGAGCCGCGCGCAGATGCAGAGCCTGCTGCAGACGCGGCCCGAGAACCTCGACGACCTGACGGTGCAGGTCGCGCTCGTCCGGCCCGGCCCGATCCAGGGGAAGGCGGTGCACCCGTACATCGAGCACCGCCGCCGCCGGCGCGACGACCCATCGTTCGAGCCGCCGGTCGAGCACGAGTCGCTGCGGGAGCCGTTGCGCGACACGCTCGGCGTCGTCGTCTTCCAGGATCAGGTGCTCGACGTCGCGATGGCCGCTGCGCGCTTCTCGGTCGGCGAGGCCGAGGGGCTGCGCCGGGCGATGAGCAGGAAGCGGAGCGAGGAGGCGATCGAGGCGTACCGGCCGCGCTTTGTCGCCGGGTGCACCGGCAACGACATCGACGAGCAGACCGCGCACGCGATCTACGACAAGCTCGTCGGCTTCTCGGGGTTCGGGTTCCCGAAGTCACATGCGGCGGCGTTCGGGCTGCTCGCCTACCAGTCGGCCTGGCTGCGCCGCTATCACCCGGCCGAGTTCCTCTGCGCGCTTCTGAACGAGCAGCCGATGGGCTTCTATCCGCCGTCGTCACTCGTCCGCGACGCGCAGCGGCGCGGGGTGGAGGTGCGGTCGCCGCACGTCAACGAGTCGGAGGCGCACTGCACGGTCGAGGACGGCGCGGTGCGTGTCGGGGTCGGGTACGTCCAGTCGGTCGGCGAGGACGATGCGGCCGTGATCGAAGCAGGGCGGCCGTACGCGGGGCTCGACGACCTCGTCCGGCGCGCCGAGGTCAAGGGCGGCACGCTCGAGACGCTCGTCGCGGCCGGCGCCTGCGACGACTGGGGGCCGCGGCGAGAGCTGCTCTGGCGCCTCGGCGTCACCGCGAGGGGGGAGAGCCTCCGTGGCGGCAACCGCCAGCTCGCGCTTCCGCTCGAGCCGACCGCGGCGATCCCGGAGCTCCCGGAGCAGACGGATTGGGAGCGGATGCTCGCCGACTATCGGCACACGTCGCTGTCGGTGGGCGTGCATCCGCTCGAGCTGCTCCGGCCGCACCTGCCGGCAGGCGTCGCGACGAGCGCAGAGCTGCCCGAGCTCCCGAACGGCGCGCTGATCCAGCTCGCCGGCCTGGCGGTCGCGCGACAGCGGCCGTCGACGGCGAACGGGATCGTGTTCATGCTGCTCGAGGACGAGCACGGCCAGGCGAACCTGATCGTTCCGCCGCCGGTCTACGAGTGTCACCGGGCGATCGTCCGCGGCGAGCCGCTGCTGCTCGCAACCGGCAAGCTCGAGCGACACGACCGGAACATCAACCTGCTGGTCTCGAAGCTCGCCTCACTGGGCGCGCTCGCCCGCCGGGCGGCGAGCGAAGCCGAGGTCGTCCGCGACCTTCCTCGCGCCCACCACTTCGGGCATCGTTGATCGACCCGTCCCGAGTGGACGAGCCTCGTACCCGAGGCACCGGTGCCTGGCACCGGTAGGGCATCCCACCCCAGCGCGTCGGATGACGCAACGATGCTGCCCCGAGCAGCTCGGCGCAAGGGCTGTGGACGAGTTGTTGCACTTCCGTAACGGTGCCTGGCACCGGCGCTCCGGCGCTAGGCCCCGTCCGAGCGCGGGCACGGCCGCTGCTCGGCCGGCCCGGTGTGCATCGACAGGTTGTACGCCGAGTTGACGAGCCCGACATGCGTGAATGCCTGCGGGAAGTTGCCGAGCAGCCGCCGCTCCGCGGGGTCGTACTCCTCCGACAGCAGGCCGAGGTCGTTGCCGACGCCGAGCAGCCGCTCGAAGAGCGCCCGCGCCTCGGCGTCGCGTCCGAGCATCACCAGTGCGTCGACGAGCCAGAACGAGCACGGCAGAAACACGCCCTCGCCGCCCACGAGCCCGTCGACCTCGTTGCGTCCGTCGGTCCGGTAGCGCTCGACGAACCCGTCGCGTGTGAGGTCGCGCTGGATCGCGTCGATCGTGCCGACCACGCGCGGATCGTCGGGCGGCAGGAACCCGACCAGCGGGATCAGCAGGGTGGACGCGTCGAGCTCGGAGGAGCCGTACGCCTGGGTGAACGCGCCCAGCTCGACATTGAAGCCCTCGCGGCAAACCTCGTCGTGGATGTCCTGGCGGATGCGCCGCCAGCGGTCGAGTGGGCCCGGCAGATCCCACCGCTCGATCGTGTCGACTGCCCGGTCGAACGCAACCCACGCGAGCACCTTGGAGTGCGTGAAGTGCCGGCGCGGACCGCGCACCTCCCAGATCCCCTCGTCCGCGTGCTCCCATGCTCCTTCGAGGAAGTCCATCAGCGTGCGCTGCAGGCTCCACGCATGGTCGTCCGACGCCAGCCCCGTGACGTGCGCGCCCGCGATGCGCGCGTGGTGCAGCGAGTCCATCACCTCGCCGTAGACGTCGAGCTGGAACTGCTCGTGCGCGGCGTTGCCGACGCGGACCGGAGACGAGCCGACGTAGCCCGGGAGCCAGTCGAGCTCGATCTCCGGGATCCGGCGCTCGCCCGCGAGCCCGTAGAGGATCTGCGCGTTCGCCGGGTCTCCGGCCACCGCGCGCAGCAGCCAGTTCCGCCACGCCCGCGCCTCGTCGCTGAACCCCGCGTTCAGCAGCGCGAGCAGGGAGAAGGTCGCGTCGCGAAGCCAGCAGTAGCGGTAGTCCCAGTTGCGGATTCCGCCGATGTGCTCCGGGAGCGACGTCGTCGCCGCGGCGACGATGCCGCCGGTCGGCTGGTACGTCAGCGCCTTGAGCACGAGCAGCGACGTGTGCACCGCGTCCGCGTACTCGCCCCGGTAGCGGCAGTCGCCGATCCAGTCGAGCCAGAAGCGCTCCGTCTCGGCGAGCGCTGTCTCCGCGTCCACGCGCTTCGGCCTGCGGTCGTGGGAGGCGAACCACGTGAGCACGAACGGCACGCGGTCGCCCTCTTGCACGCGAAACTCGGCGCGGTGCGACATCCCCTCTGGCTGCAGCTCGACCGGTGTCACCAGCGTGAGCGCGTCGGGGCCGCCGACCGCGATCAGCAGCTCGTCGTCGAGCCGGCGCACCCACGGGATCACCGATCCGTAGTCGAAGCGGATCACGAGCTGCGACTCCATCTCGACGGTGCCCTCGAGGCCTTCGACGATCCGCACCACATCGGGAGTGCGGCCGCGCGGCGGCATGAAGTCGATCACCCGCACGCGGCCCGTGGACGTCTGCCACTCGCTCTCGAGGATCAGCGTGCGCCCGCGATAGCGTCGCTCGGTCGCGGGGCCGCCCTCGGCCGGCGCGATCAACCACCGTCCATTGTCACGCGAGCCGAGCAGTGCGCCGAAGCACGACGCGGAGTCGAACCGTGGAACGCAGAGCCAGTCGATCGAGCCGGTTCGTCCCACGAGACCCGCCGTTTGCAGGTCGCCGATCACGCCGTAGTCTTCGATCCGTTCCGCCACTACCGGTTCTCCAGCTCGAGCCGGAACGGCGCCAGGCGCTTGCCGACCGCCTTGTCGAAGTCGCGGAGGTAATCGTCGACGATCGCTTCGCCGAGCGACTGGGCGTAGTTGTCGCGCAGGTCGGCGAGGATCTCCGTGCCTGTCTCGATCGCGTCGAGGTAGTCGCCGTAGAGCTCCTCGGCCTCGTCGCGCGACGCGTCGTCGTACGCGGCGAGCTTCTCGCGCGCCTCCTCGATCACGTCGGCGTGCTCGCGCTCGAACCCGTCGAGCTGGCGCCGGATCACGTCGGCGAACTTGCTGCGGCGACCGATCACGCGAGCGTCCGGTAGAGGTCGAGATGCTGCGCGGCGGCGGCATCCCACGTGAGCTCGTCGCGCGCACGCTTGGCACCGGTGCGGGCAGCTGCGAGCTCGTCGGCACTTGCGAGCAGCTCGCGGACCGCCTCCGTCATCGCGTCGACGTCGCCCGCTGCGACGACCCGCCCGGCCGCGTATCGCCGCACCGGCTCGGCAAGACCGCCGACGTCGTAGACGACCGCCGGCACGCCTGCACCGAGCGCCTGCAGCAGCGCGCCGGACTGGTCGAGCTCGGCGCGGTACGGGAAGACAGCGACGGTAGCGTCGCCGAGAGCGCGGTCGAGCTCGGCCGGCGACAGATACCCGAGCCGCCACTCGACGCGCTCGGCGCTGCGCAGGCCGTCGAGCGGCATCGCCGGATCGCCGGCAACCAGCAGCCGCGCGTGGGGCAGCCGGCGGGTGACCTCGATCGCGTCGGGAAGGCCCTTGTACGATCGCACGACGCCGAGCGACAGCAGCGTGTGCCCGTCGTCGGCGTGCGTCGCGTCGCTCGGGTAGACGGGATGGGGGATCACCGTCGCGTCGACGTCGAGGTCGGCCAGCGCCTCGCGGCCGCGCTCGCTGTGGACGACGACCGCGTCGAAGCGGCGCAGCAGCCGCTGCCAGAGGTCGCGCTTCGAGGCGGTGCGCCTGGGCAGGAGGTCGTGCGCCGTGAACACCGACGGCGAGCGCAGTCGCATGCGAACGTCGAGCTGCGGCAGCGCGAGCCACTGCAGGTGCAGGACGTCGGCCCTGACACGGCCCAGCGACCGCATCACCTCGAGGTGCTCCAGCCCCTTCAGCGGCAGCCGCAGGCGGGAGCGCTTGAACACGCGTGACGAGACGGGGTAAAACGCGCGGCTGCAGTCGTACCCTTCCGGGCCCGGCGCCGTCCCGAAGCGAAACGGCGAGGTGAGCAGACGCACTTCGGCGCCCGCCCGCACCAGTGCGGACGCCAGCTCGTGGTCGTACCACGGCGTGAAAGCGGGCGGATCTGCGACGACTACGCGCACCGAAGTAGCGTAGACCGGTGCTCGTACGCTGCTGGAACCTGTACCACGGCAACACGGTGCCGCCGTCGCGGCATGCGTACCTCGACGCGATGGTGCGCCTCGCATCCGCCGACGAGCCAGACGTCCTCTGCCTGCAGGAGGTCCCCGCATGGGCGCTCGGCCGGTTCGCGGTCGCGGACCGCGCCGCACCGCCCACCCTCGGCCCGCTGCCGATCCCGGCGACGGTCGGCCGCCTCCTGACCGCGCCCAACCACGGCCTCTTCCGCTCGCTGTTCGCCGGCCAGGGGAATGCCATCCGTGTCGGGCCGCGCCTGCGCGTCGCCGGTCACGAGGTGGAGACGCTGAACCCGCGGGCATTCCGGAGCGCGCAGAGCGCCGAGCTCGGCCTCGACCTCGTGATGCGCTTCGCGTGGGCGAAGGAGCGTCGCGTCGTGCAGCTCGCGCGGCTCGTGCACGACGACGGCCGGACGTTCCTCGTCGCGAACACGCACTGCACGAGCTCGCGCGACTCGCGCATCCCGGCCGTCGAGCTCCGGCGCGCCGTCGAGCTCGTCGTCGAGCGCGCGGAGCCGGGCGAGGCCGTCGTGCTCGCGGGCGACTTCAACGTCGTCGGCGACAACGCAGAGCTCCGTCGCCTCGTCGACGACTACGGCTTCTCGCCTCCCGGCCCCGGCATCGACCACGTGCTCGTGCGGGGCGCCGCAGCGTCGCCGCTGCGTGTCTGGGACACGGGGCGGCGCGCGCTGAACGGCGCGCTGCTCTCCGACCACGCGCCGGTCGAGCTGGACGTCGCATGACGTGGGCCGACGAGCGTGCGCGGTTCCCCGTGCTCCGGGAGCACGCCTACCTCAACGCCGGCACGAACGGGCCGCTGTCCACAGCGACGATCGACGCCGTCTCGTCGCTGCACGAGTGGGAGGCGGCGAACGGCCGCGGCGGCAAGGCGTACTTCGACGCGATGCTCGAACGGCGCGAGCGCGTTCGCGCGTCGATCGCCGCCCAGATCGGCGTCCCGGCGGAGAACCTGGCGCTGACCGACTCGACCACCCGCGGCGTTCAGGCCGTGCTCGCGGCGCTCGACCTCGGCCCGGACGACGAGGTGGTGACGACCGACTCCGAGCACTTCGGGCTGCTCGGCCCGCTCGCCGCGACGGGCGCGAGGCTCGAGGTCGTGCCGATTCGCGACTTGCCCGTCGACGCGACGTTCGACGCCTTGAGCGCGGGCGTGACGAGGCGCACGCGGCTGCTCGCGCTGTCGGCGGTGGTCTGGCTCGACGGGCGCGTGATGCCGTGGGCGGAGCTGCGCGAACAGACCGGCGTGCCGGTGCTCGTCGACGGTGCGCAGTCCGCCGGCGCGGTCGGCGTCGATGCGACCGCCGCGGACTACTACACGGTCAGCGCACAGAAATGGCTGTGTGGGCCCGATGCGACCGGCGCGCTCTACGTCCGCGAGCCCGATGCACTGCGGCCGCGGCTGCTCTCCTATCCGGCGGCGGCGTCGGTCGACCTGCGCACCGGCAGCTGGGAGCCGAAGCCGGGAGCCGCGCGCTTCGACACCGGCTTCGCGCCGCCGTCGTCGCTCGCGGGCCTCGACGCCGCGCTCACCGCCCTTCCGGCCGGTCGCTTCGAGCGTGCCCGCGGGCTCGCCGAGCGCTGCCGCGAGCGCCTGCTCGCCGCGGGCTTCGACGTCGTGACCGAGGCGGGCCAGGCGACGCTCGTCTCGTTTCGGCCCCATGGCGATCCGGCCGAGGCCCGCGCCGCGCTCTACGAGCAGAAGGTCGTCGTCCGCGACCTCCCCGGCACCGACCTGCTGCGCGCGTCGGTCGGCTGGTGGAACGACGAGGACGACCTCGCGCGGCTCGTCGAGGGCTTGCGCTAAGCGGCTTCGGTGCGCAGTCCGAGCTCGCCGGCGATCGGCCGCAGCGCGGCGATCACGTTCGCGATGTGCTCGTCGAGCGGGAGCTCGAGCAGCTCCGCGCCTTCGTAGACGTCCTCGCGCGAGACGCCGGCGGCGAAGGAAGGCTGCTTCAGCTTCTTCTTCACCGACTTCGGCTCGAGCCCCTCCAGCCCCGTCGGCCGCACCAGCCCGCACGCGTGCACGAACCCCGACAGCTCGTCGCAGGCGAACAGCGACTTCTTGAGCGGCGTGTCGCGCGGGACGTCGAGGTGGTTCGCGTGCGACAGGACGGCGTCGATCACCACTTCCGGGTAGCCCTCCTCACGGAGGATCGCCGCGCCGTCCTGGGGATGCTGGTCGAGCGTGGGGTGGATCTCGTAGTCGAAGTCGTGCAGGAGCGCAGCGACGCGCCAGAGCTCCTCGTCCTCGCCGAACCGCTCCGCATAGGACGCCGTGGAGGCCTCGACGGCGAGCGCGTGGCGCAGGAGCGCCTCGCTCTTCGTGTACCTGGTGAGCGTCTCCCAGGCCTGCTGTCGGGTCTGACTCAAGGCCCAGCTAGCATAGTGCGCTCCCGTGTCCTCGACCGTCGTCAGGCCGTTGGCGGAGTCGTTCGTAATCGAGGGTGGCCATCCGCTCTCGGGCAGCGTGCGCGCATCCGGGAACAAGAACGGCGCGCTGCCGATCCTCGCCGCATGCCTGCTCTCGGACGAGCCGGTGACGCTCTCGAACATTCCGCGGATCCGCGACGTCGAGACGATGTGCGGCCTGCTCGCTCACCTGGGAGCGGACGTCGAGTGGCTGGGCGCGAACGAGGTGCGCGTGCACGCGGCGCACATCGGCTACGAGGTCGACGTCGAGCTCGCCGACCAGATCCGCGCGTCGTTCCTGCTCGCCGGCCCGCTGCTCGCGCGGCTCGGCCGCGCCGTCGTGCCGCCCCCCGGCGGCGACGTGATCGGCCGGCGCAGGCTCGACCCGCACTTCCACGCGTTTCAGCAGCTCGGGGCTTCCTTCGACACCAGCGACCGCTACGACCTGTCGGGCTCGCTCGCAGGCTCGCATCTCCATCTCGACGAGCCTTCGGTGATGGCGACCGAGAACGCCGTGATGGCCGCGGCACTCGCGCCCGGCAAGACGATGATCTCGAACGCGGCGAGCGAGCCGCACGTGCAGGACCTGTGCAGGTTCCTCGTGACGCGCGGTGCGCGCATCCAGGGCATCGGCTCGAACGTGCTGAACATCGTGGGCGTCGAGCAGCTGTCGGGTGGGGCGTACGCGATCGGCCCGGAGCACGTCGAGGTCGGCAGCTTCATCGGGATGGCAGCGGTGACCGGCGGCGACGTCACCATCGACGGGATCGTCGGCGACGACCTGTGGCCGATCCTGCCCGTGCTCCGCAGGCTCGGGATCGAGGTCGTGCTCGAGGACGACTCGGTCCACGTGCCGGCGGAGCAGGAGCTCACGGTCGTCGACGACCTCGGCGGCGCGATCCCGAAGATCGAGGACGGGCCATGGCCGCAGTTCCCCGCCGACCTCACGTCGATCGCCGTCGTCGTCGCGACGCAGGCGCGCGGAACCGTGCTGGTGTTCGAGAAGATGTTCGAGAGCCGCCTGTTCTTCGTCGACAAGCTCGTCTCGATGGGCGCCCGGATCATCCTCTGCGACCCGCATCGTGTCGTCGTCACCGGCCCGGCGCGGCTGTACGGTCAGCGGATGTCGAGCCCCGACATCCGTGCCGGCATGGCGATGGTGATCGCGGCGCTCTGCGCCGAAGGCACGTCGACGATCGGCGACGCCTACCAGATCGACAAGGGCTACGAGCGGATCGACGAGCGTCTGCGCGCGCTCGGCGCGCACATCGAGCGCGTCGAAGGCTGACCGTGGCCGGCACGCAGACCGGCGTCCGGGTGGCGCTCGCCGCTCGCGGCAGCGCGAACGTCGCCACCGGCGTCCCGGTGCTCGACCACCTGATCGGCGAGCTCGCGCGCAACGGGCGCTTCGAGCTGGCGCTCGAGGTGGCGCCGGACCGCGCCGACCAGGCCGTCTCGGCGGCCGGGCGCGCGTTCGGCTCGGCGATCGCGGAGCGGCTCGACGAGACGAGCAGTGGGCACGGCTGGGCGCTCGTCCCAGCGGAGGAGGCCCTCGCCGCGGCGGCGCTCGAGCGCTCCGACCGCCCTGTGCTCGTGACCAACGTCGACTTCTCCGACCTCCGTGTCGGCGGGCTCTCGACCGATGTCGCCTCGCAGTTCCTGCGCGACCTCGTCGATGCCGCGCAGCTCAACCTGCACGTGCGCCTGCTCGAGGGCACGGATCCGCAGCACGTCCTCGCCGCCATCTTCAAGGCGGTCGGCGCGGCGCTCGGTCAGGCGTGCCGCCCGGAGCCCTGACCCCGCAACGACGCGAAAGAGAGACTCCGTGAGCAAGCAGATCGTCCGCACCGAAGCGGCACCGGCCCCGTTCCAGGGCGCGCCGTACTCGCAGGCCGTGGTCGCCGGCGGGCTCGTCTTCGTCTCCGGCCAGCTCGGGCTGAAGCCCGGCGCGAAGGAGATGGTCCCGGGTGGAATCGCCGAGCAGACCGAGCAGGTGCTCGCGAATCTCGCGGCCGTGCTCGAAGCGGCGGGATCGTCGCTCGACCGGCTCGTGAAGACGACGGTGTACCTCCAGCACCTCGACGACTTCGCGGCGATGAACGAGGTGTACGCGAAGCACGTCGGCAGCGAGCCGCCCGCGCGCGCGACCGTCGAGGTGGCGAAGCTGCCGTCCGGCGCGCTCGTCGAGATCGAGGCCGTCGCGACCGTCTAGGTGTCGGGGGAGATCGAGGAGTACGTCCGCTCGCTGGACCTCGACGCCTACACGGTGGGCGGAGCGGTCCGCGACGAGCTCGCCGGCCGCGAGTCGAAGGACGCCGACTTTCTCGTCCCCGGCGTCGACATCGCCGGCCTCCGCGAAGCGCTGGCGCCGCACGGTCGAACGGAGGAGCTCAACGTCGCGGGACGCGCGGTCGGCGTCCGCTTCTTCCCGCGCGACCGGCGCATGCGGCGCAGGGTGCCCGCCGGCATCGAGCTCGCCCCGCCGCGGCGCGAGGTCTCGACCGGTCCCGGGCGGCACGATTTCGAGATCGTGGTCGATCCCGGCGCGACGGTCGAGCAGGACCTCTCCCGCCGCGACTTCACGGTCAACGCGATGGCGCGCCGCCTCGCCGACGGCTCGCTCGTCGACCCGTTCGGCGGGCAGCAGGACCTCGAGCGGCGGGTGCTGCGCACCGTGTCGCCCAACAGCTTCGCGGAGGACCCGCTCCGCCTCGTGCGCGGGCTGCGCTTCGTGTCGCAGCTCGACCTGGAGCCGGACGCGGAGACGGAGCGGCAGATGCGGGCCGAGGCCGAGGGCGTCCGCATCGTCTCCGGCGAGCGGATCGGCGGCGGCCTCGCTGCAGACGGCATGGGGGAGCTCTCGAAGCTCTTGCTCGGCTCACGTCCGCTGAAGGCGCTCCGCCTCGCCCGCGACACGGGCGTGCTCACGGCGCTGCTTCCCGAGCTCGCGCCGTCGATCGGCTTCGACCAGGAGAGCGCCTACCACGGCCTCTCGGTCGACGAGCATACGTTCATGGTCGTGCAAGCGGCCGCCGACATGCAGCTCCCGCTCCGGGTTCGCCTCGCGGCGCTCTTCCACGACGCGGGGAAGCCGGCGGTCGCGTGGCGCGGACGCGACGGCCGCCTGCACTACTACGCGAAGCCCGGCAGGTCGGACCGCTCCCACGAGCAGGTCAGCGCCGAGCTCGCGCGAGAGGCGCTGTTGCGCCTGCGCTATCCGACCGAGCTCCGCCGGCGGGTCGTGCAGATCGTCCGCCATCACATGCTGAGCGCGCGCGGCGACGCGACGCGCGCGCGCCGGCTGCTCGCGCGCTACGGCGAGGAGCTGACGTTCGATCTGCTCGACCACAAGGCCGCCGACCTGCGCGGCAAGTGGGGGCCGGACGAGCCGCCTCCCGTCGAGCAGCTGGCGGAGCTCGCGGCGCTGCGGCGGCTGGTCGAGGCCGAGCGCTCGAGCCCGCATCGGCTCGGGGATCTCGCCGTCTCGGGCACCGACCTGATCGAGCTCGGCTACGCCCCTGGGCCTGCGCTCGGGCAGACGCTGCGCACGCTGTTGACGGAGGTCGTCGAGCGCCCGTCGCGCAACACCCGCGAGGCGCTGCTCGCACGGGCACGGGAGCTGCTCCCGTCGTGATCCGGTGGGACGAGCCGGGCTTCGTCGTCGGCTTCACGACGCGTGTGGGCGGCGTGAGCGACGGCCCGTTCGCGTCGCTGAACCTGGGACGTTCGACCGGTGACGACCGCGCGAAGGTGGAGGAGAACCGCCGCCGCGCGTGTGCGTCGCTCGGCGCCGACGCGCAACGGCTCACCGTGAACCGGCAAGTGCACTCGACGCTGGTGCACGAGGCGGTCGCCGGCGTCCAGGGTACGGTCGGCGACGGCCTCTGGTCGGACGAGCCCGGCGTGCCGATGCTCGCGCTCTCGGCCGACTGCGTTCCCGTCGCGATCGCAGCACCGGGCCGCCGGCGTCTCGCCGTGCTGCACGCCGGCTGGCGCGGCCTCTCCCGGGGCGTCATCGGCGCGGGCGTCTCCGCGGTTCGAGGAGATGACGACGCCGGCGAGGTCGCCGCAGCGATCGGACCGTCGGTCGGCCCCTGCTGCTACGAGGTCGGCGCCGAGGTCTCGGGGCTCTTCGAGGCGAGCCTCACCCGCGACCGCAAGCTCGACCTGTGGACGGCGACCGAGCGGCTGCTGCGCGCGGCGGGCGTCGCACGCATCGAGCGTCTCGATCTCTGCACGATGTGCCGGCCGGAGCTCTTCTTCTCGCATCGCCGCGACGGACGTCCACGCGGCGTGCAGGGAGTGATCGGCTACGTCGCCTGACGAGGTTCGCGTGCGGCTCGCGCGCGTGCAGGAGATCGTCGGCCCCGGCGTGACGGTCGTCGCGGCAACGAAGTACGTGCCGCTCGCCGAGATGGGCGTGCTGGTCGATGCGGGGGTGACCGTCGTCGGCGAGAACCGCGCGCAGGACCTCGAGGCGAAGCACGCCGAGTACGGGTCGGCGTTCCGGTGGCACTTCATCGGGCACCTGCAGTCGAACAAGGTGAAGGTCGTCAACCGTTGCTGCGAGCTCGTGCATTCGCTCGACTCGCAGTCGACCGCGCGGCGCCTCGAGATCCCGGCGCTCGTGCAGGTGAACGTCGCGGGCGAGGGCTCGAAGTCGGGCGTGCGGCCGGAGGAGCTCGGCGACTTCCTCGGCCCCGGCGTCGTCGGCCTCTCGACGATGCCGCCGGCCGTGCCGACGCCGGAGGGCTCGCGTGCGTGGTTTCGCAGGCTGCGGGAGCTGGCCGCCGCCCACGACCTCGCCGAGCTCTCGATGGGCACGACGCAGGACTACGCGGTCGCCGCCGAGGAGGGCGCCACGTACGTCCGCGTCGGGTCGGTCCTGTTCGCCGCCTGAACCGGACTAAACTGCCGCCGTGGCGCTCGGCGACCTGTGGAATCGCACGCTCGTGTACTTCGGCATCGCCGAGGAGGACGACGACTGGGACGACGAGGACGGCTACGCCGCCGAAGAGAGCCTCGAACAGACGTATCGCGAGCGCCCGAACGTCCGCCGGCTCACGCCGCGGCGCCACGGCTCCGACTACGACGACTGGACGGAGTCCGAGTCCGACTCGGCGACCGCCAAGGTGCCGGCCGTGCGCCCGACGCGCCTCCGCGAGGCGCGACCGCAGATCGAGGCGGTCCCGAACCCGTCGAACGTCCGCGTGCACCTCGTGCTGCCGCGCAGTTTCAATGACGCCCAGCAGATCGCCGATCGGTTCAAGCAGGGGATGCCGGTGATCCTGAACCTGCAGAGCGCCGACGCCGAGTTGTCGAAGCGCCTGATCGACTTCACCAGCGGGCTGACCTATGCGCTGAACGGCGGCATGCAGCGCGTCGCCGACAAGGTCTTTCTGCTCACGCCGCGAAATGTGGAGGTCTCCGCCGAACAGCGGGCGCAGCTCCTCGAGCGCGGCGGCTTCTTCAACCAGGCGTAGGAAAACCGTGGGGCGGCGCGAAGGGGGCGCCTATGGTGCTCGACGCTGTCGGCGCGGTCGAGCGGTTCATCGTCATCTTCGCGACGGTGTACACGTTCGCGCTGATCCTGTACGTGCTCACGTCGTGGGTGCAGCTGCCGTACTCGCTCCGCGGGGCGCAGCGCTTCCTCTCCGACGCCTGCGAGCCGTACCTGCGGTTCTGGCGTCGGCTGCTGCCGCTGTCGTTCGGCGCCATGGACTTCTCGCCAATCGTCGCGATCCTGGCAATCGGCGTGATCGCCGAGATCCTGATCGCGATCCTGAACCGGTTCTAGGAAGGAGGGGGAGATGCGCTACACCCCGGTTGAGCTCAGACACGTGCGGATCGGCCGATCGCTGTTCGGCTACAAGCGTCGCGACGTCGACAGCCTGCTCGAGGACGTCGCGGACAGCTACGAGGAGGTGTGGCGCGAGCGGGGCGAGTTGACCGACCGCGTCGAGGACGTCGAGAAACGGCTCGGCGAGTTCAAGGACCGCGAGCAGCTCCTGGCGACCACGCTCGTCTCCGCCGAGAAGGCGGCGGCCGAGGCGAAGGACGCCGCGCGCCGCGAGGCGGAGCTGATCGTCGCCGAGGCGCACGGCGAGGCCCGCTCGATCATGCGCACCGCGCAGAACGAGCGCGAGCGGCTCTTCGGCGAGGCCCGGCGTGTCGAGGCGCTTCTACGCGCTGCGCTCGGCATGGTCGAGGAGTCGAAGGCCGAGCCGCTCGAGGAGCTGGAGGCCCCCGAGGAGTTCGAGAAGCCGTGGCCGCTCCACGAGGACACGAGCGAGTTCGAGGCGATCCTCTCGCCGGGCCTCGTCGCCTCGGTCCGGGAGGCCGCCGACGCCGAGCCGCCGGCCGAGGACGTCGAGCAGGGCCCGGAGCCCGAGCCGGAGCCGCAGGCCGACGATGCGTCCGAGCCGGAGGCTGAGGCGGCTCCCGGGGCTCCGGAAGCAGCGGCCGAGCCCGAGGAGGAGGGGCGCGTCGCGCTCCCGCCCGTGGCGGACGACGACGAGCCGTGGAGCGCGCAGTAGAGAAGGCGGCTCGGCTCGCGCCCGGCCCATGATGAGGTAGGGATGCTCTCGCGGTTCATCTAACCTGAGGGCGTGAGGTGGGCAGACCGATGACCTCGATCGACACGGAGCAGTTCGAGCGGCGCCTCCTCGAGGAGCGCGAACGGCTGCTCAAGTCCGCGCGCTACCTGCACCAGGAAAACCCCGGTTCGATGGAGGACGAGCTCGGCGAGATCTCGGGCGGCGGCGCCGGCGACAACCATCTCGCCGACATGGCGACGGTCACGTACGACCGGGAGCTCGACCAAGGGCTCGAGGAAGGCGTGCAGCAGACGCTCGAGCAGATCGACGCCGCGCTGGCGCGCATCCAGGACGGGACGTTCGGCCTGTGCGAGACGTGCGGCAAGCCGATTGCGCCCGAGCGGCTGCAGGCGATCCCGTGGACGACCCGCTGCATCGACGACGCGAAGCGGTGAGCGACGACTCGAGGCGGCGGCCGGCGCCCGACGTGCGCGTCGGTTCGTCGACCGACGGGCTCGCGCCGCTGTCGGTGGCAGAGCGCTCCCTCGCGGCGGGGCCGTGGCAGTGGGCCGGGCTCCTCGCGGTCGCGGTCGCGGCGATCGTCGCCGACCAGGTCACCAAGCACGTCGTCGTCTCGACGCTCGCGCTCGACGAATCGGTGCACGTGGTCGGGCCCCTGTCGATCCACCACGTCCAGAACACCGGCATCGCCTTCGGGTTCTTCGCCGGCGCGACCTCGATCGTCACGATCGTGACCGCCGTCGCGATCGTCTGGATGCTGACATTTTTCGCGCGGTCGGGATCGCGCCATCCGGTGCTGCCGGCGGCGCTCGGGCTGCTCGCCGGCGGGAGCATCTCGAACCTCGTCGACCGCGCCCGGCTCGGGCACGTCACCGACTTCATCGACTTCCGGTTCTGGCCCGCGTTCAATCTCGCGGACAGCTTCATCGTCGTCGGCGTCGCGATCCTGCTCGCCGCGCTCGTCGCGACCGACCGCTCGACTCGCCCGCCGCGCCGCACGCTCGACGTCGCGGCACGATGAAGCTGACGGTTCCGCCGGCGGCGGCGGGGGAGCGCCTCGACCGGTTCCTGGCAGGCCATCTCGGCTCGCGGGCGGCGGCAGAACGCGCGGTCGAGGCCGGCACGCTCGTCGACGGCGAGGGGCGCCCAAAGAGCTACCGGCTGGCCGGAGGCGAGGTGGTGCAGGTGCCGGAGCCGCAGCGGCCCGCAGCGCGCCCGGCGCCCGACGCGCCGCTGATCGTCTGGGAGGACGAGCACCTGCTCGTCGTCGAGAAACCGGCGGGGCTCGTCGTGCACCCGGGGGCGGGGCATGCCGGCGACACGCTCGTCGACGCCCTGCGCGGCCGGATCGCCGGGGGCGAAGAGGGGCGGCCGGGCGTCGTCCACCGCCTCGACCGCGACACGTCGGGACTGCTCGTGCTCGCACGCTCGGAGGAGGCGCATCGCCGCCTCACCGAGCTCGTGCGCGAGCGGTCGGTCGAGCGGACGTACCGTGCCCTCGTCGCCGCGCGGCCGCGCTCGAAGCAGGGCCGCATCGAGGCCGCGATCGGCCGCGACCGCCACGACCCGACGCGAATCTCGCTGGAGACGGACAGCCCCCGCGACGCGGTCACGCACTTCGAGGTCGAGCGGCTCTGGCCGGCCCACGCGCTCCTCCGCGTCCGCCTCGAGACCGGCCGCATGCACCAGATCCGCGTGCACCTGGCGGCGATCGAGCTGCCCGTTGCGGGCGACCC
This sequence comes from Gaiellaceae bacterium, assembly GCA_036557145.1. GTDB lineage: Bacteria > Actinomycetota > Thermoleophilia > Gaiellales > Gaiellaceae > PALSA-600. The sequence goes on from DATBIC010000068.1 coordinate 44,755, forward strand.
CGTCTACGGCACGGCGATGCCCGGGCTCGCGCGCCAGTTCCTACACGCGAGCGAGCTCGGGTTCCCGCACCCGTTCGGCGGCCCGCGCGTCGAGGTGCGGTCGGAGCTTCCGCCCGATCTGGCAGCTGTGCTCGCCGACCTTTAGTGGCCGCGTCCACAGGTCCGGTTGTGTGCGTGGCCGGCCGCAAGGCGGCGCATGCCCGTGGACGCGACCACCAATAGCTACGATGCGCGACGTCCGTTCGACCCTCCGACCCGGTGGACCCACCGTGGCGGACGGTGGCAGGCGCGTGGTCGCCTGCTTTCCGCCCCGGCCAACCGGCTTGACCGTGATACCCAAACCGCAGAAAGGGGCTCGATGCCCGTCGTCTCCATGAAAGAGCTGCTGGAGGCCGGAGTCCACTTCGGCCATCAGAC
>DATBIC010000069.1:0-31053 GCA_036557145.1 Gaiellaceae bacterium
CTTCGAGCGCCTCGGCATCGAGCTCCGCCCGGAGACGATCCTCTGCTCGATCACCGGCTTCGGCGAGGACGGCCCGCACGCGCAGGACGCCGGGCACGACCTCAACTACCTCGGCTACGCGGGCGTGCTCGCCGACACGGCGCCCGCGCTGCCGCCCGTCCAGGTCGCCGACCTGTGCTCGGGGGCGCAGAGCGCCGTGATCGAGGTGCTCGCCGCGCTGCTCGAGCGCGCGCGCACCGGGCGCGGCGCGCGGATCGTCGTCTCGATGACGCACGGAGCGCACCGCTTCGCCGCCCACCGGCTGCAGGGCGAGCCGGTGCCGCGGCTGCTGACGGGCGGCGCGGCCTGCTACCGCATCTACGAGACCGCCGACGGCCGCCACCTCACCGTCGCCGCGCTCGAGCCGAAGTTCTGGAACCGCCTCTGTGAGCTGCTCGAGCGCGAGGACCTGCGCGGGCGAGCGTTCGAGCCGACCCTCCCCGAGCTGGAGCAGCTGTTCCGGACGCGCGTGCTCGCCGACTGGCTCGACCTGCTCGAGGGCGAGGAGACGTGCGTCGGCCCCGTGCTGACGCTCGCGGAGGCGGCGGAACTGCTCGGTCGCTAGGCCGCGACGAGGCGCAGCCGCCGGCCGGCGTCGAAGACGAGGCCGAGGGCGGCGAGCACGAGCAGGGCCAGGACGAGCCCGGTGATGAGAATGTTGCGGCGCATGACGGCCGCAGGATCGACGGGCCCGCTTAAGCGGTGCTTGCCCGCCGCTTAAGCGGGCTGGCGGCAAGTCGTCCGTGCAGGTGCCAGGCACCGAGCGCGAGCGCGCAGGCGGCGCCCGAGGCGATCGCGAGCCCCTGGGCGGCCACGCCGAAGGCAACCGCGTCCTCGGTGCGGATGCCGGAGGCGGCCAGGATCGCGGCACCTGCTCCGGCCTGGACGGCCGCGCCGGCCGGAGCGACCGGAAGGACGGCAGAGGCGGACGAGGCGCAGACGAAGGCCAGCGCGGCCGCGAAGTCGGTGCCGAGGCCGAGGGCGGCCAGGAGCACGAAGACGGCGAGCGCGCGCAGCGTCCACGAGGCCGCGACGGCGACCCAGGCGTGGATCGCCTCGCGGTTCCCGGTCGCGTGCTCGCCGACGAAGCGGACGATGCGGAACCGCGCCACCTGCCTCACGCCCGCGAGCTTGCGCAGGCTGAGCGCGACCGCGGCGGAGCCGACTCCGGCGGCCGCGACCACGAAGAGCCCGGCACGCAGCCAGCCGTCGACGTGCGAGACGAGCGCGGCCGAGTAGGCGAGCGGGGCGAGCGCGGCGCTGTCCAGCAGGCCGAGCATGAAGATCGAGAGCACGACGGCGCCGATGCTCGCGCGGCGGCGCCGGCACCGGCGGACGACGGCCACGCGGATCACGTCGTCACAGCGCCCCGGCAGCGCGATCCCGCCGACGGAGGCGGCGCCGCCCGCGGCCGCCAGCGTCAGGACGGCCGGGCGCTCGCCGCTCGAGAAAAGCCGCTGCCAGCCCCACGCCTTCGCGGCGTACGCCGCCAGGAAGATCAGCGCCGCCAGCGTGACGAGCCAGACGTTCGCGCGATGGAGCGGCCAGCCCGCGCGCGCGAAATGGCGCGCGACGAGGCCGCCCACGACGACCGCCGAGAGCACGAACACCGCATTGAGGGCCCGCCGCCGCATTGACCTGCACCGTAGCGTCGTCCGGGCGGCGGCCCGGCGCATCCCTCAAGTTGACTCTGTTCCGTCCCCCGACCGGGGGAGCATGCGCTCCGAGATGCCGCCGAGCGCACGGGTCAGCTCGCTCGGGATCACCCAGACCTTGTTGGCGTCGCCCTGGGCGATCTGCGGGAGCACCTGCAGGTACTGGTACGCGAGGAGCTGGGGATCCGGGTTCCCGTCGTGGATCGCCTTGAAGACCGTCTCGATCGCCTTCGACTGACCCTCGGCGGACAGGATCTGCGCCTGCTTCTGCCCCTCGGCCTTCAGGATCGCCGCCTGCTTCTCGCCCTCGGCCTGCAGGATCTGCGCCTGCTTGACACCCTCCGCCTGCAGGATGGCGGCCCGCTTCTCCCGGTCGGCGCGCATCTGCTTCTCCATCGTGTCCTTGATCGACGGCGGCGGGTCGACCGCCTTCAGCTCGACGCGGTGGATGCGGATCCCCCACTTGCCGGTCGCGTCGTCGAGGATCCCGCGCAGCTGGTCGTTCACGGAGTCGCGAGAGGTCAGCGTCTGCTCGAGCGTCATGCCGCCGATCACGTTGCGCAGCGTGGTGACGGTGAGCAGGTCGATCGCGTCGACCGGGCTGGCGATCTCGTAGGTCGCCGCCTTCGGGTCGGTGATCTGGAAGTAGATGACCGAATCGATGTTGACCACCAGGTTGTCCTGGGTGATCACGGGCTGCGGCTGGAACGAGACCACCTGCTCGCGCAGGTCCTGCAGCTGGCGCACGCGGTCGACGAACGGGATCACGATCGCGAGGCCGGGGGTCAGCGTGCGGGAGTAGCGGCCCAGGCGCTCGACGACGCCCGCGCGGGCCTGCGGGATCACGCGGATCGTCTTGGCGAGGGTGACGAGCACGAAGAGCACGATCACGGCGAGCACGATCAGGGCTGCGAGAGCACCGCTCACACCGACCTCCTATTCGGACACGAGGGCGGTCGCCCCCTCGATCTGGATGACGTCGACGCTCGTCCCCTCCTCGACCACCTGCCCGTCGAGATAGGTGCGCGCCGACCATTCCTCTCCCCCGATCCGCACGCGGCCGCCGTGCTGGTCGATCCGCCGCGTGACGATCGCCTTGCGCCCGACGAGCGCGTCGGTCCCGGTGCGCGAGAGGACGGGCATGCGCATGTGGCGTCGTGCGATCGGGCGCAGGAACGCCAGCGATGCGATCGCCGCGACGATGAAGACGATCAGGCTGAGGGCGAGCCCGCCGCCGAGCAGCGACGTCAGCGCCGCAGCGCCGGCCGACAGCGCGAGCGGCCCGAGGAAGAAGAGGCCGGGCGTCAGCATCTCGCCGATCCCGAGCACCACCGCCACGATCGCCCAGACGAGCCATGCAGGCATGTGAGTACAGCGTAAATGGCGCTACAGACCGAGCGCAGCCGAAAGCCCGGCGAGCCCGGTGAGCCGGTCGGGCCGGTCCGGGTAGCGCCCCTCGCGGTCGACGAGCAGCGCCTGCATGCCGACGGCCCGGGCACCCTCGACGTCGTCCTCGAGCGAGTCGCCGATCATCACCGCTTCGGCCGGCGACGCCTCGAGCAGCTCGAGGATGCCGCGGAAAATCGCCTCGTGCGGCTTCGTCTTCCCGTGGACACGCGACGTCAACAGCGCGTCGACCTCGAGACCATGGTGCGCCGTGAACAGCTGGAGGTCGCGCGCGGTGTTCGAGAGCAGGCCGACCTTCAGCCCATGGCCGCGAACCTCCGCGAGCGCGCCGGCGACGTCCGGGTAGATGTCGAAGTGCGCCGCCTCCTCCCACGCGCGCGTGAGCTCGACGGCGGCGGCGTGCGTGTCGCCGACGCCGCCCATCCCGACGACGATCCGCTCGGTGAACAGCACCCAGAGGTCCTCGTCGTGATCGAGCTCGGGGTGACGCTCGAGCGTCGACAGCGCCGAGCGCCGCGCCTCGTCGTGCAGGGCCGGGTCGAGCGAAAGCCCGTGCCGCCGCCCGACGCGCACATAGCCATCGGGGCCAAGGTCGGGCCCCGGCTCGGCCAGCGTGAAGTCGACGTCGAAGACAACCGCTCGCAGACGGGTCACGGCTTCGACCCTAGCCGCCTGAAAAGGCTTGGGCACCGGCTTGGCCGGTGCCCAAGCTAGGTCACGAGAAATCCAACCAGCCCCCTTCCCGAACCACCCGCGGCCAAAGCCGGCCGCCGACGAGAAGGAGGGGGCTCGTGGGGGAACCCTGGGTTCCCCCACGTCAATCGGGGTGCCCAGATTTGAACTGGGGACCTCTCCGACCCGAACGGAGCGCGCTACCAGGCTGCGCCACACCCCGCGAAGCGGGTACAGCGTAGACGAAGGTCGCATCCGTCACACGGTTCGATTATCGTGTGGGCATGAGCTCCGTCGGCACCGGGAGGGTCGCGTGAAGATGCCTCCCCACACCACGACAGAGCTTGTCGAACCGGTCCGTCAGCGCAGAGCCGCGGCGGGCTTTTTTATTGCCCCGACTGAACGAGCGAGAGGAGCGGCATTGGCCAACCACCTGACGCCTGAAGAGCTCTCCAAGGAGGTCGGCATCGACCGCGACGAGGTGATTCGCATCTGCGTCGAGGAGCACGTGCCGATCTACCACGGCAAGATCGACAAGACGCTGTTCCAGGCGCAGTTGCAGGCGCTCGGCGCCCTGCCCACCTCGCACTGAAACGAGTTACCGACGTGAGGAGCCCGCCGCGCGCTTCCGCGCCGCGGCGGGTTTCTTCGTCTTCTTCTCGCCGTCCTTCTCCGCCGCGGCCGCGACCGACGCGCGCAGCGCCGCCATCAGGTCGACCACCGGTGCGGGCTCGGCCTCGGCCGGCAGCTCGAACTCTGCTCCGGCGAGCTTCGCCTCGAGCAGCTCGCGCAGCGACTCGCGGTACTCACTGCGGAGCTCGGCGGGGTCGAACGGCCCCTCGAGCGAGTCGATGATCTGCCGGGCGAGCTCGAGCTCGGGCTTCTTCACCTCGGCGCCGGCGACCGCCTCGTCGATCTCGGCGTGATCCTTCACGTCGGCCGCGACGAAGAGCGTCTCGAGCGCGAGCGCGTCGCCCATCGACCGGATGAGGCACAGCTTCTCCTTGCCGGCGAGCACGAACCGGCCGAGCGCGGCGACGCCGTCCGCCTTCATCGCCTCGAGCAGGAGCACGTAGGGCCGCCGCGCGGCCTCCGCGGCGGCGGGCACGAGGAAGTAGGTGCGGTCGAAGTAGATCGGGTCGACCTCCTCGAGCCGGACGAACCGGCTGATCTCGATGCTGCGCGAGGTGTCGTGCTTCTCGATCGCCTCGAGATCCGCGTCCTCGACGATCACGAACTGGCCCTTCGCCACCTCGAAGCCGCGCACGAGCTCGTCGCCGGACACCTCGCGGTCGTGCACGGGGCACCACCGCTTCTGCTTGATCGGCGTCTGGCACTCGCGGTGGAGCAGCCGGAAGGAGACGTCCGACTGCCGCGCAGCCGAGGCCGTCGCGGGCGCGAGCCCGACGGGGATGTTCACGAGACCGAAGCTGACCGAGCCGTTCCAGGTTGTCCGCATGTGCAGGCCAATCGTATCGGGGACCCGACGGATTCGTGCTTCGGGAGCGGTTCCCTCCACGAGTACATTCCAACCGTGGACGGCGACTGGACGATCGCAAACCTGTGGCTGAACGGCATCCGTGCGAACCGGCCGGGCACGGCGTACCTGCACGAGGTCGACGGCGAGTGGCGGTCGGTGTCGTGGAGCGAGGCCGGCCGCATCGTCGACGAGCTCGCAAACGGGCTGCTCGCGCTCGGCGTCGAGAAGGGCGAGGCATTCGGCCTGCTGGCGCGCACGACGCTCGAGTGGGCGCTCTTCGACTTCGCGCTCGCGCTCGCCGGCGCGGTGACGGCGCCGATCTACCCGTCGAGCTCGGCCCGCGACGTGCAGTACCTGCTCGAGCACTCGGATGCGGTCGGTGTTCTCGTCGAGGACGAGGCGCAGCGGGCGAAGGTCGCCGGCGCCGGCCTGCGCCACATCCTCGGCTACGACGACCTCGACGCGCTTCGCACCGACGGCCGGGCCTTCGCGGCAGCACGACCGGACGCCCTCGCCGAGCGTGTTGCTTCGATCGGCGCGGACGATCTCTTCACGTTCATCTACACGTCCGGGACGACCGGGCCGCCGAAGGCCTGCATGATCCGCCACCGCAACTACTACGCGATGGTGCAGAAGGGCGACGAGCTCGAGGAGCGCATCACCCGGCCCGACGACGTGATGCTGCTGTACCTCCCGCTCGCCCACAACTACGGCAGGCTGCTCCATCTCTCCGCCGCGTACATCGGCTTCACGGTCGCGTTCCTGCCCGACCCGCTCCGCGCCGGCACCGAGCTGCAACGTGTGCGGCCGACACTCTTCCCGAGCGTGCCACGCGTCTACGAGAAGATCCACACCGCCGTGGTCACGGAGCTCGACGCGCTGCACGGCCCTCGCCGTCGCATCGCCGACTGGGCGCTCCGCGTGGGCAGGAAGGTGTCGCGGCTGCGGCAGCAGGGCCGGCCGGTGCCGCCGCTGCTCGCGGCGCAGCACCGCGTCGCCGACCGGCTCGTCTTCGCGAAGATCAAGGAGAAGCTCGGTGGACGGCTGCGTGTCGCCAACGCCGGCGGCGCGCCGCTCGCGCGCGAGATCGCCGAGTTCTTCCACGCGATCGACCTCCTCATCCTCGAGGGCTACGGCCTGTCCGAGATCACGACCGCCGCAACCGTGAACCGGATCAGCGACTTCCGCTTCGGGACGGTCGGCAAGCCGCTGCCCGGCGTCGAGCTCCGGATCGCGGGCGACGGCGAGATCCTGATCCGCTCGAACACCGTGTTCGCCGGCTACTACCACGACGAGCCGGCGACCCGGCAGGTGCTCGACGACGACGGCTTCGTCCACACCGGCGACGTCGGTCACGTCGACGACGACGGGTTCCTCGTGATCACCGACCGGAAGAAGGACATCATCGTCACGGCCGGCGGCAAGAACGTCGCGCCGCAGAACCTCGAGAACGACCTCAAGACGCACGGCATCGTCTCCCAGGTCGTCGTCGTCGGCGACCGCCGGCCGTACATCACCGCGCTCGTCACCGTCGACCCGAACGCGGTCGACGGCCTCGATCAGGACGCCGTCCGCGAAGTCGTGCAGTCGGCGATCGACGCCGTCAACGCGGAGCGGTCCGGTTTCGAGCAGATCAAGCGCTTCCGGGTGCTGCCGCGCGAGTTCAGCATCGAGGAGGACGAGGTGACGCCGACGCTCAAGCTGCGGCGCAAGGTGATCCTCGAGCACTTCGCGGCCGACGTCGACGCGCTGTACGCGCCGGAGTAACGCGCTACAAGATTCGACGCGCGCCGACGTAGGTCGCCGCGTACCAGCTGTCGTCGAGGCTCGAGACTTTCACGACGTCGCCGGTGTGCGGCGCATGGATGAACTGGTCGCCGCCGATGTAGATGCCGACGTGCCCGACGCCGTCGAAGAAGACGAGGTCGCCGGGCTGGAGCTCGTCGCGCGAGATCGGAACGCCCATCGCATACAGCGCGTACGTCGAGTGCGGGAGCGAGACGCCGACCTGCGCGTACGCCCACATGACGAGGCCGGAGCAGTCGAACCCGCCCGGCGCTGCGCCGCCCCAGACGTACGGCGTCCCGAGCTGCGACATCGCGATCCCGACCACGCCACCGTGCGTCGGCGGCGGGGCGACGAGAGTGGTCGAGTCCGGGGCGGCGGCGGTGACCCCCACCACCGTGTCCTGAGCGGCCTGCTGCGCCTGCTGGTGTGCCGCGACGATCCGCGCCTCCGCCTGCTCACGAGCAGCCTGCAGCTGCCGGGCCTGCTCGGCCTGGATCATCTGCGCGATCTGGCCCTTGATCGACGAAAGCAGCCGCTGCTGCTCGCCGATCTTCGACTCGATCGAGCTCTTCGCCGCCGCACGGACGGCAACGAGGTGCGCCTGCTCCGCGTGCGTCGCCGCCAGCCGCTTGCGGTCGTTCACGACGAGCGTCCGGAACTGCGCCACCTCCTGCGCGACCCGCGAGTCGAGGTTCGTGACGTTCTTCGCGCTGTCGATGCGTGCGATCAGGTCGTCCAGGCTCCTCGCGCCGAGGATCACCTCGATCGTCGAGTCCTGGTCGGTCGTGTAGAGCGTCACGAGCCGCCGGCGGATCGCCCGCTGGCTGGCGCGCAGGTCGGCGCGCGCAACGGCGAGCTCGTGGGCGTTCAGGCGCTGCTCGCGCTCGGTGCGCGCGAGCTGCGTCGTCGCGGCGTCGTACTGCGACCGCGCGCGCTCGAGCGAGTCGGACAGGCCCTGGAGCTGGCCCATCACCGCCTGCGCCTCGGCGCGCTTCGCGTCGATCGAACGGTCGGCAAAGGCTGGAACCGCGGCTACGAGAGCCAGACAGATCCCGACGAGAACGTACGGCGCCTGCCCCAACCTACGGATAACGACCCCCGGTCCGGGGGCGGGACGGGCGCACCGGGAGGGGCCGGTACGTCACGAGTCGGGCAGGCTAGCAGGGTTCCCGGACGGCCGTCAACCGAGAACGTTCCCGAAACTTGATCAATTCTGCACGAAGTGTGCGCCTCCTTCTCGAACGCTGTGGTACGGTCCCGCACCGTGCTTGGGCAGGCACACACGCCGAACCGGCGCCTGCTTCCGATCCTCCTGCTCGCGTTGGGCGTCCTCGTGGCCCCCGCCGTCGGCGGCGCCGGCAGCTCGCCCTCCCAGGCCTCCCTCCGTGCGCAGGACGCCCGCATCGTCGGCGAGGCCCGTGCCTCGACGCTCGCGCTCTACTCGCTCGACCAGCGCAGAGCTGCCGCGCAGGTCCGCCTCGAGGGGCTCGAGGCGCAGGCGCACACGCTTCGCACCGAGCGGAGCGAGCTGCGGCAGGCGCTCAGGGTGGCGCGCAGCAGCACCCGGATCGCGGCCGCGCACCTCGCCGACCACCTCCGCGCCCTCTACGAGCAGGGTGAGGTCGGGCCGCTCGAGATCGTGTTCGGCGCCACGAGCCTCGAGGAGGCGCTCGACGGGCTCGACAGCCTCTCGCGCGCGAGCGCGCAGGGCGAGGACGTCCTCGACCAGCTGAATGCCGCGAAGACGCACCTCCACGCGGCCACGGGCGAGCTGGCTGCCCGATCGGCGGCGCTGGCGACCGCGCTGGCAGACGCCCGGGCGACCGCCCGCTCGCTCGACGCTGCGCGCGCGACGCGAAGCGCCTACCTCGCCTCGCTCGCCTCGCAGCGACAGCTCACCGAGGAGCAGCTGGCAATGCTCGAGAGCGAGGTGCACGCCGCCGACATCCGTACCGCCGCGCTGGTGCCTCCGGCGGTGGCGGACACCTCCGACACGCCGCAGCTCGCGGCCGTCGCGCCCGCCGACGGCCGGACGATCACCGTCGTCGCCACCGGTTACGCGCTCGGCGGCACGACGGCAACCGGGCTGACGGTCGGCTGGGGAGTCGCCGCGGTCGACCCGAGCGTGATCCCGCTCGGCACGCACCTGACCGTGCCCGGCTACGGCGAGGCGGTGGCGGCCGACACGGGGGGCGCGATCGTCGGTGCGACGATCGACCTCTGGTTCCCCACGACGGCGCAGGCGATGGCCTGGGGCCGGCGGGTTGTGACGATCTCTCTCCATTAGATACGTTCACCCCGCCCAGGTGAGCGACACGATCGACACACGGGAGCACGTCACGCCACGGGTCCTGCTGGTGGACGACCACGACCTGTTCAGGACCGGCTTGCGCAAGCTGCTGTCCGAGCAAGGCGTGCAGATCGTCGGCGAGTGCGACGACGGCGACGACGCGCTGCGCGCCGTCCGCGAGCTCGCCCCGGACGTCGTCGTGATGGACCTGAACATGCCCGGGATCGGCGGCGTCGAGGCGACGCGGCAGATCGCGATGATCGCACCGCTCACGCGCGTGCTCGTGCTCACCATCTCGGACCAGGACGGCGACGTGCTCGAGGCGATCCTCGCCGGCGCCTGCGGCTACCTGCTGAAGGACTCGTCGATCGACGACCTGATCGCGGGGATCAACGCCGCCGCGGTCGGCGAGGCGCTCGTCTCGCCCGCGATCGCCGCGAAGGTGCTCCAGCACGTGCGCGCCTCGGGCGCATCGCGCCGCGACGCGGAGCTGATCAGGTCGGAGCTGTCGCAGCGCGAGATCGAGGTCCTCAAGCTGATCGCCAACGGCAAGGACAACGCCCACATCGCCGCCGATCTGCACATCAGCCCGAAGACGGTCAAGAACCACATCTCGAACATCCTGATGAAGCTGCAGATCGAGAACCGCATCCAGGCGGCCGTCGTCGCCGTGCGGTCCGGGCTGGTCTAGCCGCCTAGCGGACGCCCGCCGCGTGGCGGCGCAGTTCGGCGAGCGCCGACCGCAGCCGCGTGAGATCGCCGGCGTTGCCGTCGAGCTGCCGAGCGACCGACGACAGCTCGTCGGTCTTGGTGGCCGTGTCGCCGTCGTGGAGCTCGCGCGCGAGCTGGGAGAGCCTCTGCTCGAGCCGCCGCCGCTCGCCCTCGAGCGAGAGGGCGTGCGCGTATCCGTCCGTCAGCGTCCGCTCGATCCTGTCGAGGTCGCTGTCGGACTCGTCGATCAGCGTCGTGATCCGGTCGAGGAGCTCAGTCATGCGCAGGGGAACGTTGCCGCATGCCGATTCTTCGACAGAACGCCCCGCCACGACAAGGGCCGAGAGGCCCATCTTCCCGAGCGCGTGGACCCAAGTCGTGCGGGCGCCCGTCCCGGAGAGCGCCGCCGCCTTCGTCACACTGTGCGGCGAAGTGCGCCTCCTCACGCTGCTCGCCTCCCTCGTCGCCGTCCTGCTGATCGCGCCATCGGCGCAGTCCGCGCCGCGGCTGCCCCTGCCGACGCGCCTTGCCCACGCGCTCGAGGTGCCGTCGCTGACGGCTTCGACCTCCGGGGCGATCGCCGTCGACCTCGCGACCGGTGGCGTGGTCTTCGCCAGGAACCCCGCCACCTCGCTCGCGCCCGCGTCGAACGAGAAGCTCCCGGTCACCTTCGCGGCGCTCCGGGCGCTCGGCGCCGCCTACCGCTTCCCAACGGAGGTGCTCGGCCGCGGCCAGCTCGTCGGCAGCACGTGGGAGGGCGACCTCTACCTGAAGGGATACGGCGACCCGAGCCTCACGTCGTCCGGCCTCGCGCGGCTCGCGGCGGTGCTGAAACGGCAAGGCATCGCGCGCGTCAGCGGACGCGTGATCGGCGACGAGAGCTGGTTCGACGCCAGGCGCACCGCGCCGGGCTGGAAGGCCGCCTTCTACATGAACGAGTGCTCGCCGCTCTCCGCGCTCGTGGTCGACCGCGGCGTCTACGACAAGCACATCGCGATTCAGCCCGCGCTCGCCGCCGCGGGACGCTTCCGCCAGGTGCTGCGGACGCACGGGATCACGACCGGCCGGGTGACGGTCGGACGGGCGCCGGACGTCGCCGTCTCGCTCGCCCGCATCGTCTCGGCGCCGCTCTCCCAGATCGTCACGTACATGGATCGCAACAGCGACAACTTCACCGCCGAGATGCTGCTGAAGCAGCTCGGTGCGGTTCGCGGCGCGGGCGGGACGACGGCGGCTGGCGCGGTCGTCGCCCTCGCCACGCTGCGAGACGCCGGGATCCCACTGGCCGGAGTGCGGATCGTCGACGGGTCCGGCCTTTCGCTCGACGACCGGCTGACGGTGGGCGCGCTCGCAGCGGTACTGCTCGCCGTCTGGAACGACCCGTCGATGCGCCCCGTCGTCTGGGGCGCCCTCCCGGTCGCCGGCGTCAGCGGGACGCTCCGAAACCGGCTCGAGGCCGCCCCGGCGCGCGGAGTCGTCCGTGCGAAGACCGGCACCACCGACGAAGCCTCGGCGCTGTCCGGCTACGTCCGCTCTCGCTACGCGTTCGCCGTGCTCGAGAACGGCAGCCCCGTCGCCTACTGGCAGGCGCACAAGGCCGAGGACCGCTTCGTGACGGCGCTCGCCTCGGCCGGCTCCTGACCGTCAGGCGTCGGAAGAGCTCGCCGGGTCGGCGAGCAGCGCCGCCAGCTCGACCTCGGTGCGAAGCGGCACGCCCGCCTTCTCCGCCTTGGCGACCTTGCTACCGGGCGACTCGCCGACGAAGACCGCCGTCGTCTTCTTCGAGACGCCGTCGGAGACCTTCGCGCCGAGCGCCTCGAGCGCGGCGCGCGCCTCCTCGCGCGACATCGCTTCGAGCGTCCCCGTGATCACGTACTGCTTGCCGGTGAGCGGCCCCTCGACCGGACGGTCGTCCTCGTCCGACTCGAAGCGCAGGCCGATCGCCCGCAGCTCGGCGACGAGCGCCTCGTTGTCGTCGTCCGCGAACCACTCGGCGATCGCCTCGGCGCGCTCCGGGCCGATGCCCTCGCACTCCATGATCTCTTCCTGCGAAGCGGTCGCGAGCCGCTCGACGGCGCCGAAGTGCCGCGCCAAGTTCTGCGCCGTGACCCAGCCGACGTCCGGGATGTTGAGCCCGAAGAGCACACGCCGGAAGGGAATGCCCTTCGACTGCTCGATCGCCGCGATCGTGTTCGTCGCCGAGATCTCGGCGAACCCGTCGAGCTCGAGCAGCTGTTCTTTCGTGAGCCGGTAGAGCTCAGGCAGCGAGCGGACGAGGCCGAGCTGCCAGAGGCGGCGCACCAGCTGCTCGCCTACTCCGTCGATGTCCGCCGCCGCCTGCACCCAGTTGATCAACGACTCGAGCCCGCGGGAGGGGCACGCGCGATTGGGGCAGCGGTGCATCGCCTCGCCCTCCGGCTTGACGATCGGCGTGTCGCACAGCGGGCAGCGTTCGGGCATCCGGAACGGCTTCGTCCCGCGCCGGTGCCGGCCCGCCGGCCCGACGATCTGCGGGATCACGTCGCCCGCGCGCTGGACGATCACGTCGTCGCCCTCGCGGATGTCCTTGCGATTGATGTCCTCCTCGTTGTGCAGCGTCGCGCGCGAGACGGTGACACCGCCCACCTCGACCGGTTCGAGCAACGCCCAGGGGTTGAGCGCGCCGGTGCGGCCGACGCGGATCCGGATCTCGTTCAGCCTTGTCGTCGCGGTCAGGGGCGCCCACTTGAACGCGCGCGCCCAGCGGGGCCGCGAGTGGAGCGAGCCGAGCGTCTGCTGCTGCGCGAGCGAGTCGACCTTCACGACGATGCCGTCGATCTCGTAGTCGAGCTTCGCGCGGCGCACCTCCCACTCGCGACACGCTTTCGCGACCGCGTCGATCGACTCGAGCCGGTCCGCGAACGGGTTCGTCGGAAAGCCGCGCGTTCGCAGCCACGCCAGCGTCTCGGTGTGCGACTCGAGCGCGAGCCCGTCGCGCGCGCCGATGCCGTACGCCCACACGGAGAGCGGCCGGTCGGCGGTGATCTTCGAGTCCTTCTGCCGCAGCGATCCCGCAGCCGCGTTTCGCGGGTTCGGCGCCGCCTTCTTGCCGGCTGCCAGCAGCCGCTCGTTGAGGTCGCGGAAGCCCGACAGCGGCATGTAGACCTCGCCGCGCACCTCGACCAGCGCCGGCGGCGCGTCGCCGAGCAGTCGCAGCGGCACCGACGGGATCGTGCGCAGGTTCACGGTCACGTCCTCGCCCTCCTCGCCGTCGCCGCGCGTCGCACCGCGGACGAGCACGCCGTCCTCGTACGTCAGACTGATCGCGAGCCCGTCGATCTTCGGCTCGATGACGTAGGCGACGGCGCCGCCGGGATCGTCGAGCCGTCTCGCGACGTCCTCGTCCCACTTGCGCAGCGACGCGTCGTCGGTCACCTTCTCGAGCGAGCCCATCGGCGTCAGGTGGCGCACCTTCCGGAAGCGGTCCGACGGCGGCTGGCCGACGCGCTGCGTGGGCGAGTCCGGAGTGACGAGGCCGGGATGCTCGCGTTCGAGGGCGAGCAGCTCGTCGTAGGCGCGGTCGTACGTGGCGTCGTCGACGGACGGATCGTCGAGGACGTGGTACTCGTAGAGCCAGCGGCCGAGCTGCTCGCGGAGCTCGGCGGCGCGGCCGGCCGTGTTGGCCGCCTTAGAGGACATCGAGCAGCTCCTCGGCGCGATCGACGATCACCTCGGCGTCCGCAAGCGCGGCGCGGTCGTGGATGCCGCCCCAGGTGACACCGATCGCGTGGAGACCGCCGGCGCGGGCGGCCCGCATGTCGTACGGCGAGTCGCCGACGTAGGCCGCGGCGGTCGGCTCGACGCCGAGCCGCTCGAGTGCGAGCCGAAGCGGCGCCGGGTCGGGCTTGTGGCGCTCGGTCTCGTCGCCGCCGACGACCGTCTCGAACAGGTGCGCGAGCGGCAGCCGCGCGAATGCGAGCTCGACCGTCGCGCGGCGCTTCGCGGTCACGATCCCGAGCCGGTGCCCGCGGCGCTGCAGCGTCTCGAGCGTCGACTCGATGCCGTCGAACCCCTCGAGGGTCTCGTGCAGCGGCTCGTTGTGCGCGCGGTACACGCGCACGAGCTCCGCCGTCCTTCCGGGCCCAAGCGCCTCCATCTGCGCCTCGAGGCCCGGCCCGCCGACGTTCGCCATCAGCTCGGCGTCGGTGAAGTCGCGGCCCAGCACGGTCTGGGTCGCGTGCCGCATCGACGCGAGAATGATCCCTCCGGAGTCGACGACGGTGCCGTCGAGGTCGAAGAGGACGACGGGGTAGCGCATCCGCCTACTTGTACCGAACGCCGGTCAGGTAGAGGCCGTGGGGCGGGGCGGTCGCACCGGCGTCCGTGCGCGGCCGGCCGTCGAGCAGCGGCGCCAGCTCCCTCCCGTCGAGCATCGTGCCGACGAGCGTTCGCACCATGTGCCGCAGGAACGAGTCGGCGGTCACCTCGAAGACGACGAGGCTTTCGTCGACCTCGACCCAGCGCGCGCTCTCGATCACGCGGACGAAGGTGTCGTGCTGCGTCTCCGCCGGCGTGAAGGCGCGAAAGTCGTGCTCGCCGGCGAGCGCACCGGCGTTGTCGTCGAGCGCAGCGACGTCGATCGTGCGGGGATGCCACAGAGACCGCGTCGCCTCCAGCGCCGAGCGCTCGGCGCGGCGCCAGACGCGGTAGCGATACGAGCGCGCGCGGGCGTCGAAGCGCGCATGGAAGCCGTCGGGCGCTTGTCCGGCGCCGACGACCGCGACGTCGGCGGGCAGGGCGGCGTTGAGCGCGCGCGCGGCTCGCCGCGGAGGGGGACCGCCCTCGACCTCGACGGACACGACGTTCGCGAGCGCGTGCACTCCGGCGTCCGTGCGGCCGGCGACGGCCAGCTCCGACCAGGAGGCGAAGACGCTCCCGAGCACCCGCTCGAGCTCGCCCCTGACGGTTCGGCGACCCGGCTGGGTGGCGAAGCCGTGGAAGCCCGTGCCGTCGTACTCGAGCGTGAGCTTCAGGCGCACCGTCAGGAGCCCCTGATTGTTCTTGTAAGGCGTTCCATATGCTCTAAGTACTTGCTTGTTGTTCGTTATACTCTAGTCGATGTCCGAACGGAGCTTTCTCCTCCAGCGCGTCCAGCCGGCGATGATCGGGTTGATCGACGGCTCGCTGTCGACGCTCGCGCCGATCTTCGGAATCGCGTTCTACACGCACAAGCCGCACGCGGCCTTCGTCGCCGGCCTCGCGACGGCAATCGGGGCGGGCATCTCGATGGCCTTCTCGGAAGGGTTGTCGGACACCGGCGAGCTGACCGGCCGCGGCACCCCGGCGCTGCGCGGCGCGATCACCGGCATCGGGACGTTCATCGGCGGCATTCTCCACACGCTGCCGTTCCTGATCCCCGAATACCGCGCGGCCGTGATCGCCGCGGCGATCGTGGTCGCGCTCGAGCTCCTCGGGCTCGCCATCCTCCGCTGGCGCTTCTTCGGGACGAGCTTCGGCCGCTCCTTGCTGGCGATCTCGATCGGCGGCGCCGTGATCGCGGTCGTCGGCGCGCTGATCGGAACGAGCGCCTAATTCGGGAAGGGAACCTACGGTTCCCTTCCCGAGGCCCATCCCTCCCTCTTCGCCCGGCGTCGCAACGCGCGCTTCGCCTCCCGGCCGGCCAAGCCGGCCTCCGGCGGCGACGGAGATCGCTTCGACGACCGAACAGCCAATCGTGCAGCTAGTCAGTGCCTCGAACCGAGGTGCCAGGCACTCGAACTACTTCTCTTCGTCCTCGGCGCGCTGATCGGAACGTGCGCCTGATCATCGGGAAGGGAACCTACGGTTCCCTTCCCGAGACTCATCCCTCCCTCTTCGCCCGGCGTCGCAACGCGCGCTTCGACTCCCGGCCGGCCAAGCCGGCCTCCGGCGGCGACGGAGATCGCTTCGACGATCGAACAGCCAATCGTGAAAGCGAGTCAGTGCCTCGAACCGAGGTGCCAGGCACTCGAACTACTTCTCTTCGGCCTCGGCGGCCGGAGGGGGCTCTTCCTCGACGGCTTCCTCGTCCTCGGCCGGCTCCTCGTCGGGCTCCTCGGCCTCGTCGACCGGCTCCTCGGCGGTCTCCTCCAGCTCGGCCTCGGGCTCTGACTCAACCGGGACAGTGGTCGCGCGCTCCTCGCGCTGGGCCGCGACGTACTCCTCGTCGACCAGCTCGAGGTAAGCCATCTCCGCGGCGTCGCCGGCGCGCGGGCCGATGCGCACGATCCGCGAGTAGCCGCCCGGGCGGTCCTTGAAGCGCGGCGCCACCTCGGCGAACAGCTTGTGGACGACGTCGCGCGAGCGGAGAACGGCCGTTGCCTGCCGGCGCGCGTGGAGGTCGCCGCGGCGACCGAGCGTGATCATCTGCTCGGCCAGCGGCTTGACCGCCTTCGCCTTGGTGACCGTCGTGCGGATGCGGCCGTGCTCGATCAGCGCGCCCGCGAGGTTCGCGTAGAGCGCCTTGCGATGCGCCGCGTCGCGGCCGAGCTTCTTCCCTGTCCGCTGGTGGCGCACCGCACGCTCCTCGCTACTCGCCGACGCCGCCGTTCGTGCTGCCGCCGCGAAGCGTCAGCCCGTGCTGGGCGAGCGTTTCCTTGACCTCTTCGATCGACTTCTTGCCGAAGTTCGGGATCGCGGCGAGCTCGGACTCGGACTTGACCACGAGGTCGCCGATCGTCTCGATGCCGACCCGCTTCAGGCAGTTGTACGACCGCACCCCGAGCTCCAGCTCTTCGATCGGGAAGTTCTCCATCCCGCCGGCGAGCGAAGGCGCCGCCTCGCCGACGCCGTCGCCGTCGGCGACCGCGTCGCGGTAGTGCTCGATCCGGTCGAGGTCGGTGAAGATCGCGAGCTGCCGGATCAGGATCTCGGCCGCCTCGGCGATCGCGTCCTTCGGGTCGATCGACCCGTCGGTGGTGACGTCGAGGATCAGCTTGTCGTAGTCGGTGCGCTGGCCGACACGCGCGGCCTCGACGTCGTACGAGACGCGGTTGATCGGCGAGAACATCGAGTCGACCGGGATCACACCGATCGTGTGCGCCTGGCCGCGGTTGCCCTCGGCAGGGACGTAGCCGCGCCCGCGGCCGATCGTGAGCGTGACCTCGAGCCGGCCCTTGCTCGACAGGTTGGCAATCTCGAGATCGGGGTTGAGGATCTCGAGGTCGGCCGGCGCCTCGATGTCGGCGGCGGTGACGACACCCTCGCCGCGCTTCGTCAGGCGCACCTCGACCTCCGGCGACTCGCCGTGCAGGATGCAGACGAGCTGCTTGAGGTTGAGGATGATGTCGGTCACGTCCTCGCGGACGCCGGGCAGCGTCGTGAACTCGTGGGCGACACCCTCGATCTTCACGGAGGTCACCGCCGCACCCTCGAGCGACGAGAGCAGCACACGACGCAGCGAGTTGCCGAACGTGTAGCCGAAGCCGCGGTCGAGTGGCTCGATCACGAAGACGCCGTGCTGCTCGGTGACCTCCTCGTGGGTGATCTTCGGGACCTGAAAGTCAGTTGCGCGTACTGCCAAAACGTTCTCCTTTTCTAGCGAGTAGTGCGAAGCACTACTTGCTGTAGAGCTCGACGATCAGCTGCTCGGAGACCGGCGTGTCGATCTCGGCGCGCTCGGGCCACTTGAGCACCGTGCCCGCGAGCCCGTCGTGATCGGCCTGCAGCCACGGAGCGACTGCGGCCGTGAGATCGGTCGCGTCGCGGACGATCTGCTCCGCGGTCGAGCCGGTCTTCAGCGTGACGACATCGTCCGGCGTGACCTGATAGCTCGGGATGTTGACGCGGCGGCCGTTGACACGGAAGTGCCCGTGCCGCACGAGCTGGCGTGCCTGCGCCCGCGAAGCGGCGAACCCGAGCCGGTAGACGACGTTGTCGAGCCGCGTCTCGAGCATCCGCAGCAGGTTGTCGCCGGTGACGCCTCCCTGCTTGTTGGCCTTCTCGTAGTACGTCCGGAACTGGGTCTCGAGCAGGCCGTAATAGCGGCGCGCCTTCTGCTTCTCGCGCAGCTGCAGCAGATACTCGCTCTGCTTGATGCGGCCGCGGCCGTGCTCGCCCGGCGGATACGACCGCCGCTCGATCGCGCACTTCTCGGTGAGGCAGCGCTCGCCCTTCAGGAAGAGCTTGATCCCCTCGCGGCGGCACTGCTTGCACTTCGGTGAGCGGTCCCTGGCCATGCCTAGACGCGCCTCCGCTTCTTCTGGCGGACGCCGTTGTGCGCCTGCGGCGAGACGTCCTTCACGCCGAGGATCTCGAGCCCGGCCGCCTGCAGCGAGCGGATGGCCGTCTCGCGCCCGGAGCCCGGGCCCTTGACGAAGACCTCGACCTTCTGCAGGCCGTGCTCCATCCCCTTGCGGGCCGCCGAGTCGGCGGTCACCTGCGCGGCGAAGGGCGTCGACTTGCGCGAGCCCTTGAACCCGGCCGAGCCGGCTGACTCCCAGACGATCACGTTGCCCTCGTGGTCGGTCAGCGCGACGATCGTGTTGTTGAACGACGTCTTGATGTGCGCCTGGCCGATCGCGATGTTCTTGCGGACGCGACGGCGGGTGCGACCGCGCGTCGCGGCTCTGCGGGGAGGGGCCACTAGTGGTCACCTCGCGTGGCCCGCGTGCTCTGCGGCCGCGAAAACCAAGCCGCGCAAGGACGCAGGTCGTGTTCGTAGCTGGAACCTACGGACACGGCCGAGGACGCGGTGATGCGCAGGTTTGCAGCGCCCCGCTGAGTGCGCGGGTCACGTGAGGGGGCCACATTCATTACTTCGCCTTCTTGCCGCGGCCGACGGTCTTCTTCGGGCCCTTGCGCGTGCGGGCGTTGGTCTTCGTGCGCTGGCCGCGCGCCGGCAGGTTGCGCCGGTGGCGCAGGCCGCGGTACGCGCCGATCTCCGACAGGCGCTTGATCGCCTGCGTCCGCTCGCGCCGCAGGTCGCCCTCGACCTGCTGGTTCGCGTCGATGTAGTCGCGCAGCTTGGCGACCTCGTCCTCGGTGAGATCGCGCACCTTCGTGTCGGGCGACAGCCCGAGGGCCTGGCAGATCTTGAGCGCGGACGGCTGGCCGATCCCGTAGATGTAGGTCAGGCCGATCTCGAGCCGCTTCTGGTTTGGCAGGTTGACGCCTGCGATCCGGGCCAATCTCGCTCCTTATCCCTGACGCTGCTTGTGACGCGGGTTCGTGCAGATGACCATGGTGCGCCCGTGCCGCTTGATCACGCGGCAGCGCTCGCACATGGGCTTGACGGAGGGACGGACTTTCATGGTTCGAAAAGGACGCGCAGAGGCGCTCGCCTGCCGACGCGGACGGTCATCGTACCAGGAGTTCGTCCCGTGATGACGCTCGTCGATCTGGACGTCCTGGGCGGGTGCGATGGAAGGACGCAGGGAGCGCCAATAGACCTGCTATTGGCGCGACCGAGGACGCCCCAGCGTGCCTGACCAGGGCGCCCAGGCGACTCAGACTTCATCGCGGGACGGGCTCCACAACCCTTGCGCCGTCGGTCAGCACGCGCGGGCCTGCGGCCGTGACCGCGACGGTGTGCTCGAAGTGCGCAGCGAGCGATCCGTCCGAGGTCGAGATCGACCAGCCGTCGCCGTGCAGATACACCTCGGGCCCGCCCGCCGTGATCATCGGCTCGATCGCGATCGTCATCCCCTCGCGCAGCTCCGGGCCGCGGTGGGAGGACACGAAGTTCGGCACCTGCGGGTCCTCGTGCATCGAGCGTCCGACGCCGTGTCCGACGAGGCTGCGGATGACGCTGAAGCCGGCGCCCTCGGTGACTTCCTGGACGGCGCGGGAGATGTCGGAGACCGTGTTGCCGAGGGTCGCCTGCTCGATCCCGGCGAAGAGCGCGGCGCGGCAGGCATCGAGGAGCCGCTGGGCTTCCGGGGAGATCGACCCAACCGGGAACGTCCACGCCGAGTCGGCGACGAAGCCCGCGAGCGTCACCCCGACGTCGACCGACAGGATGTCGCCGTCCTCGAGCACATCGGGCCCGGGGATGCCGTGGACGACCATGCTGTTGGGCGAGAGACAGGTGGCGGCGGGGTAGCCCTTGTAGCCCTTGAAGGTCGGGATGCCCTTGTGCGAGCGGATGTACTCCTCCGCGATCGCGTCGAGCTCGGCGGTCGTCACCCCCGGCTGAACGTGCTGCTCGAGCAGTGCCAGCGTCCCGGCGACGACGTCGCCGGCCCGGCTCATGACCTCGATCTCGTGGCGGCTCTTGCGGATGATCATGCCGGCGTGGTCCGGAGCTGCTCGAGCGCAGATTGCGTCTCGGCCCACACCTCCGGGATCTCCCGGTCGGCGTGCAGCGGGACGAGCAGGCCCGTGGTGCGGTAGTGCTCGATCACCGGCTTCGTCTCGCGGTGGTAGATCGCGAGGCGGCGCTCGATCACCTCGGGCGTGTCGTCCGCGCGGTTCTCCAGCGACGCGCGCTTCAGCAAGCGCTCGATCGCGACGTCGTCGGAGAGGTCGAAGAAGAGGACGGCGTCGAGCCGGCGGTCGAGCTGGTCGAGCAGCTCGTCGAGCGCGTTCGCCTGCTCGAGGTTGCGGGGGAAGCCGTCGAGGACGAACCCGTCGGCGGCGTCGGGCTGCGAGAGACGGTCTCCGATCAGCTCGATCGTGAGCGCGTCGGGGACGAGCGCGCCGCTGTCGAGGATCGGCTGCACGCGGCGGCCGAGCGTCGTCTGCGCGGCGATCGCCGCGCGGAACATGTCACCGGTCGAGATGTGTGGGATCCCGAACTCGGCGGCAATTCGCTGGGCCTGCGTCCCCTTGCCGGCGCCCTGCGGGCCGAGCACGAGCAGGTTCAGCGGAGGAATCCTTCGTACGAGCGCATCATCATCTGCGACTCCATCTGCCGCATCGTGTCGAGCGCGACGCCGACGACGATCAGCACCGAGGTACCGCCGAGCGCGCGGGACGTCGCCTGGGAGAACCCGAAGTGCTTGATGAACACCGACGGCAGCACGGCGACGATCGCGAGGAAGATCGAGCCGGGCAGGGTCAGCCGCGTCAGGACGCGGTCGAGGTACTGCGCGGTGGGCGGCCCGGGCCGGATGCCGGGGATGTAGCCGCCGTTCTTGCGCAGGTTGTCGGCTTGGTCGACCGGATTGAACTGCACCGCGGTGTAGAAGAACGTGAAGACGATGATCAGGAGCGCCTCGACGGCGAGATATGTCCACGACGACGGCGCGAAGTGCGTGTTGATGAACGTCTGCGTGCCCGGCAGGAACGAGCTGAGCGTCTGCGGGAGCGCGAGCAGCGCGGCGGCGAAGATCACGGGGATGACGCCGGCCATGTTCACGCGCAGCGGCATGTAGGTCGAGCCGCCGGTCGTCTGCCGCCGGCCCACCATGCGCTTCGCGTACTGGATCGGGATCCGCCGCTGGCCCTCCTGCACGAACACGACCGACACGACGACGCCGAGCGCGATCAGCGGGAAGAACAGCTTCTCGAGCGGGCCGCCGTTGATCCAGGCGTTGATTCCGGCGGGGGCCGAGGTGAGGATCGAGGCGAAGATCAGCAGCGAGATGCCGTTGCCGATGCCGCGCTTCGTGATCATCTCGCCCATCCACATCAGGCACGTCGTCCCCGCGGTGAGGGTGACGATGATCAGCACGAGGCGGCCCGGGTTGCCGGAGAGGGCGCCCTCGCGGTGGAAGAGGTACGCGTAGCCGGCCGCCTGCGCCGCGGCGAGCGCGACCGTCAGGTAGCGGGTGTACTGGTTGATCTTGGCGTAGCCCGCCTCGCCTTCCTTCTGCAGCTGCTCGAGCGTCGGGACGACGACCGTCAACAGCTGGAGGATGATCGACGCTGTGACGTACGGCATGATCCCGAGCGCGAAGATCGAGAAGCGCGAGAGCGCAGAGCCCGAGAACAGGTTCAGCAGACCGAGGATCGAGCCGCCGTTGTTGTTGAAGAAGTTCTCGACCTGCGCCGAGTCGACGCCGGGCGCCGGCATGAACGAGCCGAGCCGGTAGACGGCGAGGATCATGGCCGTGAACAGCAGGCGGCGCCGAAGCTCGGGCACGCGCCAGGCATTCGCGAGCCAGCTCAGCACCGGTTAGCTCTCCTCTCCGCCGCCGTCGGCGTCGTCGCCTCCCGCGGGCTGCGTGCGGCCCTCGGGGCGGCGCTTGAGGTTCTTCGGCTTCCGCTCCTTCGGCTCGCGCAGGACGGTGAGCGTCCCACCGGCCGCCTCGACCTTTTCGCGCGCCGACTTCGAGGCGGCGTGGACGGTGATCGTCAGCTTCTTCGTCACCTCGCCGGAGCCGAGCAGCTTCACGTCCTTGCGCAGCGAGCGGATCAGGCCCTTCGCCTTCAGCGTCTCCGGGGTCACCTCGTCGCCTGCCTCGAATCGGTCGAGGTCGCGGACGTTGACGCCCTGCGTGACCGTGCGGAACGGGCCGATCGGCATCGCGTCGGCGGACGTGTTGCCGCGCAGCTTGGCCGTGCGCATGCCGAGCGGCATCTGGCCGCCCTCGAACCCGGCGCGCATCGCGTGCGAGCCGGCGCGGGACTTCTGGCCCTTGATCCCGCGGCCGGAGTAGCGCCCCTTGCCCGAGCCGAGGCCGCGGCCGACGCGCTTGCGGTCCTTCCGCGGCTGCGCCGGGCTGAGATTCGACAGGCTCAGCTCGCCCGCCATTTAGTGGCCCCGTCCACGAGTTGGATTGTGTGCTTGGCCGGCTGCAAAGCGGCGCATGCCCGCGTCCTCAGTCGTCCTCGTACCTCTAGCGGTACGAGGACTCCCAGCGTCCTTGGGCTGCTTGCTTTTCGCTCGGCCAAGCACGAACAAACTCATGGACGCGACCACTAGGCCTCCTCGACCTTCACGAGGTGGCGGACCTTGCGCAGCATCCCGTCGATCACCGGGCCGGCCTCCTGCTCGGCGGTCCTGCCGATCTTCCCGAGGCCGAGCGCGCGGAGCGTGCCGCGGTGGCGCTGGGACTGGCCGATCGAGCTACGCACCTGCGTCAGCTTCAGCTTCGCCACTCGCGCTCACCTCCCCCGGCTCCGGCTCCGCCGGGGCCTTGTACGGGAGCACGTCGCTGATCGACTTGCCGCGCGCCTTCGCGACGTCCTCGGGACGCCGCAGCTGGCGCAGCGCGACCTCGGCCGCCTTCAGCATGTTGATCGGGTTCGTCGTCCCCAGCGACTTCGCGAGCACGTCGCGGATGCCGCCCAGCTCGAGCACGGCGCGCACGCCGCCGCCGGCGATGACGCCGGTTCCCGGCGAGGCGGGGCGCAGGAGCACGCGCGCGGCGTCGAACCGGCCGAGCGACTCGTGCGTGATCGTCTGGCCGTGCTTCGGGACGGTGAACATGTTCTTCTTCGCGTCGTCGACCGCCTTCGAGATCGCCAGCGGCACCTCGCGGGCCTTGCCGTAGCCGACGCCGACGCGGTCGACCTCGTCGCCGATCACGACGAGCGCGGTGAACGAGAACCGCCGCCCGCCCTTGACCACCTTGGCGACGCGGTTGATCTCGACGACGCGCTCCTTCAGCTCTCTCGTCTCGGCAACGTCGATGGCCATCAGAAACTGAGTCCTCCTTCACGGGCGCCGTCGGCCAGCGCCTTCACGCGACCGTGGAACAGATAGCCGCCGCGGTCGAACACGACGTGGTCGATGCCGGCCTTCTTCGCACCGGCGGCCAGGGCCTTGCCGACCTCCGCGGCCTGCGCGGTCTTGTCGCCGGCGTCCTTGCCGAGGTCGAGCCACGACGACGCGGCCAGCGTCTTGCCGGAGTCGTCGTCGACGAGCTGGGCGAAGATGCCGCGGTTCGAGCGGAACACGACCAGGCGCGGGCGCTCGGCGGTGCCGCGGATCTTGCCGCGCACGCGCCGGTGGCGTCTGAGCCGAGCTTCTCTTGTCGACAACCGCGAGCTCACTGGACTTGCCCTTCCGCGTGCGCAGACGAACCGGTACGCAGGCGAAGCCGGGCTTTGCCCGGCGAGAGCCGAAGCACGGTGGGACAGTCCTCGGCAAGAAGAAGGGGGCAACGTGGGGGAAACATGGTTTCTCCCACGGGAGCGAGCCGAAGGCGAGCGACAATCACGCCCGCTTGCCGACCTTCCGGCGGACGAACTCGCCCTCGTAGCGGATGCCCTTGCCCTTGTACGGCTCGGGCGGGCGCACCTTGCGGATCTCGGCAGCGGTCTGGCCGACCATCTGCTTGTCGATGCCGCGCACGACCACCTGCGTGGGCACCGGCACCTCGAACGAGATGCCGTCGCGCGGCCTGACCTTCACGGGATGCGAGTAGCCGACCTGCAGCTCCAGGTCCGAGCCGGACATAGCCGCACGGTAGCCGACGCCCTGAATCTCCAGGCGCTTCTCGAAGCCCTGGGTGACGCCCTCGACCATGTTCGCGATCAGCGTGCGCGTCAGCCCGTGCAGGGCCCGGTCCTCTCCGCGCTCGGTCGGCCGGGTGACGACGATCGAGCCGTCCTCCTGGGCGATCCCGATCCGCGTCGGGACGACCTGGCGCAACTCGCCCTTGGGCCCCGAAACGGTGACGCGGCCGGGGTCGACCGAGACGATCACGCCTGCCGGAACGTCGATTGGCTTCTTTCCGATGCGACTCATGAGCTCTTCCTAGCTATTTGCGAAGCAAATGGTGATTACCAGACGAAGCAGATCACTTCGCCGCCGATGCCCTCGCGCTCGGCGGTGCGGCTCGTGACGACGCCGCGGGAGGTGGACAGGATGGCGGTGCCCATGCCGCCGAGCACGCGCGGCAGCCGGTCCTTCTGGGCGTAGATGCGCCGGCCCGGCTTCGAGACGCGCTTGAGATCGGTGAGCACCCGCTCACGGCCGCGGCCGTACTTCAGCTCGACCACCAGCGTGGGATGCGTGCTGCCCTCCGAGACGTGGAAGTCGCGGATGTAGCCCTCCTCCTTGAGGATGCGGGCGATCTCGACCTTGAGCTTCGAGTTCGGCATCTCGGCACGGTCGTGCAGCGCCTTGTTGGCGTTGCGAATGCGCGTGAGCATGTCGGCGACGGGATCGGTGAGCACGGTTCCTCCTACCAGGAGCTCTTCGTCATGCCGGGGATCACGCCCTGGTGGGCGAGCTCGCGCAGGCAGATGCGGCAGAGCCCGAACTTCTTGAAGACGGCACGCGGACGGCCGCAGCGGTTGCAGCGCGTGTAGTTGCGAACCTTGAACTTCTGCGGCCGTGAGGCCTTGACGACCAGCGACTTCTTCGCCATCAGCTCCTCTGTCCTTCCGTCCCGAACGGCAGGCCGAGCTCGGTCAGGAGCACGCGGGCCTGGTTGTCGTCGACGGCAGTCGTCGTGATCGCGACGTCGAGGCCGCGAATCTGGTTGATGCTGTCGTAGTCGATCTCGGGGAAGATGATCTGCTCGCGCACGCCCAGCGAGTAGTTGCCGCGGCCGTCGAACGAGTCGGGGCTGAGCCCGCGAAAGTCGCGGATGCGCGGCAGGGCGATCGAGACGAGCCGGTCGAGGAACTCCCACATGCGGTCGCCGCGCAGCGTCACGCGCACGCCGACGGGCATCCCTTCGCGGATCTTGAACTGTGCGATCGACTTCCGGGCGCGCCGCACCTGAGCGCGCTGGCCGGCGATGATCGTCAGCTCCTCGAGCGCGGCGTCGATCTGCTTGGCGTCCGTCTTTCCCTCGCCCACGCCCATGTTGAGCGTGATCTTCGAGACGGTCGGCGCCTGCATGACCGAGGACAGCCGCAGGTCGTCCTTCAGCTTCGCGCGCAGCTCCTCGTTGTAGCGCTGCTTGAGGCGGGGCACGTAGGTCTCCTCGGTGGCGGCCATTACCGGTCGAGCTCCTGGCCGCAGCCGTCGCGCTTGCAGACGCGCGCCTTCACCAGCTCGCCGCCCTTCTCTTCCTTGAGGTGGTAGCCGACGCGCGTCGGCAGCTTGCAGGTCGGGCAGACGACCATCACGTTCGAGACGTCGACGAGCGAGGCGCGGTCGATGATGCCGCCCGGCATCATCTGCGTCCCGCCCATGCGGCTCGCGTCGCGAATCGGGCGCGGCTTCCGGTGGCGCTTCTGGACGTTGAGGTTCTCGACGAGCACCTTGCGATCCCGCGGGAGCGCCTCGAGGACGCGGCCCTGCTTGCCCCGGTCCTTGCCGGTCAGCATCTGCACGGTGTCGCCCTTCTTGACTTTCAACGCCATCTCAAAGCACCTCTGGAGCCAGGCTCACGATCTTCATGAAGTTCTTCTCGCGCAGCTCGCGGGCGACGGGCCCGAAGATGCGCGTCCCGCGCGGGTTGCGCTGGTTGTCGATGATCACCGCCGCGTTCTCGTCGAACGCGATCAGCGTCCCGTCGTCGCGGCCGAAGGGCTTCTTCGTGCGCACGACGACGGCCTTCACCACCTCGCCCTTCTTGATCGCGCCCTGCGGGGCTGCGCTCTTGACGGTCGCGGTGATGATGTCGCCGACACGCGCGTAGCGGCGCTTCGAGCCGCCCGCAACGCGGATGCAGAGTAGCTCACGCGCACCCGTGTTGTCGGCGACCTTCAGGCGTGTCTCCTGCTGGATCATCTACTTCGCCTTCTCCACCACTTCGGCGAGACGCCACCGCTTCGTCTTCGACAGCGGGCGCGTCTCGACGATGCGCACCGTGTCGCCGATGCCGGCGGTGTTCTGCTCGTCGTGCGCGTGGAACTTGACGCTGCGGCGGACGACCTTCTTGTACCTGGGATGGCTCTTGGTCACGTCCACCTTGACGACGATCGTTTTTTCGCCCTTGTCGGAGACGACGACGCCGCGGCGCTCCTGGCGCCGGCCGCGCTCGCCCTCCGGCTTCGGCGTCCGCGTGATCGGCTTGCGCTTCGCCGCGGGCTCGCGCTTCGGGCGCGGGCGCGTGCGGCGCTGCGCGCGCGGAACGTGCTTGCGGGAGCGCGCACGCTTGGCGGGTGCGTCGGCCTCGGTGCCAGGCACCTCTTCCGGCGCGGGGGCAGCCTCGTCCGTCGTGGAGGTGCCTGGCACCTGCTCTTCGGGCACCTCCGCCTCGGGCGCCTGCTCTTCGGCCTCGGCTGCGGCGTCGGGCTCGGTGCCTGGCACCTGGTCCGGCGCCTCGACAGCCTCACCCTCGGAGGAGGTGCCAGGCACCTGCTCGTCGGGCGTCTCGTCGTTCTTCTCGTCGTCAGCCATCAGCTCTTCACTTTCTGGTTCACGTTTCGGTCGTGCTGAACGGTCAGGATGCGCGCGATCTCGCGCTTCGCGAGCTTGAGGCGCGCGGTGTTCTCGAGCGCGCCCGCAGCGGCCTGGAAGCGCAGGTTGAACAGCTCCTGGCGCGTGTCGGCGAGCCGGTCCTGCAGCTCGTCGTCCGTCAGGTCGGCCATGTCCTTAGCCCGCAAAGAGATCACCGCCCTCGCGCGTCACGAACTTCGTCTTGATCGGCAGCTTCTGCCCGGCGAGGCGCAGCGCCTCCTTCGCGAGCGGCTCGGAGACGCCGGCGAGCTCGAACATCACGCGTCCGGGCTTCACGACGGCGACCCAGCCCTCGGGCGAGCCCTTGCCTTTGCCCATGCGGGTCTCGGCCGGCTTCTTGGTGAACGGCTTGTCGGGGAAGACGTTGATCCACACCTTGCCGCCGCGCTTGATCTTGCGCGTCATCGCGATCCGGGCGGCCTCGATCTGCCGGTTCGTGACCCAGCCGTTCTCGAGCGCCTTGATCCCGTACTCGCCGAACTGCACGGCGGCCTGGCCCTTGGTCTCGCCGCGGCGCCGGCCGCGGTGCATCTTGCGGAACTTCGTCTTTCTCGGCAGCAGCATCAGTCGTCAGCCTTCTTGCGCCGGGTCGCCGGCTTCTTCGGCGCGGCCTCGGTCTCGGCGGCGGGCGCCTCGGCCTCCGGGGCCGGCGCCGGAGCGGCGGCCTCGGGCGCCGCCTCGGGAGTCGCTGCAGGCGTGTCGACGACCGTCTCCTCGGCGGGCGGGGCCGTCGTCTCGTCGACCGCGGGCGGCTGCTCGGCAGCCGGGCGGCGCCGCGCCGACTGGGAGGAGCCGCGCGAGCGATCCGACGGGGGACGGCCGGAGGTGGAGGCCGGAGGACGGCCGGCGCCCGACGTCGAGCCGGCGCCGGCTCCGCGGCCGCGGCCACCGCCGCGCTGGCCGGGACGGCCGCGGCGGACGGGGCCGAGCCCCTCACGATCCTGCTGGCGGCCGCGGCCCGACTCGCGCGACGCGCCGAGGCCTTCGGTGACGCCGCCGCGGCGGCGCGCCGTGTCCTGGTCGCCGAGCCGCGTCTCGCGCGTGCCGCCGGGAACGCCGTAGCCCTCGGGCATGATCTCGCCCTTGTTGATCCAGACCTTGACGCCGATCCGGCCGGTCGGGGTCTTCGCCTCGACGAAGCCGTAGTCGATGTCGGCGCGGATCGTGTGCAGCGGGACGCGGCCCTCCGAGTACTGCTCGGAGCGGCTCATCTCCGAGCCGCCGAGGCGGCCGGAGCACTGCACCTTCACGCCGGCGGCGCCGGAGCGGATCGCCGATGCGAGGGAACGCTTCATCGCGCGCCGGAAGGAGACGCGGTTCTGCAGCTGCTCGGCGATCGACTGTGCGACGAGCTTCGCGTCGAGCTCGGGGCGCTTGATCTCGTTGATGTTGATGTGGACGTTCTTCTGCGTCATCGCGTGCACTTCTTTGCGCAGCGCGTCCACCTCGACGCCGGACTTGCCGATCACGATGCCGGGACGCGCGGTGTAGATGTCGATCGTGATCCGCTGCTTGTCCTTGCGGATCAGGATGTCCGACAGTCCCGCGTGCGAGAGCTTCTTGAGGATGTGCTCGCGGATCCTGATGTCCTCGATCAGGGCGCCGGCGAACTCCTTCTTGCCGACCATCCAGTTCGACTTCCAGTCGTGGATGACGCCGACGCGGAGCCCGCCCGGATGAACCTTCTGTCCCATTAGCCGTTCGTCTCCTTCT
Organism: Gaiellaceae bacterium; assembly: GCA_036557145.1. GTDB lineage: Bacteria > Actinomycetota > Thermoleophilia > Gaiellales > Gaiellaceae > PALSA-600. The sequence goes on from DATBIC010000069.1 coordinate 28,965, forward strand.
GGGCGACCTTGATCGTGATGTGGCACGTGCGCTTGCGGATGCGGGCGACGCGGCCGCGGGCGCGCGCGCGCCAGCGCTTGATCGTCGGCCCCTCGTCGACGTACGCGGCGGCGATCACGAGATCGTCGCCGTTCCAGAGCAGCTCGGGGTTCGACTCGGCGTTCGCGACGGCCGAGCGCAGCACCTTCTCGATCTCGATCGCGGCCGCGCGCTCGGTGAACGCGAGGATCGTCCGCGCCTCGGGCACGGTGCGCCCGCGGATGTGGTCGGTCACGAGCCGCGCCTTGCGGGGCGAGACGTGAACGAACTTGGCGACAGCCTGGACGCTGCGCCGGGTGTCGGTCGCGGCGGCCACTAGCGCTTCTTCACCTGAGTCTTCTGGTCGCCCGCGTGCCCGCGGAAGTGGCGCGTCGGCGCGAACTCGCCGAGCTTGTGGCCGACCATCTGCTCCGAGATGAACACGGGCACGTGCTTGCGGCCGTCATGGACCGCGATCGTGTGCCCGACCATCTGCGGGAAGACCGTGCTCGCGCGCGACCACGTGCGCACCATCTGCTTCGAGCCCGACGTGTTCATCGCCTCGATGCGGCCGAGCAGCCGCTCCTCGACGAAGGGCCCCTTCTTACTGGATCTGCTCATGATCCCGCTCCGGCGCCGGCCAAGCCGGCACCTCCGCTATTCGTGATCTCCGTCAAGTCTACGATCACCGCTTGTCCTTCCCGCGGCGACGGCCGCGAACGATCAGCTTGTCCGATTCCTTGTGCTTCGAGCGGGTGCGCTTGCCGAGCGTCGGCACGCCCCACGGGGTGACCGGGTGGCGGCCGCCCTTCGACTTGCCCTCGCCGCCGCCGTGCGGGTGGTCGACCGGGTTCATCGCGCTGCCGCGCACGGTCGGGCGCTTGCCGAGCCAGCGGCTGCGGCCGGCCTTGCCGCCCGTGATGTTGCCGTGGTCGACGTTGCCGACCTGGCCGACGGTGGCGCGGCAGGTCAGCAGCACGCGCCGCATCTCGCCGGACGGGAGCCGGAGCGTCGCGTAGCCGGCGTCCTTCGCCACGAGCTGCACGCCCGAGCCGGCCGAGCGCGCCATCTGGCCGCCACGGCCCGGCTTCAGCTCGACGTTGTGGACGAGCGTGCCGGTCGGGATGTTCTCGAGCGGCAACGCGTTTCCGGGCTTGATGTCGGCGTCGGGCCCCGACTGCACCACCGAGCCGACGCGGATTCCGGCCGGCGCGAGGATGTAGCTCTTGAAGCCGTCGGCATAGTGGAGCAGCGCGATCCGCGCCGAGCGGTTCGGGTCGTACTCGACCGCGGCCACCTTCGCGGGCACGCCGTCCTTCGTCCGCTTGAAGTCGACGATCCGGTAGCGGCGCTTGTGGCCGCCGCCCTGGTGGCGCGTCGTGATGCGGCCCGTGTTGTTGCGGCCGCCCTTCTTCGTGAGCTTCTCCGTCAGCGCCTTCTCCGGCTTCGACTTCGTCACCTCGGCGAAGTCGGAGACGGTCATGAAGCGGCGGCCCGGGCTCGTCGGCTTGAACCTTCTGACCGGCATGGCTAAATCTGCGCTCCCTGGAAGATCTCGATCGTGTCGCCGGCGCGCAGCTGCACGACGGCCTTCTTCCAGCCCGGGCGCACGCCGCGGTGCATGCCGCGCCGCTTCGGCTTGGCGGCGACCTTGACGACGTTGACGCGCTCCACCTTGACGTCGAAGAGCTCCTCGACGGCCTGGCGGATCTGCGTCTTGTGTGCGTCCGGATGGACTTTGAACGTATAGCTGCCGCGCGTCGTCGCCTCGTAGCTCTTCTCGGAGACGATCGGCTTCAGCACGACCTGCGATGCGTGCATCGTTACTGTGCCCTCCCCGTGACGACAGGCAGCGCGCCCTCGGTGACGAGCAGCGAGCGCGCCCAGACGACGGCGGCGACCTCGAGGTCGCCCGGTGCGACGACGGCGACGCGCTCGAGGTTGCGGAAGCTCCGGATCAGCGCCTGTTCGTCCGGCTGGGCGACGACGACCAATGGTGTCGCAAAGCCGGCGCCCTCGACAAAGCCCTTGGCCAGCTTGGTGGACGGGGCGTCGAACTCGCCCGCCGAGA
>DATBIC010000070.1:0-3010 GCA_036557145.1 Gaiellaceae bacterium
CTCGGGACGGGTGGTGAAGCTCATCGCGCCACCTCCGCTGCGAAGAGATGGTGCCTGGCACCAAGGTGCCAGGCACCCAGCCTTTCGCGCCACGGGCACGTCACGGCCCGGTCGCCACCTTCATGTTCTCGGAGACGAGCCGCGGCGCCGGCCGGTTCGGCGCGACGAGGTGGCAGGCGACGAGGTGGTCGCGCGCGAACTCGACCAGCGGCGGCTCCTCCTCGGTCGACCGCGGCGCGGAGCGCGGCTCGAGCGGGCAGCGCGTACGGAAGCGGCAGCCGGACGGCGGGTCGAGCGGGCTCGGGACGTCACCCTCGAGCACCGTGCGCTGCCGCCGCCGCTGCGCGTCCGGGTCGGGGACGACTGCGGCCGACAGCAGCGCCTGCGTGTACGGATGCTGCGGATTGCGGAACAGCTCGGCGCGCGGCGCCAGCTCGACGAGCTTGCCGAGGTACATCACCGCGACGCGGTCGCACAGGAACTCGACCGTTCCCAGGTCGTGCGTGATGAACAGGCAGCTGAAGCCCATGTCGCGCTGCAGATCGCGCAGCAGGTTGAGGATCGACGCCTGCACGGAGACGTCCAGCGCCGACACGGGCTCGTCTGCGATCAGGACGCTCGGCTCGAGGATCAGCGCGCGCGCGAGCCCGACGCGCTGGCGCTGGCCGCCCGACAACTCGTGCGGGTAGCGGTAGCGCAGCTCGGTGCGGAGGCCGACCGCGTCGAAGATGCGGTCGACGCGCATCCGCAGTTCGCGTCCCTTGGTGATCCGGTGCAGGCGCAGCGGCTCGCCGACGATGTCGCCGCAGCTCATGTGCGGGTTGAGCGACGAGTACGGATCCTGGAACACCATGTGCAGCTCGCGCCGCAACGGCCGCATCGCGCGCCGCGAGAGGTGTGTGATGTCGACGCCGCGCAGACGGATCTCGCCGCCGGTCGGCTCGGTCAGCCGCATCACACAGTTCGCGACCGTCGACTTGCCGCTGCCCGACTCGCCGACGAGCCCGAGCAGCTCGCCGTGCTGTAGCACGAACGAGACGTCGTCGACCGCATGCACGATCGAGCCGCCGCCCGCGATCCCGCCGCCGACGCGGTACTCCTTGACGAGGTTGCGGACCTCGAGCGCGTACGGGCTCTCGTCCACGGTCATTCCGGTCCAGGATGGAAGCAGGCGACCAGGTGGTCCGGGCGCACGTAGCGGAGCTCCGGCACCTTGGTGCGCGAGAGCTCGTCCGCGCGCGGGCAGCGGTCGGCGAACGCGCACATCGTCGGCAGCTCGCGCAGCGACGGGACGCGACCGGGGATCTCGCGTAGCCGCGGCCGCTCGCCGTCTTCGCTCTCGCCCTCGAACGGCAGCGGGATCGAGCCCAGCAGCCCGATCGTGTACGGGTGCTGCGGCTCGGCGTAGAGGTCGCGCACCGGCGCCTCCTCGGCCTTGCGCCCGGCATACATCACGAGCACGCGGTCTGCGATGTCGGCGACCACCCCGAGATTGTGCGTGATCAGGACGATCGAGGTTCCGAGCCGCTCGCGAACGTCGCGCATCAGGTCGAGCACGCCTGCCTGGATCGTCACGTCGAGCGCGGTGGTCGGCTCGTCGGCGATCAGCACCTTCGGGTTGCACGCGAGCGCCATCGCGATCATCACGCGCTGCCGCATGCCCCCGGAGAGCTGGTGCGGGTACTCCTCGAGCCGGCGCGCGGGCGCCGGGATGCGCACGAGCTGCAGCAGCTCGATCGTCCGCTCGCGGGCCTCGCGCCGCGACGCGCCGAGGTGCTTGGTCAGCACCTCGCCGATCTGCCGCCCGACTTTCAGCACCGGGTTCAGCGAGGTCATCGGCTCCTGGAAGACGAACGAGATGTCGCGTCCGCGGATCGCCCGCAGGTTGCGCTGCGAGAGCGAGAGCAGGTCGGTCCCGTCGAACACCGCGCGGCCGCTGATCACCGCCGTCTCGGGCAACAGCCGCACGAGCGACATGCACGTGACGCTCTTGCCGCAGCCCGACTCGCCGACGATCCCGAGCACCTCGCCGCGGTCGAGCGTGAACGAAAGCTTGTCGACGGCGTGCACCGGGCCGTCGTCCGTGTCGAATCGGACCGAGAGATCGGTGACCTCCAGCAGCGGTTCGGCCATCAGCGCGTGGTCCGCGGATCGAAGATGTCGCGCAGGCCGTCGCCGAGGACGTTGAAGGCGATCGACGCGAGGACGATCGCGAGACCGGGGTAGACGGCGAGGCGCGGCGCCTGGCTGAGGTACGACTGGGCGTCCTGCAACATCACGCCCCACGACGGCGTCGGAGGCTGCACACCGAGACCGAGGAACGACAGGACCGCTTCGCCGATGATCGCGCCCGGGATGATCAGGGTCGCCTGCACGAGCAGCGTGCTCGTCATGTTCGGGAGGATGTGCCGGAAGATGATCGTGAGGTCGTTGGCGCCGTTCGCGACGGCGGCCGGGACGTAGTCCTCTTCGCGCAGCGCGAGCGCTTCGCCGCGGGCGATGCGGATCACGCCCGGCATCGCCGCCACGCCCAGCGCGATCGTCGCGTTCTTGAGCGACGGGCCGAGGATCGCCGCGAGCCCGACCGCGAGGATGATGAACGGGAACGCCAGCAGCACGTCGGTGATCCGCGCGATCACCGTGTCGATCCAGCCGCGGTAGTAACCCGCGACCAGCCCGATCGGCACGGCGACCACCATCGCGAGCACCGTCGCGAAGAACCCGGCCTGGATCGACGCGCGTGCGCCCCAGATCAGCCGCGAAAGCTCGTCGCGGCCGAGCTCGTCGGTGCCGAGCAGGTGCTTCGACGACGAGTGCGTGAGCAGCGAGTTGAAGTCGGTTGCGCCGGCGCCGTACGGCGCGAGCAGCGGCGCGAAGATCGCCGTGAGCACGAAGACGAGCACGATCACGAGCCCGGCGACCGCCATCGGCCGCCGCATGAACCGCTTGCGCAGCAGCATCCGCCGCCGCGCACGCGGGTTCGTGATCGTCGGTGCCTCGACGGCGCTCA
>DATBIC010000071.1:0-7803 GCA_036557145.1 Gaiellaceae bacterium
CATCCTTTCGATGGACGACGACGCCTACGTCGCGCGCGAGTACGCGACGCTCGACCGGCTCGCGATGCGCCGGCTCGATCGCACGGGCTGGCTCCGGTTCGACGACCTCGACGAGGAGCAGACGCTGCTCGCCTCGCTCGCGGTCGTGCACCCGCGCCGCGTGCTGGACGTCGGCTGCGGCGGCGGACGGCTGCCGAGCCTCTACGGAGCCCCGGAAGTCGTGTGTGTCGACAGATCGCCGGCCGCAATCCAGGCGGCGACCCGCCGGGGGCTGGACGCGCGTCTCGCCGACGCCCGCGAGCTGCCCTTCCCGGACGCCTCGTTCGACGCCGTCACGTGCAACCACACGCTCTACCACGTCGACGACCGCGAGCAAGCCGTCTCGGAGATCGTGCGCGTGCTGCGCCCGGGAGGCCGCTTCGCCGGCATCTACAACGCGCGGGGCCACCTGCGCGAGCTCTGGCGGCGGGTCGCGCCGGACCGGCTGCGCGCGCAGGGCGGCTCACGTGAGCTGTTCGACGCCGGGAGCGGCCTGCCGATCCTCGAACGCCACTTCGCGCGCGTCGAGCGGCTCTTTCGCGGCGGCTCCGTGCTCTGGCTCGAGCGGGGCGACCTCCAAGCCTACCTCGACGCCTACCTGGAGATGTTCGGGCCGATGGAGGCGCCGGACGGGCCGTACCCGTTCGTCGCCACGCGCGCGAAGTGCGTCTTCGTGGCCGACGCGCCGTAGCGGCCGCTACCGGCAGGGCAGCGACTGGCCGCCGGTGCGCCGCATGCCGGCAGGCGTCGCCGAGACGAAGCGCCAGGCCATCCGCGTGAACTCGCGCTGGCCGTCGCTGCACGACTTCGCCCGGGAGAGCGTGACGGTCGCCTTGTAGGTGTGGAAGTGCCCGGCTGCGCAGTAGGGCTTGCAGTCGTTCATCGTCGCCGTGCCGGCCGCGACCGCGTTCTTCGCGTTCCACGACGACCAGACGAGCTTCGTGAAGTAGAAGTTCGCGTCGCCGCACGCGACGATGATCTTCTTCGGCCTGACGGTCGACGGCGACCCGGGCACGCAGCCGGCGAGCCTCGGCGGCGTCGCCGCCGCGCTCGCGGCGGCCATCGTCGCGACGAGCAGCAGCGCCGCCGTCGCGGCCAGGCGGCTCACGCGGCGGCCCCGATCGGCTTCAGCTCGGTGCCGAGCCCGAGCAGCAGCCCGTCCGCCTCGACCGCCGCGCTCGTGGTCAGGAAGAGCACGACGCCGTCTGCGGGCGCCGTGATCACCTCGTGCTCGTCGCCCCACAGGTCGCGAACCCGTCCGAGGACGTCGCCCGCGCGCACACGGTCGCCGGCGCGAACAGCGGCCTCCCACCAGCCTTGGCGCTCGCAGCGGAGCCACTCGTTGCCGCCCACGTGGCGCATCTCGGTGCGGGGCGGGGCGGGGTCGCCGGGAAGCATGTCGAGCTGCCGCAGCACGTTCTGCACACCCTCGACGAGGAGCCGGACGGCGTTCTCCTCGAGCTGACCGCAGCCGCCTGCCTCCGCGATGATCGCGGGGATGCCGGCGGCGGCCGCCGCACTCGACGTCATGCCCGCCAGGCCGCCGGGCCGCTTCTGCTCCCGGACGACGTAGGGCAGCCCGAAGGCGACGGCCATCTCCCTCGCCGTCTCCTCGACTGCCGATTCGTCGTAGATCGCGAAGGGCTCGAGCGCCTCGACGAGGTCGCCGCCGTGGAGGTCGACGACGTAGTCGGCCGGCGCGATCAGCTCTTCGAAGATCGCGTGGGCGAGCACGTCCGAGAACGTCCCGTCCGGGTCGCCCGGGAAGCACCGGTTCAGATTCTTGCCGTCCGCGGGGACGACGAAGGGCGAGCGCGCGCGGAACGAGTCCATGCTGACCACGGGAACGGCGACGACGGTTCCCTTCAGCGCCGCCGGGTCGAGCTCGTTCATGACGCGGACGACCGCCGCGATCGACGAGTACTCGCAGCCGTGGATTCCGCCGAGCAGGGCCAAGTGCGGCCCCGCTTCCGCGCCGTGCGCCTCGAACGACGGGTGCTCCCGCCCGGCGAGGGCGGGATGCGAGAACGAGATCGTCTTCCGGCTGATCATCGGGCCAGGGCGTATCATCCCCGCACGGGCGGTGGACCCCACAGGCGGTTAACCCCAGCCACCGGCGTAGACCCTATTACCGTCATCGACCCTGAGAGGGCAGAAATGAACTGGAAATGGAGCAGCCGGCGCGTGGCGCTCGTCACCGCAGTGCTGGCGGGGCTCATCGGCGTCGCCGTCCTGGCCGGCGCGTCACTCGCGAGCTCGTCGAGCCACCGCTCGACCGCAGCCTCGAGCAGCATCATCGTCGACGGCACGACCGACTCGGTCGTGAACATCGACCCGGCGAACCAGTACGACTACGGCTCGTTCACCGTCGACCTCCCGATCTTCCAGGGGCTCTACGGCTTCCCCAACGGCGCCAAGCTCCAGCCGGTGCTCGCCACGGGCTGCAAGTCGTCGCCGAACCTGAAGACCTGGACGTGCGCACTGCGGCGCAACGTCAAGTTCTGGGACGGGAACCCGATGACGTCGGCCGACGTGAAGTACTCGTTCGACCGCGTGCAGAAGATCAAGGGTGACCAGGGCATCTACACGCTGCTCTCGAACCTCAAGAGCACCAGTGTCTCAGGCCCGTACACCGTGGTCTTCCACCTGGCGTCGCCGCAGTCGACCTGGCCGTTCATCCTCTCGACGAACGCGGGGTACGTCGTCGAGAAGGCGAAGTACCCGTTCAACAAGATCCTCTCGAACACCGACCAGCAGTACGGCACCGGCCCGTACAAGCTGCAGAAGTACACGCCCGGTCAGCAGGCCGTCTTCGTGCCGAACACGAACTACTGGGGCCCGAAGCCGAAGAACGGCGGCATCATCGTCAACTACTACTCGAAGTCGTCGACGATGAAGCTCGCGCTGGAGAAGGGCGAGATCGACATGGCGTTCCGCGACTTCACGCCGACGGAGCTCGCGTCGCTCTCGAAGGAGAAGGGCATCGTCGTCCACTCCGGCAACGGCGTGGTCATCCGGTACCTCGTGTTCAACGTCAAGCGGGCGCCGTTCAACAATCTGGCGGTCCGCAAGGCGCTCGCGTACCTGATGCCGCGGCAGGACATCGCGTCGCGCGTCTACCACGGCAGCGTCAAGCCGCTGTACTCGATGGTGCCGGCGGGCCTGCCGGGGCACACCGACGCGTACAAGTCGTTCTACGGCGCGGCACCGAGCGTCGCGAAGGCAAAGGCCGTGCTCGCGAAGGCCGGCGTGAAGACGCCGCTCGCGATCACGCTCTGGTACACGCCGTCGCACTACGGTGACGTCTCCGCCGACGAGTACGCCGAGATGCAGCGGGCGTTCAACGCGTCCGGCTTGTTCAAGGTGACGCTGAAGTCGGCCGAGTGGGCGCAGTACAGCTCCACCCTCGGCAAGACCTACGACGCGTTCCAGCTCGGCTGGTTCCCGGACTATCCGGACGCCGAGGACTACACCGTGTCCTTCTACCAGCCGGCCGCGTTCTACAACAACGGCTACGCCGACCCGACGATGAACAAGCTCATCGCCGCGGAGCGTGGCGCCAAGACGACCGCGATCCGGCTCCGGGTGCTCGGACAGATGCAGGCGCTCGCCGCCAAGCAGATCCCGACGATCCCGTACTGGCAGGGCAACATGATCGCCGTCAGCAAGAGCGACATCCAGGGGGTCAACAGCACCCTGGACGCGGCGTTCTACATGCGGTTCTGGAAGCTGTCGAAGTCGTAGTCGAACGCTAAGACTGCGCAAAGGAGGGGCGCCTTCGGGCGCCCCTCCGCGCTTCTCCGACTAAGCTCGCGGGAATGCCCGGGACGTCGCTTCGCGCCTACCTGATCACGCGGCTGGCGCTGGTCATTCCCATGGTCCTGATCCTGCTGACGATGGTCTTCCTGTTGATGCGCGTCGCGCCGGGAGACCCGATCTCCGCGTCGCTCGGCGGCCACGTTCCGCCGTCCGTCGTGAACCAGATCAAGCACCAGCTCGGCTTCGACAAGCCGCTCTCGGTGCAGTACGTCGACTATCTGTGGGGGATCGTCCGCGGCGACTTCGGCACGACGATCACCGACCACCGGCCGCTCAGCAACATCATCCTCGTCAACGGCGCGGCGACGCTCGAGCTGACCTTCTTCGCGATGCTGGTCGCGATCGTCGTCGGGGTGGTGGTCGGCCTCGTCGCCGGCCGCTTCCGAGACACCCCCCTGGACGTCGGAGGCCGGCTCTTCGGCATCGTCATCTACGCGACTCCCGTCTTCTTCCTCGGCCTGATGGCGCAGCTCGTGTTCGGCGTGTGGCTCGACTGGCTGCCGACGTCGGATCGCGCCAGCCCGATCACCCAGGCGACCCTTCAGACGCACACGAACCTCTTCATCGTCGACTCCATCATCGACGGCAACTGGACCGCGCTCCAGGACTGCATCAGGCACCTGATCCTGCCGGCGGTGACGCTCGGCCTGGCGACGGCCGGGATCTTCATCCGCCTGATCCGGATCAACGTGATCAGGACGCTTCGCGACGACTACATCGAGGCGGCGCGGGCGCGCGGCATCAAGGAGAAGGACGTCGTGTACCACCATGCGTTCAAGAACGCCCTCGTACCGGTGATCACCGTCGTCGGCCTCAACATGGCGCTGCTGCTCGGTGGCGCAGTCCTCACCGAGACGACGTTCAACTGGCCTGGGCTCGGCCACGCGCTCGTCACGTATCTCGAGAACCGCGACTACACGGCCGTGCAGGGGATCATCGTCGTGTTCGCGCTCGTCGTCGTCGCAATCAGTCTGCTCGTCGACTTCATCAACGCCTACGTCGATCCGAGGATCCGCTACTGATGGCGACCACGGCTCCTGCGGGCGGCATTCGCGCCTCGAGGCGCAAGCTCGCCACCGCCGGCCGGGCGCTGAAGCCGGTCACGCAGGCGCGTGGCATCCCGCGCGCGATGCTGTGGGCCGGAGCCGGCATCACGCTCTTCTTCGTCTTCCTCGCGGTGTTCGCCCCGCTGATCTCTCCCTATGGCTTCGCGACGTACCAGGCGAACGGCAAGCGGTTCCCGCAGCTCGCGCATCCGTCGAGCGAGCACCTGATGGGGACGACCGTGCAGTCGACCGACGTCCTGTCCCGCGTGATCTGGGGTGCGCAGACCGAGCTCAAGGTCGTCGTGATCGCCCTTGCGATGTCGCTGGTGGTCGGCGTTCCGCTCGGTCTGCTCTCCGGCTACTTCGGCGGCGCGCTCGACCGTGTGCTCGTCCTGATCATGGACGCGCTCTTTGCCTTTCCGTACCTGCTGATCGCGATCGTGATCGCCTTCCTGCTCACGAACGCGTTCGGGGGCGGTGTGCTGACCGCTGCGATCGCGATCACGGTCGCCTACGTCCCGCTCTATTTCCGCGTGGTCCGCAACCACGTGGTCGCGGTGCGCGAGGAGTCGTACGTCGACGCGGCGCGTGCGCTCGGCGCGCGCCCGTGGACCGTGATCAGGAAGTACGTGTTCTTCAACGTCGTGCAGAACGTTCCGCCGATCGCGACGCTCAACGCCGCCGATGCGATCCTGCTGCTGGCTGCGCTCGGCTTTCTCGGCTACGGGATCCAGCCGTCGCAGGGCGCCGAGTGGGGCTACGACATCAACCGCGCGGTCTCCGACGCGTCGTCCGGCATCTGGTGGACGGGCCTCTTCCCCGGGATCGCGATCGTGCTGCTCGTCACGGGCCTGACGCTGCTCGGCGAGGGATTGAACGAGACGATCAACCCGGTGCTCCGCCGCAGGCAGTTCGGGGAGATCGAGTTCGGGCCGCTGGATTCGGACTCCGAGACGACGTGACCGACGCACCCGTCCTCTCCGTCCGCAACCTGCGGGTCTACTACGGCACGCCCGGGGACCCCGTGCGGGCCGTCGACGGCGTGTCGCTCGACATCGGGCCGGGCGAGGTGCTCGGGCTCGTCGGCGAGTCGGGTTGCGGCAAGTCGACGCTCGGCCGCGGCATCCTCGGGCTCCTGCCGTTGGGCGCCCGCGCCGACGGCGAGGTGCTCTACAACGACCAGAACCTCGTCGGCATGCCGGTGAAGGCAGCGCGCCGCCTGCGCGGGCCCGACCTCGGCTTGATCTTCCAGGAGCCGATGACGAGGCTGAACCCGCTGATGCGGATCGAGGATCACTTTCGCGAGACGCTCGAGCAGCACGAGCCGAAGCTGTCCGACCGCGAGGTGCGGAGCCGCTCGCTGGAGACGCTCGGACGCATGGGCATCCCGCCGACGCGCTTCCGTCAGTATCCGCACGAGTTCTCGGGCGGGATGCGTCAGCGGATCATGATCGCGCTCGCGCTCGTCCTCCGGCCCAAGCTGCTCGTCGCCGACGAGCCGACCACCTCGCTCGACGTGATCGTCGAAGGGCAGATCCTGCGCCTGCTCGCCGACCTCAGGGACAACTTCGGCACGGCGCTGCTCCTGATCACGCACAACCTCGGGATCGTCGCCGAGTCCTGCGACCGGATGGCGGTGATGTACGCCGGGAAGATCGCCGAGGAGGGCCCGGTGAAGGAGGTCTTCTTCGACCCTGCGCATCCCTACACGCGCGAGCTACTTCGCTCGACGATCTCGCTCGACACGACCGAGCTCCACTCGATCCCGGGTGCGCCGCCGAACCTGATCGACCCGCCGCCCGGTTGCCGCTTCCATCCGCGCTGCCCGAGCGCGATGCAGGTCTGCGCGAGCCGGGTTCCGATCGAGCAGCGAGTCGGTGCGCGTCGTGTGAGCTGCTGGCTGCACGGCCCGGAGGAGGCGATCCCGAGCGGCGGCGAGCAGACGCTCGTCCGTGATGCGATCGGAGTCGCCGATGAGGCCTGAGGCGATCGAGTCGTCGGACGCGGCCGGCGCGCAGCAGGGCGACGCGCTCGTCACGATCGACGACCTGAAGACCTACTACGGCCTGCGCGGGAGCTTCGCCGGCAGGCTCGTCGGCCGGGAGGCCGGGATGGTGAAGGCCGTCGACGGCGTCACGCTCGAGATTCGCCGCGGCGAGGTGCTCGGCCTCGTCGGCGAGTCGGGCAGCGGCAAGACGACGCTGGGGAGGACGCTGCTCGGGCTCGTCAAGGCGACGGGTGGCAGCGTGCACTTCGAGGGCAAGGACCTCACCCGCCTGAAGGAGCGCGAGATGCGCGCGATGCGCCGGCGGATGCAGGTCGTGTTCCAGGACCCGCATGCGTCGCTGAACCCGGCGATGACGATCGAGCAGGCTGTCGGGCACCCGCTGCAGATCCACGGTCTCGCACGGAACCGCGACGAGGCGCGCGCACGCGTCTCGTCCGCGCTCGAGCACGTCGGGCTCGCTCCGGCCGAGCAGTACCTCGACAAGTATCCGTCCGACCTCTCCGGCGGTCAGAAGCAGCGCGCGGTGATCGCACGGGCGATCATCCTCAACCCCGTTCTCCTCGTTGCGGACGAGCCCGTCTCGATGCTCGACATGAGCGTCCGCGCCAAGATCCTCGAGCTGATGCTCGCGTTGAAGCGCGACTTCGATCTCACCTACCTCTACATCACGCACGATCTTGCAACCGCGAAGTTCTTCTGCGACCGCATCGCGATCATGTACCTCGGGCGAATCGTCGAGATCGGCCCGTCCGAAGCGATCTACCGCGACCCGAAGCATCCGTACACGAAGGCGCTGCTGCGCGCGATCCCGGAGCCCGACCCGAATCGAGACGCGCCCCGCGACCTTCCGCGCGGCGAGGTGCCCGACGCTGCCCGTCCGCCGCTCGGCTG
>DATBIC010000072.1:0-7880 GCA_036557145.1 Gaiellaceae bacterium
GCTCTGTGAGCGGGCGGCTGCCGACGCCGAGCTTCGCGCCCGCATCGTCGCGGATCTCGAATCGGCGCTGGCGGAGTCGGGGATCTCCCCGACTCCCCAGCTCCTCGCCTCGGCGCGTGCCCGCCTGCAGGCGATGTGAGCTCGCCGCAGCTTCCGTCGACCGCCGCGACGAGCCGGTTCGGCGACCGATTCGGCTTCACTTCGTTCCTCGACTCCCTGTCCTCGCCGACGGAGATCCCGGCGTCGGGCTCCGCCGCTGCGGCGACGGCGGCGCTCGCCGCCGCGCTGGTGGCCAACGTCGCGTTTGCCGCCCACGACCCCGGCACGGCCGCGCAGGCAGAGGCGCTCGCCGGCCGCCTGACCGGCCTCGCCGCCGACGACGCCGACGCCTACGAGGCGGCGGTGCGCGCGCTCGACCGCCCGGGCGACGGCTCCGAGACCCACGACTTCCTGCTCGGCTCGATGCTGCGGCGCGCGGCCGACGTCCCGCTGCAGATCGCGGAGGCGGCGGGCGACGTCGCCGTGCTCGCAGCCGCGACCGCGACGATCGCTCCGGCGGCTCAGCAAGCGGATGCGGTCGGCGCCGCGCGCCTCGCGGAAGGCGCGGCGAGGGCAGCCGCGCATCTCGTCGAGATCAACCTCGTCGCGCGTCCCGGCGACGAGCGCCACACGCGGGCGCGCGAGGCCGTCGCGGCAGCCGTCGCAGCGAATGTCGCCCTGGGCGGCAGCGGTGGCTGAGCACGAGCCGGCCGCTCTCGACGACGAGGAAGCGGAGGACGACCTCCCGGCGTGGTCGCTCCCGCTCGACGCGGTCGGCGGGATCGCGCTCGAGAATCAGGTGATCGGCCCGGTCGACCGCGAGTGGGCGCTCGGCGGCTCGACGGGAACGGGCGTCCGAGTCTGCGTGCTCGACAGCGGCGTCGAGCCCGGCCACCCGCGGGTCGGGGAGATCGCCGGTGCGGTGGCGATCCGGCTCGACGAGGACGGGAGCACGATCGTCGAGCCCGACGAGGAAGGAGACCTGTGCGGCCACGGCACGGCGTGCGCCGGCGTGATTCGCGACATCGCCCCGGGCGCCCAGATCCACTCCGTGCGCGTGCTCGGCAGCGGCTTCCGGGGATCGGGCGACGTGCTCGTCGCCGGGCTCCGGTGGGCGGTCCAGCAGGGCTTCCAGGTCGTGAACATGAGCCTCTCGACGACGAAGCGGCAGCTCGGCGAGGCGCTGCACGAGCTCGCCGACTCCGCGTACTTCAAACGCACGGTGCTCGTCGCCTCGGCGCACAACATGCCCGTCGAGTCGTATCCGTGGCGCTTCTCGTCGGTCGTCTCGGTCGGCAGCCACGAGGAAGCCGACCCGCTGGTCTTCTACGCGAACCCCGATCCACCCGTCGAGTTCTTCGCGCGCGGCGTCGACGTCGAGGTCGCCTGGACCGGAGGCTCGACGATCCGCGCAACCGGCAACAGCTTCGCCACGCCCTGCATCTCGGCGATCGCGGCCCTCATCCTCAGCAAGCATCCGCGACTGACGCCGTTCCAGCTGAAGAGCGTCCTGTACCAGATCTCGTCCAACGTGGGAGGAACCGGTGAACGACAGAACTGACGAGCTGCGGGCGGCGGTCGCCGCCGGCGTCCTTGCTGCCGACGAGCAGTTCGCCCGCCTGCTGCGCTCGATCGTCGACGTGGCCCGCGCGATCTTCGGCGCGAAGGCGTCGTCGATCATGCTGCTCGATGCCGAGAGCGAGGAGCTCGTGTTCGCCGCCGTCTCGGGCGAGGGCGAGCGCGAGCTCGTCGGCCGCCGGATGCCCGCGTCGACCGGCGTCGCCGGCTGGGTGCTCTCATCGCGGACGCCGCTCGTGCTCGAGGATGTGCAGAGCGACCCGAGGTTCGCCCGAAACGTCGCGGAGAAGACCGGCTACGTGCCGAAGGGGCTGATGGCGGTACCGCTGCTCGACGAGGAGCTCGCGCTCGGCGTGCTGCAGGTGCTCGACCGGCCGCAGCGCGCCCGCTTCTCGCTGCAGGAGATGGAGCTGCTCGGCCTCTTCGCCGGCCAGGCCGCGATCGCGCTGGGACTGCTGCGGTCGGCCCAGCGCGCCCGGGCGGCGCTCGAGGGCGAGGGCGATGTCGCCGCCGTCGCGGCGGTCGCCGGTGCCCTCGACGCGCTCGACGGGTCACGCCGCGCCGACGGGATCGCGCTGCTCGGCAGCCTGCAGCGCGTGCTCGCACAAAGATAAGGGCCCGGTCGCCCGGGCCCTCGAGACTTCCACCATCCAGAAGCGTTACTTCTGGTTGACCTTCATGTGCGCTTCGACGTCGTCGCCGCGATCGTCGTCGTTCCGGCCTACGCCCACCTTGTGGCCCGTGCCGACCTTGTGGCCGGTCCCGACCTTGTGGTGCGCCTCGACGTCGTCTTCGTTCGCGGCGGTGCCGACCTTGTGCTCCTCGTCCTCGGTCACCTTGCGCTCGTCCGACACTGCAGGAACCTCCTCGTCACACATCCAGGGACGCCCACTAGACGGCTGGGCGCTGGGAAATCTTCCCTGCCACTTCACCTCGCCGTCAAATGCTGCCATCCTCGCCGGGTGAGCGCCTCCCTGACCGCCCAGCTCGGGGAGTCGCTCGGGGCGTTCCGGGGGATCTTCGCGAACGCGAACATCCGCCGGGTCCAGCTCGCCTTCGCGGGCGCGATCACCGGAACCTACGCGTACGCGATCGCCGTCTCGGTCTTCGCCTACGAGCGGGGCGGCGTTGCGGCCGTGGGCGTGCTGACGGCGGTGCGCCTCGCAACCGCAGCGGCCATCTCCCCGTTCGCCGCGTCGTTCGCCGACCGCTTCCGGCGCGAACGGGTGATGCTCGCCTCCGACCTTCTCCGCGTGGTGACGGTCGGCATCGCGGCGATCGCAGCCGACCGCCACTGGTCGGCGTACGTCGTCTACGCGATGGCCGTGCTGACGTCGATCGGCGGGGTCGTGTTCCGGCCGGCCGCCTCGGCACTGCTGCCGACGATCGCCGCGACGCCGGAGGAGATGACAGCCGCGAACGTCTCCTACAGCACGCTGGACAGCATCGGCTCGTTCGTCGGGCCGGCGCTCGGCGCGCTCCTGCTCGCCGCGTCGTCTCCGGCGCTCGTGTTCGCCTTCACGGCCGCGACGTTCGCGTGGAGCGCCGTGCTGGTCGCGCGCATCACCGCCGCGCGGCCGGAAGCGACGGGTGAGGACGCCTCGGAGCACGAGGCCGGGCACGAAGGAATGCTCGGGGGCGTGCGCGCGATTCGCGCGGAGCCGCGGCTCGCATTGCTGATCGGGCTGTCCGGCGCGCAGGCCTTCGTCGCCGGGGCGCTCGGCGTGCTCGTGGTCGTGACGGCGCTGCGCCTGCTCGACCTCGGCTCGGCCGGTGTCGGCATTCTCGAGGCGGTCAGCGGCATCGGCTCGATCGTCGGCGCCGCGGTGATGCTGGCGCTGCTCGCGCGGAAGCGGCTCGGCGAGGACCTCGCACTCGGAATCTTCCTCTGGGGCGCGCCGCTCGTCGTGCTCGGGCTGTTCGTGAACACGGCAGTCGCGCTGCTTGCCTGGGGGCTCATCGGGCTCGGGAACACGCTGGTCGACGTCGCCGCAATCACGTTGCTGCAGCGAACCGCTCCACCGGCGGTCGCGGCCCGGGTCTTCGGCGTCCTCGAGAGCATGGTGATCGGCGGGATGGCCCTCGGATCGCTGGTCGCCCCGATCCTCGTCGGCGTCGGCGGCGCACGGTTCGCGCTGATCGTCATCGGTGCGGTCCTGCCGATCCTCGTCGTGCTCAGCTTCGCCCGGCTGCGGGCGATCGACGAGGGGGCGCGCGTCGACGAGGAGCGAATCGCGATCCTTCGCGACGTCCCGTTCCTGGCGCCGCTGCCGCTCGCGACGCTCGAGTTCCTCGCGGGCCGCATCGCGCGCATCCAGCTCGCCGCCGGCGGGACGCTCTTCCGCCGCGGCGACCACGGCGACCGCTTCTACGTCCTCACCCACGGGTCGATCGAGATCGAGCTCGACGGCGGGACGAAGCGCGAGACCGCCCCCGCCTATGTCGGCGAGATCGCGCTGCTGCACGACGTGCCGAGGACGGCGACGGTCGCAGCCGACACGGCGTGCGAGCTCTGGGCGCTCGAGCGCGACGACTTCCTTGCGGCGGTGACGGGCCACGCGGGCAGCACGCGGTTGGCGCAGGACGTCGCCGCGGCGCGGATCGGCACCGTGCCCGGCCCCGCCTAGTCACCCGGCCGCGCGTCCTTTACGATGGCAGGCATGTCGGCGCCGATCGAGCTTCTCAAGCACGTCCCGCTCTTCCAGCGCGTCGACGAGAAGGGGATGAAGTTGCTCGCCTCGACCTTCACGGAGCGCTCGTTCAAGGAGGGCGCCGCGCTGACCACCGAGGGGCAGGGCGCGGCCGGCTTCTTCGTGATCGAGTCGGGCTCGGCGATCGTGACCGTCGACGGATCGGAGCGGCGGACGCTCGGCCCCGGCGACTACTACGGCGAGATCGCGCTCGTCGACGGCGGCCTCCGCACGGCGTCGATCACGGCGATGTCGGACGGGAAGGCCTACGGCCTGACCTCGTGGCAGTTCCGGCCGCTCGTCGACGAGCACGCCTCGATCGCGTGGCCGCTGCTCGAGGCGCTGGCGTCACGCATCCGCCAGATCGAAGCCGATCACTAAGTAACAGTCTGTTACTTACTGCCTGGGGCTACAGGTCGAGGATGTAGCCGTCGTGGACCTGCTCGAAGCCGTCTTCGAGGGGCCGTTCGGCCGGGCGGTGCGTGAGCAGGAGCCGCTTCGCGCCCGAGGCTTCGAACGCCGCGTTCGCCTCGTTCGCTGCGAGGTGGCCGCGCGTGCCGCCTTCGGGGTTCGGCGCAAGCAGCGTCGCCTCACAGAGAAAGAGGTCGGCGTCGCGGGCGAGCGACACGAGCGCGTCGGTCGGGCCGCTGTCGGCCGAGTACGCCAGCGTCGTGCCGTTGGCCGAGACGCGGAAGCCGAACGCGAGCATCTCGTAGTGCAGCACCCGGTGCGCGACGACCCGTTGTCCGGCCGCCTCGAACGGCGCCCCGTCCTCGTACTCGTGGAGCTCGAACGCGTCCTCGAACATCTTCGGCTGCCCGAGCTCGACGCCGAAGCGGGCGAGCGTCTCGCGGCCGCCGGGCGGGAGCCAGAGCTGCGGATGCGGCGCATCGGCGGCCGGGCCGAACGTGAGGCCCCAGACCCACGGCACGACGTCTCCCCAGTGGTCGAGGTGGAAGTGCGAGATGGCGATTGCGTCGACGGTCGGCCATCCCTCCGCCGCGCGCAACCGCGGAAGCACGCCGGGCCCGCAGTCGAGGAGCAGCCGCTTGCCCTCGCTCTCCACGAGGTAGCCCGATTGCGCGCCGCCCGGGTTCGGCCAGGCGGGCGAGCATCCGACGACGGTCAGCTTCACCCGAAAAGTGTGCCCGTTCTAGAGCGAGTCGGCGGCAAGGCGCTCGGACAGCGCCTTGAGGACGCTCGTCTGGACGGAGGGCATCTCCTTCGTCACCCGCGCGAACGCGCGATCGGTGAGGACGAGCAGATCCGCGCTCGACGTGGTCGTGACGGTCGCCGTCCGCGCACCGCCGGAGATCAGGGCGATCTCCCCGAGGAAGTCGCCGGCGCCGAGGAGGTTGACGCGCCGCCCGTTCTTCGTCACCTCGGCCGTGCCCTCGACGAGCACCACGAACTCGCGACCCGTCTCGCCTTCGCGGATGAGCACCTTGCCGCTCGGCACCTCGATCTCGTCGAGCTCCGACGAGAGCCGCTCCAGCTCCTTCTTCGTGCAATGGGAGAACAACGGGACCGCCTTGATCAGCTCCCGCTTCCGGTCGGCCCGCACCCGCATGGCGCGATCATGCAGCACCGACCGCACCGCGGCAAGCCGTCCATTAGCCTGAGTTCGCGTGGCTGACGGCGACGAGATCTTCGACGTGGTCGTCATCGGCGCCGGGATCGTCGGGCTCGCGACCGCGCGCGCGCTGCTCGCGAAGCGTCCCGCGCTCCGGCTCGCGGTACTCGAGAAGGAGGCGTCGCCGGGCACGCATCAGACCGGCCACAACTCCGGCGTCCTCCACTCGGGGATCTACTACAAGCCGGGCTCGCTGAAGGCGCGCCTGTGCACCGAGGGGAAACGGCTGCTGGAGCAGTACGCGGCCGAGCGGGAGATTCCGTTCGTCGCGTGCGGCAAGCTGATCGTGGCGCTCGACGGGTCGGAGCTCCAGCGGCTCGAGGAGCTGCACCGCCGCGCGACCGAGAACGGCGTCGAGGGGCTGCGGGTGCTCGACGGCGACGAGTTGCGCGAGGTCGAACCGCACGCGACGGGGACGCGCGCGCTCCATGCACCGCGAACCGGGATCATCGACTACGGAGCCGTGACGCGCGCCTACGCCGGCGACGTCGAGGCGGCGGGCGGGACGATCCTCACCGGCCGCGCGGTCCGTTCGTTCGACCCGCGGTCGCGCGAGCTGTGGATCGGCACCGACACCGGCGCCCTGCGAGCCCGCGCGGTGATCGCGTGCGCGGGCCTGCAGTCGGACCGCGTGGCGCGCCTCGCAGGCGCCCGGCCGCCGGTGCGGATCGTGCCGTTCCGGGGCGACTACTACACGCTCGGACGCGATACCGAGGGGCTCGTCCGCGGGCTCGTCTACCCCGTCCCCGACCCCGCGTTCCCGTTCCTCGGAGTCCACTTCACCAAGCGGCTCGACGGCTCCGTGGTGGCGGGGCCGAACGCCGTGCTCGCGCTGGCACGCGAGCGCTACCGGCGCGCCGCGGTCGACCTGCGGGACGCGGTGAGCGCGCTGACCTATCCGGGATCGTGGCGCTTTGCCGCGCGCCACGTCCGGACGGGTGCGGCCGAGGTGCACCGCGACGTCTCGAAGCGCGCGTTCGTGCGCGACATGCAGCGCTACGTGCCAAGCGTCCGCGCCGACGACGTCACGTTCGGCCCGACGGGGATCCGGGCGCAGGCGCTCGGGCGTGACGGCACCCTCGTCGACGACTTCTTGATCGTCGGCACCGAGCGGATGATGCACGTGCTGAACGCGCCGTCCCCTGCGGCGACGGCTTCACTCGCGATCGGGGAGGAGCTCGCAGAGCGAGCCCTCCGCGACGTGATCACTTCGTCTTGATCGTGATCGACCGCGCCGGCGCCTGCACGGTGACGAACCACGCGGTCACGCCCTTCACCTTCTGGGCGTCCGTTGCGTGCACCGTCGCCTTCACCTTGATGCGCTTGTAGGACGTGAGCAGGCCGAGACCCGCCTTCGTGACCTTGAGCTTCACCGACGCCGTCTTCCCGACCTTGATCTTGAACTTGCCCGACGCCACGGTGACGGTCTTCGTGGGCGGGTTCTTCTTCTTGCCCTTCGGCTTCGTCTTCGTGCCCTTGCTCGCACTCTTCGCGGCCACGCGCACCTGGAGCACGATCGTCCCCTGGCACGCCTTCACCGCGGGCACCGGGCAGCTCAGCTTGAAGTGCGCGTAGCCCTTCGCGTCCACGCCGCTCTGGCCGGTCAGCACCTGCACGAGCACGACGTGCTTCGCCTTGGGCTGCGGCGGCTGTGGCGCCGGCAGCGGCGTCGGGCTCTTCTGCGGCGGAGTCGTGTGCACGATCGGGGCCGGCGGCGGCGGCGCGTCGTCGTCGAGAATCGTCAGCGTCGCGTTCGCGGTTCCGATCGTCGCGTTCGTCGGGTCCGAGAGCTTGAACGTGAACGACCTGCTCGAGTCGACCTGATTGTCGTTCGTGATCGGCACGAGCACCGTCTTCGTGACCTGGCCGGGCTGGAACGTCAGCGTTCCGCTGACGGCGGTGTAGTCGCTCCCAGATTTCGCCGAGCCGTCGGCGGTCGC
>DATBIC010000073.1:0-4756 GCA_036557145.1 Gaiellaceae bacterium
GCGCCGTCGGCGACGACGGCCGGGAACTCGACCAGCGATCCGAGCCCCCGCGACCAGACGACCCGGAACGGCGGGCGGAGCTTGATCGACGCCTGCTGCTGCGTCCGCTCCGGGCCCGCGCCGTACATCGCCCACTGCAGCGACCGCCGGTAGATCCGGATCGTCGACTTGGGACGCCGGCGAAACGCGAGCCGCACGGTGCGCGGGGCGTAGCCGGGCTTGGACGCGACCGTGACGAGCGCTGCGCGCCGTCCGACGCGGATCTTCGCGACTCCCTCGGCGTTGCTCTTCGACGCGTGCCGCCCGATGCGCACCCGTGCACCGCGGATGCGGGTGCCGAGGTCGCCGTCGACGACGGTCACCTGCACCGCCTGCGGCCGGTCCGGCCGTGGCGTGTCGGGCGCATCGTTGCGCGCCGGGGTCAGACCCGGGTCTGACCCCGTGGTCCTCGTCGCCGCCCGCTCGTGCGAGCCGCAACCCGCGGCCAGCGCGGCCAGGACGATCAGGCAGGCGGCGCGCCTCACGCTTCCGGCGTGACCGCTTCCTCCGCCTGCTCGCGCAGCGGCTCGAGCGTGCCGCCCGCGTCCTCCAGGATCACCTGCGCGAAGTACCGCGTCATCACGACGCCCTCCCGGAACTCGCCGAAGCGCGGCCGGGGCCGCTCGCCGTTCGCCAGCTGCAACGCCAGCTCCGGATACTGCGAGCCCGCCGCCGTCGGCAGCGGAAAGCCCCCGCCGAAGCGCGGGTTGACGTCGGTCACCTCCAGCTGTCCGTCGGGTTCGCGAAAACACTGCACGTTCGCCGGTCCGATGATGCGCAACGCCTCGGACACCCGCCGTCCGTGCTCGATCAGATCGGCATCCGCGATCGTCATCCCCTTGATCGATTCGCCGCCCTTCGACTCGATCATCGTCCGCGGGATCGCGGCCAGGCAGCAACCCTCGAGGTCGCAGAAGACGTCGATCGAGAACTCCTCGCCGAAGCAGCGCGACTGCACCATCGAGTCCGCCGTCGTGTACGCGAGGAAGAAGTCGAGTTGCGCCCGGTCGTCAGCGCGGTAGATGTGCCGCGAGCCGAACCCGTGGCGCGCCTTCACGAGCACCGGGTACCGAAGCTCGTCGGGCAGCTCGTCCGGCAGCCACGTCGGCGGCGTCCCGATCCCCTCCTGCTCGAAGAAGAGGTGGGCGAGGTACTTGTCGGCGCAGCGGCGGATCGTCTCGGGCCCCGGGACGAGCACCACCGCGCCGCCGAGGTCGTCGCGGTGCTCCGCGAGCACGAGGTGGTCGAGGTCGGTGAGCGGGACTATCAGCTTGACGTCGTGCAGCTCGACGAGGTTGCGGAGCGCGGCGACGTAGCCGGGATCGTCGACGCGCGGCACGATCGCGCGGCGGTCGGCGTGGTACAGCGCCGGTGCGAGTGGATCGACGTCGGCCGCGATCGCCGTCGCGCCCGCCTCGCGGAACGCGCTGACGATGTCGACGCGCTGGCCGGCGCACGTGAAGAGAACGGCGGTCACGACGGCGCAGCGTAGCGAGGGCGCGCCGGCACCCCGGCCACCACGCCGTCAGGCGGCACGTCGCGCGTCACGACCGCACCGGCGCCGACGAGCGCGTTCTCGCCGATCGTGACGCCGCCCATGATCACCGCGCCCGACCCGATCGCTGCGCCGTCCCCGACCTGCACCGGCAGCAGCGTCCAGTCGCTCTCGCCCGCGAGCTCACCGGCGTCGTTGGTCGCCTGCGGCGTCTTGTCGTTGACGAACAGCACGCCGTGCCCGACGAACACCCGGTCGCCGATCTCGACGCCGTCGCAGATGAACGTGTGGCTCTGGACCTTGCAGCGGGCCCCGACGACGGCGCCCCGCTGGATCTCGACGAACGGGCCGATCCGCGTCTCGTCGCCGATCCGGCAGCCGTAGAGGTTGGTGAACGACTGGACGACGACGCCCTCGCCGAACTCGACGTCGTCGATCAGCCGGTAGGGCGCGTCGTTCGCCGGGCTCGCGCTCATCCGACGGCCGCACGCACGGCCGCCGCAACGCGTGCCAGCTCGGTCGGCTCCAGCTCGGGGAACAGCGGCAGCGAGAGGCCGGTGGCGGCCCACGCCTCGGCGACGGGGAAGTCGCCCGCCGCGTGGCCGAGCGAGGCGAGCGCCGGCTGGAGGTGGAGCGGCACGGGGTAGTGCATGCCGCTGGCGATCGCGTCGGCGCCGAGCGCGTCGCGCACACGGTCCCGCTCGGGCGTGCGCACCACGTACAGGTGCCACACCGGATCGGCCCACTCCGCGACCTCGGGCGTGGTCACGGCGCCGTCGAGCAGCTCCGTGTAGGCGGCGGCGTGCGCGCGGCGCAGCTCGTTCCAGCCTTCGAGCCGGCGCAGCTTCACGCGCAGCACTGCGGCCTGGAGCGTGTCGAGGCGCTCGTTCCCTCCGATCACGACGTGCTCGTACTTGCGGCTCTGGCCGAGATCGCGGAGCACGCGGATCGCGCCGGCGAGCTGCTCGTCGTTCGTCACGACGGCGCCGGCGTCGCCGTACGCGCCGAGGTTCTTGCCGGGGTAGAAGCTGAAGGCGGCGACGTCGGCGAGCGAGCCGCAGCGGCGTCCCTTGTACTCGGCCCCGTGCGCCTGCGCGGCATCCTCGACGAAGGCGAGGCCGTGCTCGTCGCAGATCGCGCGGATCGCGTCGGCGTCGCACGGATGACCGAACAGGTCGACGCCGACGATCGCCTTCGTCCGCGCCGTCACCGCCGCAGCCGCGCTCTCGACGTCGAGCTGGCCGAAGCGGTCGCAGTCGACGAGCACCGGCGTCGCTCCGAGGCGCACTAGCGGGAGGATCGAGGCGATGAACGTGTTCGCCGGTGCGATCACCTCGTCGCCGGCGCCGATGCCGAGCGCGTCGAACGCGAGTGCGAGGGCGGCCGTCCCCGACGAGACGCCGACGGCGTGCTCGACGCTGCAGTAGGAGGCCCACTCGGCCTCGAAGCGCACGACCTCCTCGCCGAGGATGTACTGGGTGGAGGCGATCGCGTCGATCACCGCGCCGTCCACCTCGTCCTTGATCGAGGCGTACTGGCGCTTCAGGTCGACGAACTGGATCGGCTCGGGCACGCGCAGCACATTAGTCGTGCCACCCGCCGGTCTCGCCCCTATAGGTGTCGGCGAAGAGGGAGAGCGGGGTGCGCAGCAGGATCAGCAGGTCGGTCTTCCAGTCGCGGTGGCGGACGTACCAGAGGTCGAGCTCGATGCGCTCCGCCCACGGCAGCGACGCGCGGCCCTGGATCTGCGCCCAGCCGGTGATGCCCGGCTTGACGTCGAGCCGGTGGCGCTGCTGCTCGTCGTAGCGGTCGACCTGGTAGCGGAGGGTCGGCCTCGGCCCGATCACCGACATCTCGCCCCGGACGACGTTCCAGAGCTGCGGCAGCTCGTCGAGCGAGAGACGGCGCAGGATCCTCCCGGCACGCGTGATCCGGCTGTCGCCGCGGTCGATCGCATAGCCGGCGCCGAGCTTCTCGGCGCCGACGACCATCGTGCGCAGCTTCAGCAGCTCGAAGTCGACGCCGTCCTTGCCGACGCGCCTCTGCCGGTAGAGGACGGGGCCCCCGTCCTCGAGCTTCACCGCCAGGGCAGCGGCCGCGAGCACCGGCGCGGTCACGAGCAGCCCGGAGCCGGCGATCGCGACGTCGAGCGCGCGGTTCACCGCGTTCCCTCCGCCGCCTCCCACGTCGCCGGAACACCCCGTCGCAGGTAGTTCCAGAGCGAGACCACCGTCGCCCACGTGACGAGGACGTAGTAGCGGGCGATGCCGACTCCGAACGCCGCCGCCAGCAGCAGGCCGAGCTGGATCGCGAGGACGAGGTCGTAGACGAACCCGTGCGCGACGAGCACAAGCGACGTCGCCAGCAGCACGAGGTGGAGGATCCCAGACGCGTAGCGGAGGTGGCGGTGCGAGACGATCGCGACCCCGTACCGGCCCCCGAGGCGGCGCAGCATGCTCCCGCGGGCGACGATCAGCCAGCAGTGCTCGAACATGCGGACCTTGCGGTGGTACTCCGTCTCGTTGGTCGGCGTCGCCTTCTCGTGCGCGGCCGCCGCCGGCTCGTACACGGCCCGCCGCCCGTGCTGCACCATCAGATAGGGCAGGGCGAGGTCGTGTCCGAAGCGCGGGTCGACCTCGACGTAGTCCGCGCGGCGCAGCGCGTAGATCGAGCCGTTGCCGCCCGTCACCGAGCCGAGGCGGGATTCGGCGCCGCGCACCTCGAGCTCGTAGCGCCAGTAGACACCCTCCTGGTTCGCGCCGTCCGCGTCGACGATCTGGAGGCGCCCGCAGACGTAGGCGACGTCCGGGTCGGCGAAGGGGCGGACGAGCCGGCGCAGCGCGTCAGGCGCCCACGTCGAGTTTGCGTCGGTGAACGCGACGATCTCGCTCTCGGTCACGCGGACGGCGCGGTCCTGGGCGGCGACCTTGCCGCCCCGGGGATTCGAGATCACCCGCACGCCCGGAAACTGGAGCGCGATCGCCTCCGTGCGGTCGTCGGACGCGTCCGACGAGACGACGAGCTCGAGCCGCTTCGGCGGGTAGTCCAGCGCGAGCAGGTTCTCGAGCCGGCGGGCGATCACCGACTCCTCGTTGTACGCGGCGACGATCACCGTGACGGTCGGCTCGATGTCGCCGGAGCGCACGGGCCTCGGCGCGACGCGCGACAGCGCGATCGCGGCCAGCGGGTAGAGGACGTGGGTCCACGCGAGCGCCGCCAGCG
>DATBIC010000074.1:0-10211 GCA_036557145.1 Gaiellaceae bacterium
CGACGAAGAACGGAGGCGCGTCGGGGTTCACGAAGCGGAAGGGCGACGAGCCGTCGGGATCGTCGCCGTGGTGGTAGTCGCCCAGGTAGCCGTAGAGGCACACCGCCGCCGTGACCGACGTGTCGGCCTGCTCGAAGCCCGGCTGGAAACGGGGCGCGTTCGGCGTGAGCGCCGCCGTCGAGGCGAGGTTGCCGCCCGCCGAGCTGCCGGCGACGACGACGACGGAGGGATCGGCGCCGTACTCGGGCCCGTACTCGCGCACCCACGCGATCACCTTCTTCACGTCGACCAGATGGTCCGGGAACCGCGCTCCGCCCCCGAGCCGGTAGTTCGCGCTGATGCAGAGCCAGCCCGCGCCCGCGAGCCGGTAGAGCAGCAGGCGCGCCTCGCGGTTCTTCCGCCCGCTGCGAAACGCGCCGCCGTGCAGATGGACGAACGTCGGGCACGCCTGCGGATGGGAGCGGTGCCGGTAGACATCGAGCAGGTTCCATTTCCCCGCATCGCCGTAGGCGACGTTCGCGATCCGCTCGACGTCGCGGCGGCGGCGGGAGAACGGCGCGACGAGAACACGTGCGAGCGGGAGCCGGCTTCGACGTTGCGGCAGCCCCGCCTCGGCCAGCGCCCGCTCGACCGCGTTGCGCGTCTGCATCGCGCGCCGCACGACCACCGCGAGCGCGAACGTGGTTGCAACGGCGAGGGCGAGCGCGATCCAACCGACCGGTGACGACAGGTCGCCCTCGGAAGCCGCAAGCAGCGTCGACGCGAGCAGCCAGTAGAACGCGAGGAACGGCAGTTCGTTGAGCAGGAACGCAGACCAGTAGCTCAGGTTCCCCGGCGTCGGCCTCCTCGCCGGGCGGGCCGCCACGGCGAAGGCGGTGCACCAGGCGACGACGAGCGTGGTCCAGAGATAGCCGATCGGCACGGCTGGTCAACGTAGCGCCGCTCCCCTCCGTCATGACGCAGGCCGGATGTTCTGGTTGACGTGGAAGAGGTTGTCAGGGTCGTACGCGGCCTTGATCCGCGCGAGGCGCTCGTAGTTGGCGCCGTAGCCGGCGCGGACGCGGTCGTCGCCCTCGTCCATCAGGAAGTTGGTGTACGCGCCGCCGGCCGAGTAGGGATGCAGTGCGTCCCAGTACGAGACCGTCCAGTCGCGGATCGCCTCGGCGTTCGCGGGGTCGGGGTCGACGCCGACGATCACCTGCGCCCAGCGAGCGTCGCGGTAGCTCCAGGCAGTGGCGTCCGGCGCGACGCGGCCCGCGGCGCCGTCGATCGGGTAGAGGTGCATGGTCGACTTCCACGTCGGCAGCGCGGCTGCGTGCTCGAGGTGCGCGGCGACCGCGGCGGCCGGGATCGCGTCGACGAAGTCGGCGCGCCAGTACCACTGGTCGCCGGGCGGATAGAGGTCGTCGAACGCCGACTGGAGCCCCGGCAGCGGCACCTCGCCGACGCCGTCGAGCGCCGGTGGCAGCTGCTCGCGCATCGGCGCCAGCGCGTCCTGCGCGGCATCGGCGTCGCCCGCGTAGCACCAGACGACGCCGCACATCTTCTGCAGGTGCAGGTCTTCGGGGAACGGCGGCGCGGGTGGGACGGTGAGGAAGGCGAAGAAGCCGTTCAGCTCGTCGGGAGCAGCGGCGAGGAAGTCGGCGTAGCGCGGGAGGATCTCGCCTGCCTGCTCGAGCGGCCAGAGCATCGGTCCCGCGACCACTGTTGCCGCCGGGCGCGCCTGGAAGGTGAACGAGGTGACGACCCCGAAGTTGCCGCCGCCGCCGCGCAGCGCCCAGAAGAGGTCCTCGTGTTCGCTCTCGCTCGCGCGGACGAGGGAGCCGTCGGCGAGCACGACGTCGGCGCCGACGAGGTTGTCGATCGACAGCCCGTACTTGCGCGTGAGGTGGCCGATGCCGCCGCCGAGCGTCAGCCCGCCGACGCCGGTGGTCGAGATGATTCCCGCCGGCACGGCGAGCCCGAACGTGTGCGTCGCGTGGTCGACCTCGCCGAGCGTCGTCCCGCCGGCGACGGTCACGGTGCGGGCGTCGGGGTCCACGCGCACGCCGCGCAACCGCGAGAGGTCGATCACGAGCCCGCCGTCGATGCTGCCGAGCCCGCCGCCATTGTGGCCGCCGCAGCGGATCGCGAGGTCGACGCCCTCCGCGGCCGCGAAGCGCACGCAGGCGATCGTGTCGGCGACGTCGACGCAGCGCGCGATCAGCGCGGGTCGCTTGTCGATCATCGCGTTGTAGAGGCGGCGCGCGTCGTCGTAGCGCGCGTCGTCCGGGCGGATCAGGTCGCCGCGCAGCGACTGCTCGAGGGTCTCGACTGCTTTGGCGGACGGAAGTGTGGTCGTGGCCATCGCGTGCTCCTCTCGGTCGTGGCTGAACGCCCACGACCCTGGCAGGGAGCGGTTTCGGCCGGCCGGTGGAAACCTTGGCGAAAGCTTGGCGCTAGGCGGGTGCGCCGAGCAGCCGGCGGTAGGCGGCCTGCAGCGGCTCGGCCGGCGCGACGCCGAGCTCGTCGCGCAGCCGCTGCCGCAGCGACTCGTACGCGAGCAGCGCCTCGGCCGCATTGCCCTGCCGCTCGAGCGCCTGCATCAGCAGTGCGGTCGCGCTCTCGCGCAGCGGCGCCGAGCGCACGAGCTGGCGCGCCGAGCGCTCCGCACTGGCGAGCTCGGTGCCGCCGAGCCCGAGGCAGGCCGTCGTGTAGCACTCACGCGCCCGCACGAGCACGTCGTCGAGCGTCGCCCGCCACTCGTCGATCCATGGCGCCTCGTAGTCGCCGAGCAGCGTGCGCTTGGCGACCAGCTGTGCAGAGAGCGCCGCGCTCCACGTGCGCCCCCAGTCCTCGAGCGAGCAGGCCGACTCGGCCTCGTGCGCCGCTGCCAGCGCCCGCTCGACGTCGACGCGCGCTCCGGCCGGCAGCAGGAGCTGCAGCTCACCGCGGCCCTCCAGCCGGCTCGTGCCGAGCGCGGAGCGCACCTTCGAGAGCACGGCCGCGATCGCATCCGCAGGGTCGCGCGGCAGCTCTCCGGGCCAGACCGCCTCGACGAGCTCGCTGCGCGTCACCGTCCGCTGCCGATTCAGGGCGAGGTACGCGAACAGCAGCCGTCCCTGCCGACCGGGAAGACGGGCCTCGACCCGGTCGCCGTCGAGCTCGACGACGTACCGGCCGCACAGCTGGATCGTTGTCGCCGCCATCCCTGACGGACGATAATCCTCGCTTCCACCGTCTCCCAAAGGAGGCCCCATGGCTCGCCAGGTCACCTGCGAGTGCGGCTATGTCGCCCGCGCCGAGACCGACCAGGAAGTGCTCAGCGACATCCGCGACCACATGCGCTCCGACCATCCCGAGCTGGTCGAGAAGGTCAGCGACGAGCAGATCCTCGACTGGATCGAGATCGTCTCCTGACGATGAGTTTCGCCCGGGCGGGGCGTCTGTAGGACGAGATGACCACCCTGCAGGAGCTGCTCGACGGCGCGGTGGCCGACGGCGCCGTGCCGGGCGCCGCCGCGCTCGTCGCGCGCGCGAACGAGACGGAGATCGCGGCGGCCGGCGAGGTCGAGCCGAGCTCGATCGCGCGGATCGCGTCGATCACCAAGCCGATCACCGCGGCCGCGGTGATGCTGCTCGTCGACGAAGGCGTCGTCGCGCTCGACGACCCGATCGCGAAGTGGCTGCCCGAGCTCGCGGCGCCGAGCGTCGTCCGCGCACCGGACGCGCCGATCGACGACGTCGTTCCGGCAGTGCGGCCGATCCGGGTCGAAGATCTGCTGACCTTTCGCGCCGGCTGGGGGTTCCCGTCGGAGTCGTACCCGGCTGCGCTCGAGCTCTTCAACCGTCTCCCCGTGTTCGGCTGGGACCGGCAGTCGCCCGACGAGTGGCTGTCGACGCTCGCCGCGGTGCCGATGCTCCACCAGCCCGGAGCGGCGTGGCTCTACAACACCTGCTCGGACGTCCAGGGCGTGCTGATCGCGCGCGCGTCTGGGCAAACGCTGCCGGCGTTTCTCGCCGAACGCATCTTCGAGCCGCTCGGAATGACGGACACCGGCTTCTTCGTGCCCGCCGGCAAGCTCGACCGACTGCCGCCCTACCACGGAGGCGAGGCCATGGGCATCGACGACGCGCTCTGGCGCGAGCCGCCGCGCGCCCCCTCCGGCGCCGGCGGGCTCGTCTCGACGCTCGCCGACTGGCACCGGTTCGCGGCCATGCTGCTCGCCGGCGGCGACGGTCTCATCTCGCCGGCGTCGGTGCGGCTGATGACCACCGACCACCTGACGCAGGAGCAACGCGACGCCGCGGCGCTGTTTCTCGACGGCGCCGGCTGGGGCTTCGGCGGCTCGGTCGCGGACGACGGCCGCTACGGCTGGATCGGCGGGACGGGGACGACGGCGCACGTCGAGCCGGCCACGGGGACGGTCGGCATCCTCCTCACGCAACAGCAGATGGGTGGGCCGGCGCCGACGCCGCTCATGCGCGCGTTCTGGCGCTACGCGTTCACGGGGTCGTAGCCGCGCGAGCGTAAGAGCCGGTGAGCAGGCGCTCGCTGTCGAACAGCTGCGAGACGACGCGCCACGCGACGACGTCGACGACGAGCAGCACGAGCGCGAGAGCGACGACGAGCGGCAGCGACGGCGTGATCGCCTGGAAGGAGATGAGCGCGGTGAACGCGAGCAGCGGCAGGCTGGCCAGCGTGGCGAGCTGCTGCGCGACCCGAACGTCCGTCGCACGTGTGGAGATGCCGATGCCGACCCAGATCGACCAGGTCGCGAGCAGCGGCGTGAACAGCACCTGCGCGAGTACGAGCGGCGCGTGCCAGACGACCACGCTGACCACGTGGGCGGCGGCGATGCGGATCACGATCAGCGCGATCACGTAGATCGCGTACGACAGGACGACGGACGGCGCGAACGCGGCGGCCGCCTTCCCCAGCAAGAGCTCGGACGGCTTCAGCGGCGCGGTGAGGACCGGCTCGAGCGTGCCCTGGTCGCGCTCGCCGACCACCGAATACGCGGAGATCACCGGCGGGATGACGATCGGGACGATCAGCATCAGCAGTGACAGGAAGCCGGCGGCGCTCTTGACGGCCGTGCTGCTCGCCGACGCCGGGATGCCGAGCAGCGTGATCATCGGAACGACGAGGAACACGATCGGCGTCACCGCCATCGTCACGACGACGAAGCGGTTGCGGCGAAACTCGCGCACCTCCTTGCGGACGACGGCCCTCATGCGGTGCAGGCTCACGCCCGTGCCTCGACGTCGTCGGCGATCAGCTCGAGGTAGACGTCCTGCAGCGAGTGCCGCTCTGCGCCGAGCGAGAGGACGTCGGCGCCCGCGGCGACGAGCGAGCGGGCCACCTCCGGCGCCGCCGTCCGCGGGTCGGTGACCGCCAGCACGTACCCGTCGCCGTCTGCGTGCCAGCGCTCGACGCCGGCGACCGCGAACACTCGCTCGGGCGCCGCGAGCGGTGCCGCCGTCCGGACGACGAGCGTCGGACCGAAGAACCGGTCGCGCAACTCGTCCGGGCGGCCGATCGTGCGCAGGCTCGTGTTGAGGATCGCGACGCGGTCGCACAATCGCTCGGCCTCCTCCAGGCGGTGCGTGGTCAGGAAGACGGTGACGCCGCGGCCGCGCAGGCCGTCGATCAGTTCGTGCACCTCGCGCGAGGCCACCGGGTCGAGACCCGAGGTCGGCTCGTCGAGAAACAGGATCGTCGGGTCGTTGAGGAGCGCGCGCGCCAGTCCGACCCGCTGTCGCAGCCCCTTCGACAGGCTGCCGCACAGGTCGCCGGCGCGGCCCGCGAGGTTGACGGCGTCGAGCGCGAGCCCGATTCGCTCCATCGGGCTGTCCAGGCCGTAGAGGCCCGCGAAGAACTCGAGGTTCTCGGTGACGGTCAGCCGCAGGTAGAGCCCAGGCGTCTCGGGCATGACCGCGATGCGCTGCCGGATCTCGACGTCGTTCGGAGGAGCGAGTGGAATGCCGCCGACGACGGCCGAGCCCGAGGTGGGTGCGATCAGCGTCGCCAGCATCCGCACCGTCGTCGTCTTGCCGGCGCCGTTCGGGCCGAGGAAGCCGAATACCTCTCCATGGGCGACGCTGAACGAAACGTCTTCGACCGCGACGCGCTCGCCGAAGTGCTTGGTCAGGTGCTCGACGAGGAGCGCAGGCTCGCCCGGCGCGGTCGCCATCTCCGGAGCGACAGTACTCGGCGGCTCGGCGCCCGGACACCGGCGATCCTCGTCCTTTGCACGCGTTTAACCGTGCCCGTTGCGGGGATTACAGATGCATCACGCCAAGTTCTCCTCCTGCTGTGGGGGTCGGGGGATCGAGCTAGCGTCGACGGCGCCGAGGAGAAGCCCTCTCTTCTCGGCTGCCCGATCAGTCGCGCCGGGTGAGCCCCGCAGCAGGCAGTAGGCCTAGGTTGCGCTACGGCGCTCGGACGACGCGAACAGCGTGATCCCGATCGCGGCGAGCGCGACCGCGACGAGGAACTGGATGACCCAGCCGACGTCGAAGAGGTTCGCGAGGATGCCGCCGAGGAGGCTGGCCGCGATGCCGACGAGCGCGGTCGCGAGCAGGCTGATGTTCTGCCTGCCCGGCAGGACGAGCCGCCCGAGAGCGCCGACGACCAGGCCCGTGAGCGCCAGCCAGAGCAGCGAGAACGCGAGGCCGACGAGCGAGCCCGCCAGCAGGAGCACGAGGATGACGACGATGAGGAGGACGACGATCGCCACTGTGGGCGGACGCTACCGAACGCGGCACCGGCTCAGGCCGCTACTCGCCGGATCGCTTCGAGGCTGCTTCCGCCGTCCGTGTTGAACGCGATCTTCGCGCCCGGCGCGCCGGTGCGAATCAGGTTGACGACGCCCTCGAAGAGCTCGAGCAGCGGCTCGGGCTTGCGAATGCCGCCGCCGACCACGATCACGTCCCACGACCGGCTCGTGACCGCGCGCTCGATCCGCGTCGGTGCCGATTCGTCGAGCGGCACGAGCAGCTGCTCGACCTCGTACCCCGCGCGCTGCACGCGCTCCAGGCCGTGCGCGAGCCCGCGCCCGACGGTTGCCGCGTCCACTCCCGGTAGCCCGCGCGGATCGAGCCCGATGATCAGGACACGCTGCACCGCGTCAGGCTACGCGCGGCCGAGTGCGCTTCGCACCGCGTCCGTCGGCAGGCCGCGGGCGATCGCGGAAGCGAGGTACGTGATCACGCCCGCTGTCGGGAAGAGCAGGCTGACTCCGATCCCGACCCCGTACAGGAGCAGGCTCGGGGTGCGCACGAGCGTGCGCACCGTGTCGGTCTCGACGTCTCCCGGTGCGAGCGCGCGCAGCTGCGCTGCGTACCGCGCGAACACGTTCACCGACAGGCTGATAGCGAGCAGCGTCAGCCCGTAGAAGACCGCCGCCACGCGCTCCGGGCCGCGCTGCCCGATGAACTCGGCGAGCAGCTTCGTCGGGAACGGCAGGAACGACGCGAGCAGCAGCACGAGCAGGTTCAGCCGGTACAGCCCAGCATCGCCGACGCGGATCGAGCCGACGATCGCGGAGTGCTGGATCCACAGCACGCCGATCGTGAGGAAGCTGGTCACGTACGCGAGGTACGAGGGCCACTCGTGGACGATCGAGTGGAGGAGATGCGGGCCTGCGTGCTGATCGATCCCGAGCTCGAGCACGAGCAGCGTGATCGCGATCGCGAAGACCGCGTCGCTGAACGCGGCCAACCGCTCGAGCGGCAGCTCACCCGGGCTCGTCGCCACCTCGCGGACCCTAGAGCCGACGCCGGACTTGACGACCGTACTTTATCTAGTACTCTAGGTAACTACGATGATCGAGTTTCACCTCGAAGGCCGGTCCGGTGTCCCGACGTATCTGCAGATCGTGCAGCAGGTGCGCCAGGCCGTCCGGCTCGGGATCCTGCAACCGGGCGATCAGCTGCCGACGGTGAAGGAAGTCGTCGCGCAGCTGGCGATCAACCCGAACACCGTGCTCAAGGGCTACCGCGAGCTCGACCGCGAGGGGATCGTGGAGGGGCGACGCGGTGTCGGGACGTTCGTTGCGGGCGAGCCGCCCTCGCCGCCGCCCGAGGGCGTCAAGGAGCTTCGCTCGTCGCTCGCGCGGTGGGTCGGGCGCGCGCGGGCGGCAGGGCTCGACGACGAGAACATGGCTGCGCTGTTCGCGGACACTGTTCGTCCGCCGGCCGCCCGGAGGGTCGCATGAGCCGTAGTCGGTCGGCGCTCCTTGCCGACGGGCTCGGCAAGCGCTACGGCTCGAAGTGGGCGCTGCACGACTGCACGCTCGAGATCCCGCGCGGCTCGGTGACGGCGCTCGTCGGCCCGAACGGCGCCGGCAAGACGACGCTGCTCCAGCTGGCGGTCGGGCTGTCGAAGCCGAGCGCCGGCGCCGTCCGCGTCCTCGGCCGCGACCCGCGCGACGAGGCGAGCTCGGTCCTGCCGCAGATCGGGTTCGTCGCGCAGGACCACCCGCTGTATCGGAGCTTCAGCGTCGGCGAGGTGCTGAAGGTCGGGCGCAGGCTCAACTCGAGCTGGAACGACGAGCTCGCGCTCGAGCGGATCCGGCGGCTCGATGTCCCGCTCGAGCAGAAGGTCGGCACGCTCTCGGGCGGCCAGCAGGCGCAGGTCGCGCTCACGCTCGCGCTCGCGAAGGAGCCGGAGCTGCTGCTGCTCGACGAGCCCGTCGCCTCGCTCGATCCACTCGCGCGCCGGGAGTTCCTCGAGTCGGTGATGGAGGTAGTCGCGGATCGCGAGATGACGGTCGTGCTCTCCTCGCACATCGTCGCCGACCTCGAGCGCGTCTGCGACCACCTCGTGATCCTGTCGCAGTCCCGGACACAGCTGATCGGCCCGATCGACGAGATCGTCACGACCCATCGCCTGCTCACCGGGCCGCGGACCGACCCTGCAATCGTCGCGCGCGTGCACCAGGTGATTCGCGCGAGCCACACCGAGCGGCAGACGACGCTGCTCGTCCAGGCGAACGGGCACGTCTACGACTCCTGCTGGGAGCTCCACGAGGTCGATCTCGAGGAGATCGTCCTCGCCTACCTCGGCCACCGCCGCGAGCAGGTGGCCGCATGACCTGGGTCGCTGTTCGCCTGCAGCGCACCGAGACGCTGATCACCGCGGTGATCCTCCTGCTGATCGCCGGCCTGCTGATCCCGACCGGGCTCAGCATGGCGCACGCGTTCAGCCACGACCGGCTCTCGTCGTGCGTCGGCCTCGACCCGTCGGGCTCCTGTGCGAACGCGGTGGGCGAGTTCGAGTCGAGATTCGAGTCGCTGTTCAACCTCACCGCCTGGTTCACGCTGGTCCCGGGGATCGTCGGCGTGATGCTGGCCGCACCGTTCGTGCTCGAGCTGGAGAACGGCACGTTCCGGCTCGCGTGGACCCAGAGCATCACCCGTCGCCGCTGGATCGCGACGAAGCTGGCGGTGCCGATCGCCACCGGCCTGCTGCTCTCGGGCGTGCTGATCCTGCTCTTCACCTGGTGGCGCGGGCCGTTCGTGCACCTGAACGGGCGGATGGACGCGAGCACCTACGACTCTGAAGGCACGGTGGTTATCGGGTACACGCTGTTCGCGCTCGGGCTCGCGCTCGTGCTCGGCGTCGTCCTTCGTCGCGCGGTGATCGCGATCACGCTCGCGTTCATCGGCTACTTCGTCAGCCGGATCTTCGTCGACACGTGGCTGCGGCAGCGTCTCGTCACGCCCGTCTCCGCCACGTGGAAGAGCAGCCACGCCCAGCCGGCGAACATCTTTCACGCGGACATCATCAGCGTGACCGGGCCCGGGCTCGTGCAGAGTCAGGCCGGCCCGGTCGGCTCCGGCTCGGTGCACGTCCGCGCCGTCGCGCCGCCGTTCCCGCTGCCCTCGAGCAGCCTGACGCACGCCGTCTACCAGCCGCCGAGCCACTTCTGGCCGCTGCAGCTCACCGAGACGGGGCTCTTCCTCGGCATCGCGCTCGTCCTGATCGCGTTCGCGGCGTGGTGGACGCACGAGCGGGTCGCCTAGGCAGCCTCGGTTCGATAGTCGGTGTGCATGAGCTCGCGGACGACGGCGAGCGTCTCCGCCGCGATCGCGCGCGCTCGTTCGTTGCCGGCGTGGAGGACGGAGCGCAGGTAGCCCGGGTCGGCGGCGAGCTGCTCCCGCCGCTCGCGGAGAGGCCGAAGGTGCGCGTTGAGGACGTCGGCGGTGAGCTCCTTGAGCGCCAG
>DATBIC010000075.1:0-4569 GCA_036557145.1 Gaiellaceae bacterium
GTACGGCTCGACGCCGGAGCAGGCACTCGCGCGCGTCGAGCGCTACTGCGCGTCGTCGCCCGGCCACGTGTCCGAGAGCAGGTAGCCCTCGGGGAACGGATCGTCCGGGTCGACGAAGACCTGGCCGACGCCCGTCACGAATGCACTGCCGCGGATCGCCGGCACGATCGCCGGACGCCCGCCGACGGACGTCTCGGCGACGATCCGGCCGTCGAACGTCGAGCCGATCGGCGACGCGTGCGCCATCGTGTCCCCCACGCCGAGCAGCCCGCGCGCGTGGAGGACGGCCATGCGGGCCGAGAGCCCGGTTCCGGTGGCCGACCGGTCGAGGCGGCCGGGCGCGACGACGACGGCATTCCGCGAGACCGCGCCGACACCGCGCCACGGCTCGGCGATCTGGACGATGCTGACACCGGAGATCCCGTCGTTCTCGGGATGGACGCAGTCGAGCTGCTCGCGCGCGGCGTTCCGGATCAGCTCGCCGACCCTGCTGAGCTCGCGCGCCTCGCGCGGCTCGAGCTCGAAGCCGAGGGCGGCGGCGTCGGCGATCGCATACCACATTCCACCGAAGGCGACGTCGACCACGACGCTGCCGATCCCGGGGACGTCGAGGCGCACATCGAGCTGGTCGACGAACGCGGGCACGTTCGTGAGCTCGACGCTCTCGACGCGGCCGTCGCGGCACGCGGCGCGGATCTCGACCGGGCCCGCGGGCGCCTCCAGTCGAAGCGTCGTCTCGGGCTCGCGGAGCTCGACCATCCCCGTCTCGAGCAGGACGGTCGCGACGCAGATCGTGTTCGAGCCCGACATCGGCGGGTACTCGGTCGGCTCCATGATGATGAAGCCGGCATCGCAGTCCCCGCGCGTCGCGGGGACGACGAGGTTCGCGTGCACGGCGACGCTGCCGCGCGGCTCGCGCAGCAGCAGCCGCCGCAGCGAGTCGTCAGCGCGCAGCGCCTGCATCTGCTCGAAGACCGTCTTCCCCGGCGGCGGCAGGACCCCGCCGACGATGACGTTGCCGATCTCACCGCCGGCGTGACAGCCGACGACGGTGATCACCCGGCGCGCGCGCACGCGCCGTTACGTCTGCGCAGGCGCGAGCGTGGCGGCGCGGCGGCGCGGACGGCGCACGCGCAGCTCCTCGGCGAGGAAGTACGAGCCGACGACGAGCAGCGCGGCGAGCAGCTGCGCGACGACGCCTTCCACCGTCGGGAACAGCGCGAGCCAGAGCCCCATCCACCCCGGGAACGAGACGCCGAGCGAGTGCACCGGCAGCCAGCCGGCGAGCTGGAGCTCCTGGACGCTCTCGCCGACCATCACGAGCAGCACGAACCCGAGCAGCACACCGGTCGCCACGAGCATGCGCCGGTACGGAAGCCGGTGCTGCAGCCGGAACGTGACCACGCCGACCGCGACCGTCAGCGCGAGCCCGAGCGCAACGCCCTCGAGCACGGTCCCGGAGCCGGCAGTGATGCGCAGGTTCTGCAGGAAGAGCACGATCTCGAAGCCCTCCCGGTAGACGGCGGTGAAGCCGAGGAGCGCGAGGCCGAGCAGGAGCCGACGCTGCGCGCCCGGTGTCCCGAGGAGCTCGCGCCGGCGGCGGTTGTGCGCCGCTATCCAGCCCGTCCAGTAGACCTTGTGGAAGAACCAGTTCATGACGACGAGCAGCACCGCCACCGCCAGCAGGCCCGTCGCGGCCTGGACGTCGAGCCCGGGCCCGCCGAGCGCGCCGATGATCCAGATCGCGACGAACCACGTGACCACCGACACGCCGAGCGCGACCGAGGCGCCCGCGGCGACCGGCTTTCGCAGCGCGCGGTTGGCGCCGACGAAGCTCGCGGTGAACGCGGCGAGCACCAGCACCGCCTCGAGCCCCTCGCGAAACACGAGCAGCGCGCTGTCGACGACCACGGCGCCGTGGCTCAGGTGGGTTCCGGGAGCGGTCGGATCGGGCACACCGTCCGGAGCGGTGATCGCCTTCCATCCGAGCGCGGCGATCGCGGCGGCCGCCACCATCGACCAGGCGGCGCGCCGGAGCAACAGCCTCCGCTGGGCGATCTCCTCGACGGTGGTGCAGCGCAGGCGCAGCATCTGTAAGGCGAACCTTACACGGGTGCGGGTAGGCTGGCTGCCTGCATGAGCTGGTCGGGGACCCGTAGGCGCCTGCTCGCGCTCGCCGGGCTCGGGGCGATCGGGTCGCTGGGGCGGCTTCCGCTCGCCGCCGGGGCGGCGCCGCTGCTCTCGCGCTTCCGCGTCGGGAACGGCGGCCACCCGTTCGCAGGCGACCGCGCCGACCTGACGACGCTCGGGCCGACCTCAGGCCGGACGGCGGCGGAGCTGCGGTTCTCGCTCGCGCGGCCGTCGGCGGTGACGCTCGACGTGCTCCAGACCGGGCAGGGGGTCGCGTCGGAGAAAGCGGTCGCGGTCGGCCAAGCCGAGCTCTCGGCTCAGCGCTCGCTGCTCGGCGCGGGCGAGCACGTCGTCGACTGGAAGCCGCCGGCGAACCTCGCCGCACGCACCTACATCCTGCGGTTGACGGCGACCCCCCGGCACGGTCTCGGCAAGCCGGTCGCGACCCACGGCGTCGCCCGCGTGCTCGGGGTCGATGCGGCGTTCACCGTGCACACGGCGGCGGCGGGCGACTCCGTCGATCTCTATCTGCGCACCGACGCCTCGACGCTGACGCTGCAGATGATGCGGAGCGGCCTCGAGCAGGTGCCGACGTACTCGAACGACAACCTGAACGGCATCCTCCTCGGCGAGCCGATGCCGATCGACTGGCGGGCGTATCGCAACCAGCCGGGGATCGTCACGGTGCAGCTCGACCCGTCCTGGGGCACCGGCATCTACTTCGCGCGGCTCGAGGCCGACGACGGCCGCCTCGGGTTTGCGCCGATCGTCATCCACCCGGCGGCGCCGGCGCAGCGCGTCGCCGTCGTGATCCCGACGTCGACGTGGCAGGCATACAACTTCTACGACGCGAACGGCGACGGCTGGGGCGACACGTGGTACGCGCGCTGGAAGACGGACCTCGTCGACATCACACGCCCCCATCCGAACCGCGGCATCCCGTATCGCTACCGCAGTTACGACTTGCAGTTCCAGCACTGGCTGACGCAGACGTACAAGCTCGTCGACACCTACGGTGACGAGGACATCGAGCGCTTCACCGACCCGACCGCGCTGCGCGCTGCGTACGACCTGATCATCTTCCCCGGTCACACCGAGTATGTGAGCGGGCGCATCTACAACCTGATTCAGGGCTACCGCGATCTCGGCGGCAACCTGATGTTTCTCTCCGCCAACAACTTCTTCCGGCGGATCGACCGCAACAACAACCACATCAAGCTGATCGACGAGTGGCGCGATCTCGGCCGGCCGGAGGAGGCGCTGCTCGGGGTGCACTACATCGCCAGCGATCGCGGGCAGCGCCATGCGCCGTTCACCGTGGTCGGCGCGGACGTCGCGCCGTGGGCGTTCGTCGACACCGGGCTCTACAACGGCGCCCAGTTCGGCAGCTACGGCATCGAGATCGATGCGCGCGGCCCGGCGTCGCCGCCGAACGTGCAGGTGCTCGCGACGATCCCCGACCTGTTCGGCGCAGGACGCTCGGCCGAGATGACGTACTACGAGCACGCAAGCGGCGCGAAGGTGTTCTCCGCGGGCGCGCTCAACTTCGGCGGGCAGATCATGCTGTGGCCCGCGACGCAGCAACTGCTGCAGAACGTCTGGAACCAGCTGGCCTGAGCTCAGGCGGGCGCGCAGCGCAGGTTCACGTACCCGTCCTCCCAGGGCTCGTCGGCCGGTCGCAGCGTGCGCGTCGCCTCGTCGATCCAGCGCACGTCGTAACCGAGCGCCGCGAGCTCGCGCAGGAGCTCGTCCGCCGAAGCGCCGGCGGCCTCCAGCATCGCGGCGTTGCACTCGCAGAAGATCACGGGGCGCGTACGCCCGATCGTTTCGCGCAATCCCCGGAGCGCATCGACCTCGTTCCCTTCGAGGTCGAGCTTCACGACGTCGACGGCGTCGAGCAGGTCGTCGCCGCGGACGATCTCCACCTCGACGGTGCGTGCGGCGGACGGGGGCGCGTGCAAGCTGCTCGTGTCGCCACCTTCGGTGACGTGGAACGTCGCGCGGCCCGGCTCGGCGCCGAGGGCCGCCTCGACAACCGTGACGCGGTCGTCGAAGCCGTTGCGCGCGACATTGGCGCGAAGCGTCGCGATCGTCTCCGGGCTCGGCTCGACGGCCACGACTCTGCCGCTCGCGCCGACCGCGCGCGCCGCGCTGATCGTGAGGAAGCCGATGTAGGGACCACCTTCGAGCACGGCCCCACCCGCCCGGATGCTGTCGACGAAGAGCTCGCGGAAGTACGACTCGCGATCGTCGGCGACAAGCTCGCGCGCGTAGTAGAGGTGCCCGAGCCGGTCGCCACCGAGCCGAAGCCCGTCGACCTCCAGCTCGAAGCGCGAGAGGCGGGAGCCGAACCGTCGGGCCACCGCGTCGACGACGCCGCCGAGCCCGACGCGGCGCAACGCCGCGCCGCCGCGCTCGAGCAGCGCGATGCGACCGACC
>DATBIC010000076.1:0-53373 GCA_036557145.1 Gaiellaceae bacterium
GTAGTTCCAGTAGCGCTTCAGCATCGGCTTCTGGGACTTGAGCAGCGACACCGTCGCGTCGAGCTGCGCCTTCGTCAGCTCGTAGGGATCCTTGATCCCCAGGCTCGGCTTCGTCTTCTCGAGGTACAGCGCCGCGTCGGCAATCTGGATCGGATTGTTCGGGACGGTGAGCTTGCCCTTGTACTTGCCGCTGTAGATCGCGCCCCAGCCGGTCGGCGCAGGCTTCACCTTCTGCGTGTTGTAGATCAGCGTGTTCGGGCCCCACTGCACCGAGACGCCGTAGTGCACACCCTTCACCGTGTTGTGCGCCGGCGACTTGAACGCCGGCAGGAAGTCCTTCCACGACGGGATCAGGTTCACGTTCACCGGCTGCACGTCGCCGCCGTAGATCAGCCGCAAGCTCGCGTCGCCCGATGCCGAGACGAGGTCGTACTGGCCGCCGCCACCGCCGCCGCCCGTGCGCATGAGCGCGACCATCTCGTTCGAGCTGCCCGCGTCCTTGCGGTGGATGGTGCAGCCGGTCTGCTGCTCGAACTTCTTCGCGAAGCTCGGGTCGCTGTACGCGGACCACTCGATCAGGTTGAGCGAGCCCTCGCCCTTCCCGATCTTCGTCAGCATCGTCGTGTCGTTGCCGCGCGACACGCCGACGGCGGGCACGATCAGCGCAGCGACGAGCGCGAGCGCCAGCAGGTGGATCTTGTGGATCCGTCTCACGATGGTTGTCCTCCTTGCCGGGGGGTCGTCGGGGGTCGATCGATCTCGAAGGTGTGCTCGGGGAGCCACGTCAGCCGCACGCGCCTGCCGCGCTCCTCGAGCGCGTCCGCCGACGACGTCTCGAGGTTCTGGCGGAGCGCCACCAGCTCGCCGCCGGCGTCGAGCTCGACGACGTAGCGGGTGACCGCGCCGAGGTAGACGACGTCGCGGATCCGCCCGGGCTCGCCCTCGCGGGCGTCGCCGTCGAGCATGCGCACCTTCTCGGGGCGCACGGTGAAGCGGCGCCCGTCGCGCTCGAGGATGTTCGAGGTGCCGACGAAGCCGGCCACGAACTCGGTGGCGGGACGCTCGTAGACCTCGGCGGGGGCGCCGACCTGCTCGATGCGCCCCTCGTTGAAGACGGCGAGGTGGTCGCTCATCGTCAGCGCTTCCTCCTGGTCGTGCGTGACGTAGAGGAAGGTCATCCCGAGCTCCTGCTGGAGCTGCTTGAGGAACACCTGCATCTCCTGGCGGAGCTTCAGGTCGAGGGCGCCGAGCGGCTCGTCGAGCAGCAGCACCTTCGGCCGGTTGACGATCGACCGCGCGAGCGCGACGCGCTGCCGCTGGCCGCCGGACAGCTGCACCGGCTTGCGCGGCCCGAAGCCCTCGAGCCGGACCATGTGCAGCACCTCGTCGACCTTGGTTGCGCGCTCGCGCCGGCCGATGCCCTTCACCTTCAGCCCGTAGCCGACGTTCTCGGCGACGGTCATGTGCGGGAACAGCGCGTAGTCCTGGAAGACGGTGTTGACGTCGCGCGCGTACGGGGGCCGGCGCGTGATGTCCTCGCCGCCGAGCGTGATCGTGCCGGTGTCGGGCTGCTCGAACCCGGCGATCATCCGCAACGTCGTCGTCTTGCCCGAGCCGGACGGCCCGAGCAGCGTGAAGAACTCTCCGTCGGCTACCTCGAGGTCGACGCTGTCGACCGCAACCACGTCGCCGTACGTCTTGCGCGCCCGTTCGACGCGAACATCAGCCCTCAAGGCACTCCTGGAGGATGTCGAGGCCGCGGTCGAGCTCGTCGTCGGCGACGGTGAACGGCACGAGGATCCGGATCACGTTCCCGTAGATGCCGCACGAGAGCAGGATCAGCCCGCGCTCCCGCGCCGCCGCGGTGATGCGGGACGTCTCCTGCCCGTTCGGCTCCGGAAGCTCGAGCGCGAGCATCGGGCCGAGGCCGCGCACGTTGCTGCCTTCCGGCGCCATCACGACCAGGCGCTCGCGCACGTGCGTGCCGATCTGCTCGGCGCGCTCGCGCATCCCCGGCAGCGCATCGAGCACGGCGATCGCCGCCGCGCACGAGACCGGGTTGCCCGTGAAGGTGCCGCCGAGCCCGCCGGGCGGCACCGCGTCCATCACCTCGGCGCGGCCGGTGACGCCGGCGAGCGGCAGCCCTCCGCCGAGCGTCTTCCCGCTGACGAGCAGGTCGGGCTCGGCGTCGTAGTGCTCGATCGCCCAGACCGGACCGGTGCGCCCGCACCCCGACTGCACCTCGTCGTCGACGTAGAGGATGCCGTGTCGGTCGAGGAGCTCCTGCAGCCGCCGTGGGAAGTCGGGCGTCATCGGGACGAACCCGCCCTCGCCCTGCACCGGCTCGAGCACGGCGCACGCGACCGACTCCGGGTCGACCTCGCCCTTGAACAGATGCTCGAGCGCCGCGATCGCGTCGTCCTCGCTGACGCCGCGGTACGGATACGGAGCCGGCGTGCGGTACACCTCGGGCGCGAACGGCCCGAACCCCTTCTTGTACGGGACGACCTTTGCGGTCATCGTCATCGACAGCAGCGTCCGTCCGTGGAACGCGTTGTCGAAGACGACCACGGCCGGGCGTCCGGTCGCGACCCGCGCGATCTTGACGGCGTTCTCGACGGCCTCCGCGCCGCTGTTCAGCAGCAGCGACTTCTGCTCGTCGCCGCGGCACGGCGACAGCTCGGCGAGCCGCCGGCACACCTCGACGTACGGCTCGTACATGCCGACCATCGCGCACTGGTGCAGGTAGCGGTCGACCTGCTCGTGCACCGCCTTGACGACCGCAGGGAGCGAGTGACCGACGTTCGCGCAGCCGATGCCGCCGGCGAAGTCGATGTACTCGCGGCCGTCGACGTCCCAGACGCGCGCGCGCTCGGCGCGGTCGACGAAGATCGGCTGGGTCGAGAGCCCGCGGGCGACGTAGCGCTCGCGTGCTTCCTGGAGGCGTGCGGTTGCTGTCTCCTCCTGCAGCGACACGACAGCGCGACCCTACACGGCGCCTCCGGAGCGGGCCAGTGGCCCGAAGCCCGCCCGGATACGATGGCCGACTCGGGCGCCTTGGCCGAGTGGTTAGGCAGCGGCCTGCAAAGCCGTTTACAGCGGTTCGAATCCGCTAGGCGCCTCTTGGAAGCTCGACGAGCGGTGCGGGGGCCGACGCGGGATGCGCGCTCGCGATCGTCTTCAGGACGGAGCCCGAGGCGAGATCGACGACGCTCGTCGTCGCGGGCCCGACGGCGTATGCAATCCCGTTCGCGACGAAGACCTGCTGAACGGGAAGCTTGCCCAGGGTGTGGAAGGCAGGTGCGCCGGTCGTCGCGTACGCGCTGAGCCCGTTGCCGAGCGGCTTCAGCATCGAGCTGCCGGTCGTCGTGTCCCAGCTCTCGTCGGCCGCGAGCAGCAGGCCGCCGGCGAACGTGACGCTGCTCGTCCCGGGATCGACGATCCGCGTCGTCCAGTTCCGCGTGTCGACGATCGTCAAGCCGGCCGGCGCCTCTGTCTCCTGGTACGCCTTCTGCGAGTCGAACCACGCGTTGCCGTTCTCGCCCGTCACCGCGAGCAGGCCGTTCCCGAGCCAGACCGCCTCCCGGGTGGGCCCTGCGAGCACCTTGTCGGCGTGGGCAAGCGCTCGGGTCGGGTGGTGATACGACACCGCCAGCGTCCGCAGATCGACGGCGGCCACGGTGCCGTCGCCCACGACGACATAGGCCGTGTTCCCCGTCGGATCGACAGCGAGCCC
The DNA here is from genome assembly GCA_036557145.1 of Gaiellaceae bacterium. Taxonomy (GTDB): domain Bacteria; phylum Actinomycetota; class Thermoleophilia; order Gaiellales; family Gaiellaceae; genus PALSA-600. Next base: position 3,737 of record DATBIC010000076.1, read on the forward strand.
CGGCTCGGAGCCGCTGAACAACGACGTGCCGGTCGGGTCCTGGGCGCCGGCCGGGATCTGCGCAAGCACCACCGACCGGACTCGCCCCGAGACATCGGCGCTCACGAGTGTCGTCGCGCCGACGCTGCCGTCGAACGGCGGAACGAGAAAGACAAGCCCCGAGGGCGTGCGCGCTGCCCGCCCCGGCAAGAAGGGCCTCACCGCCTCCGGCAGCGTCTTCCGCCACCGAACCCGCATCGCGGCGGGATCGACCAGTGCGATCGATGCCTGGTCGACCACCAGCAGCGCTCTCGACGAAACCCAGGCGAGCTGCGGGTCGTCGAACCCCGGTAGCCGTACCGATCCCGCGGCCTTCAGCTTCACCGCGTCGACGAACCAGAGCGTCCCGTCTCGGCCGCCCATCACGACGCGTGAGCCGCTCGGAGACCGGTCCCAGTAGGCGAAGGTCGAGACCTTGACGGAGCGTGAGCCCGTCGGCCGCAAGGTCAAGGGATCGAGCCAGACCAGCCGGGCCGAGCTCTGCGCCGAGACGACGCCCAGCACCGGCGCGCGTGCTACCCCGCCGCCGGCGGACACCGCCGCGATGGCGGCCATACCCACAGCGCACGCCAGGACGGCGCCACGCTTCATGCGTCACATCTTAGATGGCGTTCGACGGAGCTCGTACACCGTCATCGGCTCGCCCGAGCGTCCGTGGCCCGCGCCGCGGACGACGAATCCGAGCTTGGCCGCGACGCGCCGCGACGGCTCGTTCTCCCCGCCGATGTACGCCGCGATGGTCTCGAAATCCGTCCGGCTCCAGAAGTCGTCGATCGCGGCGAGCATCGCCTCGGTCGCGATGCCCGCGTCGCGCCGCGCCTTGGTCACCCACCAGCCCGCCTCGATTTCGTCCGGCGCGATGCCGTCGATGCCGCCACCGGCGAAGTGCAGCTCGGCGCCGCCGATGAAGCTGTCGTCTCGCCGGTCTCGGATCGCCCACGGGCCGAAGCCGTGCTCACGCCACTGCGTCTCCGAGGCATGCACGTCGCGTATTGCGTCGGTGGGACTCTCCGACGCTCGCGCATGCTCCGCCTCGTCGAGCGCGGTCATCGGGACGAGCGTCAGCCGCGCTGTTCGCAGGACGACGTCGGCGCTCGGCTTTCGCACAGCCGTAATCTTGGCCGATCCGGGCTCCGGGCATCTCCGACCTGCAGGCTCTGACCGAGACCGAGCAGTCCTGCCTGCAGCGATACCTGGACCGTCTCGTCGACAGGTTCGGCGCCGGGCTCGAGCAGGTGGTCGTGTTCGGCTCGGTGGCACGGAACGAGCCGTGGCCCAGGGGAATGCCGATCCGCTCCGACCTCGACCTGCTCGTGATCACGACTGATCCCGTCGAGGCCGGCGTCGTCGACGAGCTGCTCGACGCGACGCTGCCGCTGTTCCTGGAGTGCGGCCGTCAGATCGGCCCGCAGTTCCGAACGCGGGAGCAGCTCGCGCGAAGGGACGAGCGAACGGTCACGTTCGCCGAGAACGTCGAGCGGGACGGCGTGGTCGTCTACCCGAGCGCCGGATGAAGAACTGAGATCAAGGCAGCACACACACCGTCGATACGATCGGAACGGGTAACCGCGCAGACGGAGGTGATCGGGATGAACGACGGCTCGAAGTGGAAGCTCGCGCAGCTCGACCAGATCGAGCGCCGCAACCGAGACATTCCGGTGCGCGAGCATTTCGGGATCCGCGCCTTCGGGATCAACGCGTACACACCCGGCGAGGATGGGCGGCTGATCGGCGAGCACGACGAGGCCGGGTCCCGTCAGGAGGAGCTGTACATCGTGCTCGACGGGAACGCGACCTTCGAGATCGACGGCGAGACGGTCGAGGCACCCGCGGGGGCGTTCCTGTTCGTCGCGCCCGAGGCGCGGCGGAAGGCGACCGGAGACGGCACCGTGCTGGCGATCGGCGCGACGCCGGGAGAGGCGTACCAGGGGATGGACTGGGGGGACGCGTGGCCGGCCCAGAGTGCGTCGATGGGCGCCTACGGCGAGCAGCGATACGCCGACGCACTCGCCGCGGTCCGCGGCGGGCTCGAGAAAACGCCCGACCACCCTGGCCTCCTCTACAACTATGCGTGCTTCGCGAGCCTGGCGGGGGAAATCGGCGACGAGACGTTCGAGAACCTCCAGCGCTCTGTCGAGCTGTATCCGCCGTTCCGCGAGCAGGCCCGCCGAGACGACGACTTCGCCGCCGTGCGCGACGACCCGCGCTTCGAAGCGGCGCTGCGCTGAACCGCGGCTACGAGAGGTTCAGCCGGAGCGCGACCTCGTCGCCGTGGAGCTCTCCGGTGCGCTCGAACCCGTAGCGCTCGTAGAAGGCGATCGGGCTGCCGTCGCCCGGCACGGCGCTCGTCAGGATCGAGTCGACGCCGCGGCTGCGGAAGTACTCGACGACGAGGTCGAGCGCTGCGCGGCCGAGCCCCTGCCGCTGGTAGCGCTGGTCGATCAGCAGCTTCCAGAGGTAGTGCGCGATGTAGTCGGGGTCGGCGACCTCGTCGGCGATCATCACGAACCCGACCGGCGTCTCGTCGGCGTAGATCGCCCAGTGGATGGCCTGCGCATCCGGGTGCTCCGCCGCCTCGGCGAGCGACTCGCGAACGCCGCTGACGAACCGACGCTGCTCGGGAGCCACGGCGAGCGCCTCGACGGCTTCCCGATTCGCGTCGGTGAGCGGCCGCAGCGAGACGCGCTGCACCGCTAACGGACGGTTCGCAGCTGCAGGAACACCCAAATGGCCACCGCCGCGGCGATGCCGAAGACGATGCCGAGGAACCAGTGCCCGCTGCTGAAGAACAGGAGCGTCAGGAGCACGAGCACGGCCGCGACGAGGCCGGCCCGACGGAGCCAGCGTTGACGTGTCTGCGCTCTCCCGCCGACGCTCACGACCGACATCTCAGCATGATGTGCCGCCCGCGTCCACTGACCCCGAAGGAGGGTGAATGAGCGAGAAGAGGCCGAGTGCGCCCGGGTTCGTCGTGCTGCGCGACCTCGGCGGCGGCACCTGGCAGCTGCTCGGCGAGGTGCCGCGGCGGCGAGGGCTCCCCGCGCGTGCAGCGAGAAGCCGGGCGATCATGGACGCCACCGAGGGCAAGGCGAAGAGGGGAGAGGTGTACGCCGCCGTCCTGCGCAGCGAGTGGCGCGTCGCGCTCGACTGGGCCTACGACCCGGACTGAAGCTCCCAGGCGCCGATGACGGCGTCTTCGACGGCGTCGTCGTTGCCGTTCGCGAGATCGGCCACGACCATCATGTGATCGGCGAAGCGCCCGGGTGCGGTGAACGTGTCCGGGAAGGCCTGGAGCAGGAAGTCCTTGAAGTCGAACGAGGCGCGGATGACGATGTGGCTGTCGTCGAGCTGCCGCGCCACCAGCCGGCCGTGGTACCGCCAGTCGAGCAGGCCGTCACGGGTGCGTTCGGTCACGCCCTCGAGCTGAGCCGCCAGACGGCTGACGTCGGCGAGCTTCATCGAGCCCATGCTCGCAGGACCTCTCTTTTCGGTCGAGATACATAACTAAGAAATATAAATCTGCTATGCTTAGTGGGCAATGGCAAACCGCAGTCAGCCCGACGCCGCCCCGGCGCGCACCCTCGCCGGCGAGCTTGCGCCGCGGCTCTCGCGCCTCGTCCGGCTCGTCAGGGAGGGGCAGGGGGTCAGCCGCACGCAGCTTTCGCTGCTCACGTCGCTGCGAGACGCCGGGCCGCAACGGATCACCGCGCTCGCGGCCTCCGAGCACGTGACGCAGCCGGCGATGACGACCCTCGTCTCGCGGCTCGAGCGGGAGGAGTGGGTCGTACGGCAGGCCGATCCCTCCGACCGGCGCGCCGTCCAGGTCGTGCTCACGGCTGAGGGCCGAGAGGCGCTGGCGGGCCTCACGGCAGCGGCGGTCGACAGGCTCGCCGGGCGCATCGCCGCGCTGACGCCGGCCGAGCGCAAGCGGCTCGAAGCCTCGCTGCCGCTGATCGACCGGCTGCTCGAGACAGAGAGAAGAGGAGCGAAGTGAAGATGGAGGAACGGGCGAGCCTGCTGAGGCAGCCGAAGGCCGTCTGGGCGGTCGCGTTCGCATGCGTGATCGCCTTCATGGGGATCGGTCTCGTCGATCCGATCCTGCCCGCGCTCGCGCAGTCGCTCGACGCCACGCCGAGCCAGGTGGAGCTGCTGTTCACGAGCTACTTCGCGATCACCGGGATCGCGATGCTCGTCACCGGCTTCGTCTCGAGCCGGATCGGCGCGAAGCGGACGCTGCTCGCCGGGCTCGCGCTGATCGTCGCGTTCAGCGCCGCCGCCGGCGCCTCCGGCTCGATCGGCCAGATCGTTGCCTTCCGCGGCGTATGGGGCCTCGGCAACGCACTGTTCATCGCGACCGCCCTGGCCGCGATCGTCGGCGCCGCGAGCGGTGGGCTCGGCGGCGCGATCGTGCTGTTCGAGGCGGCGCTCGGACTCGGCATCGCGTCGGGGCCGCTACTCGGCGGCGAGCTCGGCTCGCTCAGCTGGCGCGCGCCGTTCTTCGGCGTCGCGGCGCTGATGGCCACGGCGTTCGTCCTGATCCTGCTCCTGCTCGAGCGGACGCCCGCACCGCCAATGCGCAGCTCGCTCGGTCAGCCGCTCCGGGCGCTCCGCGAGCGGGGCCTGCGCGGCGTCGCCTTGACCGCGCTCTTCTACAACTTCGGCTTCTTCACGCTGATCGCGTTCACACCGTTCCCGCTCGAGCTCGGTATCCACCAGCTCGGCTACGTGTTCTTCGGCTGGGGCGTGCTGCTCGCGATCTCGTCGGTGTGGCTCGCACCCAGGCTGCGCGACGCGTTCGGCCTGATGCCCGTCCTCTACGGTGCATTCGCGCTCGTGGCGCTCGACCTGTTCGGGATGGCGCTGTGGACGGATTCGCAGACCGCGCTGATCCTGCTCGTGATCGTCGCCGGCCTGTTCCTCGGCGTCGTCAACACGCTCGTCACCGAGACGGTGATGCGCGTGTCCACGACCGAGCGCGCGACCGCGTCCGCCGCCTACAGCTTCGTCCGCTTCATCGGCGGCGCTGCCGCGCCGTACCTCGCGGGGAAGCTCGCCGAGCACTTCGATGCGCACGTCCCGTTCTTCGTCGCGGCCGCCTCGGTCGCCGTGGCGATCGGCGTGCTCGCCTGGCACCGGGACGACATCGCCGAGCCGCAGGACGTCGCGGCGCGGCTACCGACGGCGTTCGCCGAGGAGCTGCTCGAGGCGGACGCCGCTTGAGAGGCGTTCACAGAGCGGGGCTGGAAGCCGACCTTCCCGACCAAGAGCGGGCCGTTCCGGATGACCGACCTGCTGACGTTCGCCGGTGTCGACCCCGCGTCGCGCGGCCAGTGAGCGTCACTCTCGTCCGAAGAACGAGCTCTCGATCACGTAGAAGATCGCGATCGCCGCGAACAGCACCACGGCGAGGACTGCCGAGAGGAGCGCGCTCAGCGTCGCGATCGCGTAGACGAAGGCGCCGGGCGCGAACGACCGCGAGATCCCCGAGACCATCCGCTGGTCGGCGGCCGCCGCGATCAATCTGCGCTTGCCGGCCGCGTAGAACCACAACGAGACGAAGCAGACCGCCATCGACGTGTAGGTGAGCCCGTACGCGACCGCGGCCGCCTTCGACTGCTCGCGCATGTTGTCGGCGAGGACGCGCGTCGGGAACGGCGTGAACGCCACGACCATCAGGAAGAGGACGTTGATGAACAGGAACGTCCGGTCGACGCTGCCGATCTGCTTGAAGACGGTGTGGTGGTTGACCCAGACGATCCCGAGCGTGGCGAACGAGATCGCGTAGGCCGCGTACGACGGCCACGCCTGCACGAGCTGGTGCGCGACCGAGCCGTCCCCGCTCAGGTTGACGTCGAGGATCAGCAGGGTCGCGGCGATCGCGAAGATCCCGTCGCTGAACGTCTCGAGTCGCGCGGTATCGCTCACGCTCCTCAGTCTAGGATCGGGACGTGTCGTTCTCGGGAGCGATGATCCAGAACGCGATCTACATCGCGCAGCAGCCGCCCGAGTGGCCGATCTCGGTCGACGACTGGGAGCGCGCCGCCGCCGCGCGGCTCGACCCCGGCGCCTACGGTTACATCGCGGGCGGCGCGGGCGCCGAGTCGACGATGCGCGCGAACCTGGAGGCGTTCGACCGCCACCGGATCCGCCCACGCATGCTCTCCGGCAATGTCTCGCGGAACCTGTCGGTCGACGTGCTCGGCCTGCACTCGCCCGCCCCGTTCCTGCTCGCGCCGATCGGCGTGCTCTCGATCGCGCATGAGGACGCCGAGCCCGCGGTCGGCCGTGCGAGCGCGTCGTCCGGCATTCCGATGGTCCTCTCCGGCGCCGCGACGCACTCGCTCGAGGAGGTCGCCGAGACCGGCTGCCCGCGCTGGTACCAGCTTTACTGGCCGAACGACCGCGACCTCTGCGCGAGCTTCGTCGCGCGCGCCGAGGCGGCCGGCTACACGGCGATCGTCGTCACGCTCGACACGCTGATGCTCGGCTGGCGGCCGCGCGACCTGCGCTCCGCCTATCTGCCGTTCCTGCACGGCGAGGGCTGCGGCGTCTACTTCAGCGACCCGGTCTTCCTCTCGCGGCTCGCGAAGCCGCCCACCGAGGACCCGCTCACCGCTGCCGCCACCATGCTCATGCACTTCCCGAACCTCGGCCTGACGTGGGACGACCTCGACTGGCTGCGCAGCGCGACCTCGCTGCCGCTGCTCGTCAAGGGCGTCCTTCGCGCCGACGACGCCGAGCGGGCGCTCGAGCACGGCATCGACGGCGTGATCGTCTCGAACCACGGCGGGCGGCAGGTCGACGGTGCCGTCGCCGCGCTCGACGCGCTGGTCGAGGTCCGTGACGCGCTCCCCGACGCGGTCGTCTTGATGGACGGCGGCATCCGCTGCGGCGCCGACGTCGTGAAGGCGATCGCGCTCGGCGCCGACACCGTCCTGCTCGGCCGGCCCTACGCCTATGCGCTCGCGGTCGGAGGCCAGCGCGGCGTCGAGGAGCTGATCCAGAACCTGATGGCGGAGATCGACCTCACCCTCGCGCTCGCCGGCGCCGAGTCCGCGCGCGCACTCGACCGCTCGTGGCTGACACCGGCGTCGTCCTGAGCGCTCCCGGCCGGGTCGCCCTCGAGGAGATCCGCGTCGACGAGCCGGCTCCGGGCGAAGTGCTCGTCCGGATCGAAGCGACCGGCGTCTGCCACTCCGACCAGCACGTGATCGACGAGGACGGGTGGGGGCATCCGTTCCCGGTGCTGCTCGGCCACGAGGGCGCCGGCATCGTCGAGCGCGTCGGCGAGGGCGTCCAGGCGGTCGCGGTCGGGGACCGCGTCGTCCTCGGCTGGAAGACGGCGTGCGGCGAGTGCGCTGCCTGCCTGCGCGGCGAGCCGCGGCGGTGCCGGAAGCCTCCCGCGGCGGCCGGGCGCCTCCACCGCGCGGACGGAAGCGTCCTGACGCCGGTCCTGCGCACGGGCACGTTTGCGACCCACACGGTCGTGCCCGAGGTCGCCGCAGTGCGCATCCCGGACGAGTTGCCGTCCGAGCAGGCGTGCCTGATCGGCTGCGCCGTCGCGACCGGCGTGATGTCGGTGCTCGAGACGGCGAAGGTCTGGGCCGGCGCGCGCGTCGCGGTGATCGGCTGCGGCGCGGTTGGGCTCTCGGCGATCCAGGGCGCGCGCATCGCCGGGGCGTCGGAGATCCGCGCGATCGACCTCGACGCCCGCAAGCTCGAGCAAGCCCGCGGCTTCGGCGCAACGCACGTCGAGCCGGGCCCCGTCGAGTTCGTCTTCGACGTCGTCGGCCGCCGCTCGACGTTCGAGCAAGGGCTCTCGCTGCTCGTCTCCGGTGGGACGTACGTGCTCGTCGGCCTCTCGCCCGCAGGCGAGCGTGCCGAGGTCGTGCTGCCCTCGCTGTTCGCGAAGCGAACGGCGATCGTCGTCTCGCACGGCGGCGACTACGTGGCGCAGGACGACTTCCCGCGGCTCGCGGCGCTCGCGCTCGAGGGCAAGCTCGACCTCGCCGGCATGGTGACGCGGACCGCGCCGCTCGAGGACTGGGAGGCAGCGTTCGCGGCGATGCGCGACGGCGAGGTGATCCGGACGGTGCTCACGCCGTGAGCCACCTCGCGTACCTGCGGCAGATCATCGCGGGCGAGGTGCAGGGCGCGCCCGTCGCGGACCTGCTCGGCATGCGAATGACCGAGGCCGAGGTGGGCCGCGTGACCTTCGAGCTCGACGTCGGCCCGCAGCACACGAGCCCGCCCGGCACGCTGCACGGCGGCATCGTGTGCGACCTGGCCGACGCGGCGATGGGCTGCGCCAACCTCACCCGCCTCGAGCCGGACGAGCTGTTCACGACGGTCGAGCTGAAGATCAACTTCCTCAAGGCGGTGTGGCAGGGACGCCTGACCGCGGTCGGTTCCGTGCTGCGCGGAGGGAGGACGCTCGCGCTCCTGGAGTGCCGGGTCACCGACGAGGAGGGTGCGCTGGTCGCCTACGCGACGTCGACGTGCATGACCCTGCGCGACTAGGATCGGCGCCGTGGACCTGCGCGACACGCCCGAGGAGGCCGCCTTCCGCGCCGAGGTTCGCTCGTTCATCGAGGAGAACCTCCCCGACGGCTCGAAGGCGCGCGGCGCGCGCCGCTTCGAGGACGCCGACCGCGACTGGAGCCGCAAGCTCGGCGAGGCCGGCTACGCAGGCCTCACGTGGCCGAAGGAGTTCGGCGGCGCCGGCGCGCCGTACAGCCACCAGGCGATCTACCTCGAAGAGCTCGCGCGGGCCGAGGCGCCCTCGCACCTCGGCGTGATCGGGCTCGGCATGGCCGGGCCGACGATCATCGCGTGGGGCACCGACGAGCAGAAGGACCGCCACCTCGCGAAGATCCTGAGCGCGGACGAGATCTGGTGCCAGGGCTTCTCCGAGCCCGACGCCGGCAGCGACCTCGCGGCCGCGCGGACGCGGATCGAGGACAAGGGCGACCACTTCGTCGTCAACGGCCAGAAGGTGTGGTCGTCGTTCGCGCACATCGCCGACTTCTGCATCCTCGTCGGCCTCGGCGTCCCCGATGCGCCGCGCTACAAGAACCTCACGTACGTGATCGCCGACATGCACGCGCCGGGCGTCGAGGTGCGGCCGCTCGTGCAGATCACCGGGCACCCGGAGTTCAACGAGATCTTCTTCACCGACGTACGAGTGCCGAAGGAGAACCTGCTCGGCGAGGTCGGCGGCGGCTGGCAGGTGGCGATGACGACGCTGCTGCACGAGCGCGGCACGCTCGGCTTCGCGCTCGCGGCGACGCTCGACGTCGCCGTGCGCAAGCTGGTCGCGCTCGCGAAGGAGCGCAACGTCACGGATCCGATCCTCCGCGACCGGATCGCGCGCGAGTGGGTGGAGCTGCAGGCGCTCCGCTACACGAACTACCGCGCGCTGACGACGCTCCAGAAGACGGGCATTCCGGGGCCGGAGGGCTCGGCGTCGAAGCTCGTCTGGTCGGAGAACAACCAGCGCCTGACGAAGCTCGCGCTGGAGATCCTCGGCTCGCATGCCCAGCTCACCGACGGCGGCGGCTACGCCGACGGGTACTGGCAGTACCAGCAGCTCCGCTCGCGCGGCAATACGATCGAGGCCGGCACGAGCGAGATCCTCCGCAACATCGTCGCCGAGCGCGTGCTCGGCCTCCCGAGGAGTCGCTAGTGGACCTTTCCTTCACGCCGGAGCAGGACGACCTCCGCCGCGAGGCGCGCGCGTTCCTCGAGGCGAATCCGTCGCCGTCGCTCGAGCAGCTCTCGGAGCTCGGCTGGGTCGGGATCCTGCAGAGCGACGACTTCACGTTCCTCGACGCAGCCGTGCTGTTCGAGGAGCTCGGCCGCGTGCTCTACGACGGCCCGTACGTCCTCAACGAGGTCGCGGGGCAGGGGGGAGACGAGGTCTGGTCGATCGAGGTCGACGGGTTCGTCCCGCACCTCGACCAGGTCGACCGCGTGCTCACTCCCGACATGAGCGGGCGGCCGGCGCAAGGTGAGACGGTCGCCACCGTCGACGAGACGCTGCGCCTCGGGCGCCTCACCGCCGACGGCACAGCCGCGGCCACGGGCGACTGGGAGGAGGTTCGCCGGCGCCTGCTCGCCGCGCTCGCGCTCGAGGCGGTCGGGATCGGCTCGAAGGCGGTCGAGCTTGCAATCGAATACGCCGGCTCGCGCGAGCAGTTCGGCAAGAAGATCGGCAGCTACCAGGCGATCTCGCATCCGCTCGTCGACGCATACGTCGCCGTCGAGCTCTCGCGTTCGCTCGCGTACTGGGCGGCGTGGGCGGTCGCCGAGCACGACGAGCAGGCCGGCCTCGCCGTCGCGTCGGCGAAGTCGCAGGCGTCGGAGGCGGCCGTGCTCGCGTGCGAACGGTCGATCCAGGCGCACGGCGGCATCGGCTTCACGTGGGAGCACCCGCTGCACCGCTACTACAAGCGCGCGCTGTGGCTGGAGGGCGCGCTCGGGTACGGACGCGAGCTGCGCGCCGAGGTGGCTGCATCCCTGCTTGCTTCGTAACCGGCGCGTCGAGCGGCATCGGGCGAGCGACGGGCGAGCACCTGCTCGCACTCGGCTGGGCCGTGCACGCGTCGGTGCGGAACGCGGGCGACGCGCCCACCGGCTCGCAGGAGCTGCTCTTCGACGTCACCGACCCGGGGGCGATCGCGGCCGCGGCGGCGGGCATCGAGCGGCTCGACGGGCTCGTCGCGAACGCCGGCATCGCGATCGCCGCTCCGCTCGAGTTCCTGCCGCCGGAGGAGCTCGCGCACCAGCTCGACGTCAACGTCGTCGGGCAGCTGCGCGTGCTCCAGGCGTTCCTGCCCGCCGTGCGGGCGGCGCGCGGCCGCGTCGTCATCGTCGGCTCGATCCAGGGCCGCTCGGCGCTCCCGTTCCTGGGCGCCTACGGGATGAGCAAGTTCGCGCTCGAGGCGATGGCGGACGCGCTCCGGCTCGAGCTGCAGCCGTGGGGGATCCACGTCGCGATCGTCGAGCCCGGCCTGATCGCGACGCCGATGTGGACCAAGCCGCAGCGGACGCTGGAGAGCTACCCGCCCGAGGCGGCCGAGCTGTACGGCGCTCGCGTCGAGCGCTTCCGCCGGGTGGCGGCGGAGCGCTCGTCGCAGCACGGCGTCCCGGCATCCCTCGTCGCGACGGCGATCGAGCACGCGCTGACCGCAGCCAGGCCGAGGACGCGTTACGTCGTCGGCCCCGACGCGAAGAAGCGCGCCCACGTCCAGCGCCTGCCCGACCGCGCCAGGGACCGCGTGCTGACGCGCTTCCTGTTCGGGTCGTAGGATCACGGCATGGGCTATTCGGTGAACTCACTCGACGCCCTCGGGGAGGGCTACGGCTTCCGCAAGGTGCGCAAGGAGCTCGGCGTGAGCGCGTTCGGCGTCAACGCGCTGGTCTTTCCGCCGGGCTACGACGGCCCCGCGCACTATCACGACTTGCAGGACGAGCTGTACTTCGTCCATCGCGGCACGGCGACGTTCCTGATCGACGACACGGAGCACGTGGTGGAGACGGGTGGGCTCGTCCACGTCGAGTCCACGACGCCGCGCCAGGTTTCCAACCGCGGCAGCGAGGATCTCGTGCTGCTGGTCGTCGGCGGCAAGGACGGGTACGTCGAGCGCGACGGGCAGCTCGTTGATCCGGAGCGCGACCTCGCGCGGCGGCAGGCGCTGGCGAAGGGAGAGCTCACGTGAACGGCCTGATGATGGACTACCAGCTCACGTTGCCGACGCTGTTGCGCCGTGCCGAAACGTACTCGGCCGACGCGGAGCTGGTCGCGCGGCTCGCCGACCGGAGCTTCCAGCGGAGCACGTACGGCGAGTCGTGCCGTCGCGCGCGGGCGCTCGCGGTCGGGCTGCACGAGCTCGGCCTCCAACGGGGCGACCGAGTCGCGACGCTCTGCTGGAACCACCTCGCGCACCACGAGGCGTACCTCGGCATCCCGTGCGGCGGCTTCGTCCTGCACACGCTCAACCTGCGTCTGCACCCGAACGATCTCGCGTACATCGCGACGCACGCGAACGATCGCGCCGTGATCGTCGACCGCAGCCTGATCCCGCTGCTCGACCAGTTCCGCGACCGCACCAACATCGAGCACGTGCTCGTGGTCGAGGACGGCTACGAGGAGCTCGTCGCCGGCTCCGACCCCGACGCGTGGCAGGACCCGCAGCTCGACGAGGACGAGGCGGCCGCCATGTGCTACACGAGTGGCACCACCGGGCTGCCGAAGGGCGTGCTCTACTCGCACCGCTCGACGATGCTGCACACGCTCGGCGTCGCCGCGGGGAACCCGATGAGCCTGGGCATCTCGGATCAGGACGTGATCCTCCCGGTCGTGCCGATGTTCCATGCGAACGCGTGGGGCTACCCGTATCTGGGGACGATGATCGGCGCGAAGCTCGTCTACCCGGGCCCGTTCCTCGACCCGGAGAGCCTGCTCGACGCGTTCGTCTCCGAGCGCGTCACGTGGACGGCCGGTGTGCCGACGATCTGGCTCGGCATCCTGCAGCTGCTCGACGCGAACCCCGGCCGCTGGGACCTCTCGCACATGAAGGGCATGCTCGTCGGCGGCTCGGCGGCGCCGCGCGCGATGATCGCCGGGTTCAAGGAGCGCCACGGCCTCAACGTCGTTCACGGCTGGGGGATGACCGAGACGTCGCCGGTCGCGTCGACGGCGCAGCTTCCCGGCGAGCTCGCGCATGCCGACCCCGACACGCGCTACGACTTCATCGCGATGCAGGGGCGGCCGCTGCCGCTCGTCGAGCTGCGCCACCGCGACGAGGAGGGGAACGTGCTGCCGTGGGACGGCGAGTCGATGGGCGAGCTCGAGACGCGCGGCCCGTGGGTCGCGGCGGCGTACTACGAGACGCCGGAGGAGGGCCGCTGGACCGACGACGGCTGGTTCCGGACCGGCGACGTCGTGACGATCCATCCGCGCGGCTTCATCCAGATCAAGGACCGGTCGAAGGACGTGATCAAGTCCGGCGGCGAGTGGATCTCGTCGGTCGACCTCGAGAACGCGCTGATGGCGCATCCGGCGATCGCGGAGGCGGCAGTGATCGCGATCCCCGACGAGAAATGGGACGAGCGCCCGCTCGCGGCCGTGGTGCTGCGCGAGGGCCAGTCGGCCACCGCCGACGACCTCCGCGCGTTTCTCGCGCCCGACTTCGCCAAGTGGTGGCTGCCCGACCGCTTCGAGTTCATCGCTGAGATCCCGAAGACGAGCGTCGGCAAGTTCCGGAAGACCGAGCTCCGAGAGATGTTCGCGTCGGATCCCGCCGCGGCTGCCGCCACGCCCGCACCGTGATCAAGACCGTCTGGCTCGACAACCCACCCGTCAACGCCGTCAACGCGGGGATCATCGACACGCTCTGGGCCGAGCTCGAGCACCTCGACGCCGACGTGCGCGTGGTCGTGCTGCGCGGCAAGGGCGGGCGCGCCTTCTCCGCCGGCGCCGACATCAGCGGCTTCCAGGGCGCCGGCGACCCGAGCGGGCGCCCCGCCGGCATCCAGCCGGTCGCCGACCTGATCGAGCACACCGAGGTGCCGGTGGTCGCCGCGATCCACGGGTACTGCCTCGGTGGCGGGCTCGAGATCGCGCTCGCGTGCGACTTCCGCATCGCGACCGAGGACGCGCAGCTCGGCTTCCCCGAGGTCAACCTCGGACTGCTCCCGGGCGGCGGCGGCACGCAGCGTGCACCGAGGCTGATCTCGCCGGGCCGGGCGCGCTGGCTCGTGATGTCGGGCGAACGGATCCCGGCGCGGACGGCGGAGGCGTGGGGGCTCGTCGAGTTCGTCGTCGACGACCTCGAGGCGGGGATCGCCCGCTATGTCGAGCCGCTCGCGAATCAGTCGCCGCACGCGATCCGGCAGATCAAGTCGCTGCTGCACGACACCCGCGACGCGCGTGACGACGAGCGCGAGGTGCACGCGTTCGCCGCGTGCCTCGCCTCGGAGGACGGACAGGAAGGCGTCGCAGCGTTCCTCGAGAAGCGCGAGGCGAGGTGGTCCGGGCGCTGACGACGTGGCGGTCTGTGTCGTAAGGCCAGAGGCCAGGCACACGTGCCCGCCGCCGTATTCCCGCCGGGTCGCGGCAAGCCGCACCTCCCGCCCCCGAGGGCGGCTCGGAGGGGACGGGAGGTGACGGCTCAGAGTCGGGCCGGCGGTGCTAGTTGTTGATGGTCGGGGTGGTGCTGACGCCATCGGCCACCGGGACGCACAGCGCCCACACGACGAGGTTCGTGTCGGAGCTTCCCACGTGGCCGAACTGGATGATCCAGCCGTCGAGGCGGCCGGTCTTCGGCGTGTTCGTGTTCCAGTCCATGCGACCAGGGAACGATGCCGCGACTTCGACCGGGTTCGCGACCGTCGTCATGTCCGTGGTGTTGTCGGTGTCCTGAACGCCTCCGGAGATCGCCACGTACTTCTGCGAGTTCGTGTCGTCAGTCGGATCGCAGGCGGCTGTGGCGATCGCGCCGACGCCGACCTGCTCGGTGTAGTTCTGGACGGAGTAGAACGCGCCGTTGAAGCCGCTGATCCCCTGCGGCCCCTGCGCACCGGTGGCGCCTGCTGGGCCGACGGGTCCCTGCGCGCCGGTTGCGCCCCGGAGGCCCGTAGCGCCCGTCGCTCCGGTCGCCCCTCTCGGCCCGGCGGGCCCGGCCGGGCCCTGCGGCCCGATCGGCCCCTGCACGCCCCGCGGTCCTGCCGCGCCGGCGAGCTTGCTCCGGGTCGACCTCGCGAGGTCGGCGACGGAGATCGTGCCCGGCTTGATCTGCCGGCTCGACGTGATCATGTACTTGTGGGCGGCGAACGCCCCGGTCACGGCGACGAGCGCAACGGCGAGCGCCGCCGGGATGGCGAACTTCATCAAGGGACAACGACCCCTATTCTCCAGGCCGAATTACAGTGAATGACGTGGCGCAGGGGTTGGCCTGGAGTGGCCCCCTGCGCCACGTCTTCGTAATTCATCGTAGTAGCATGTATTTCGGACGACTCGCATCCCTCGTCCGGGGGGATGCGCGTAGGGTTCGCGCGACGTGAGAGCAGCGGTTCTCCACGAGGTCGGCGGCGATCTTCGCGTCGAGGAGCTGCCGGAACCGGACGGCGACGCGGTCGTCACGGTGCGCGCAGCGGGCGTCAACTTTGCCGACCTGCTGATCCGTTACGGCCGCTACCCGCAGATGCCCGAGCTCCCGTACGTGCTCGGCTCCGAGGTCGCCGGCGACCTCGACGGCCGGCGGGTGATCGCGTTCACGCGGGTGAACGGCGGCGGCTACGCGGAGCGCGCCTCGGTCGACCCCGACTGGACGTTCGCCCTCCCCGACGGCGCATCGTATGCGTCGGGTGCGGCCTTTCTGCTCACGTACCTCACGGCGTACGTCCCGCTGCACCATCAGGCGCGTGTGACGCCCGAGAGCACCGTGCTCGTCCACGCCGCGGCGGGCGGCGTCGGCTCGGCGGCGGTGCAGCTCGCCAAGAACCTCGGCGCGCACGTCGTCGCGACAGCCAGCACGCCGGAGAAGCGCGCCGCCGCGCTCGAGAACGGCGCCGACGAGGCACTCGGCTACGACGAGCTCGACGACGTCCGAGCGGACGTCGTGATGGATCCCGTCGGTGGCGACGTGTTCACGCGATCGCTCTCGCTGCTCAACCCGCTCGGCGTCGTCGTCGCGATCGGCTTCGCCGACGGGCTGTGGCAGGACCCGAGCGTGCAATGGCTCGTCGGGCGTAACGCCGGCGTGGTCGGGATCTACCTGGCGCGGCTGATGAAGCTGCAGCCCGGCTTCGTGCGCGAGTGCGCGCTCGAGCTGCTCACGATGTGGGCGCGCGGCGAGATCGACCCGGTCGTCGGCGCGCGCTTCCCGCTCGACGACGCCGCGGCGGCGCATGCGCTGATCGCCGAGCGCAGAAACATGGGCAAGGTCGTCCTCGAGCCGTGAAGGCGCTCGTCACCGGCGCTGCCGGCGGGATCGGGCGCGCGATCGTCGCGCGGCTCGAGGCGGAGGGATGCTCCGTCGAGCGCCTCGATCTCGTCGACGGCTTCGACGTCTCCGATCCCGCTGCATGGGAGATGGTGCAGGCGGTGGACGTCGCGTGCCTGAACGCAGGCGTCCTCACCGGCGAGACGGACATCGGCACCCTCAGCGATACCGCGTACCGGCGAGCGCTCGGCGTCAACGTCGACGGAGTCGTGTTCGGCGTGCGCCGGCTCGCGCAGGTGATGGACCGCGGCGCGATCGTCGTCACCGCCTCGCTGGCCGGGCTCACGGGCATGCCGAGCGACGTCATCTATTCGCTCACGAAGCACGCGCTCGTCGGCTTGGTGCGCAGCGTCGCGCCGCAGCTCGCACCGGTGACGATCAACGCCGTGTGCCCGGGCATCGCCGACACGCCGATGATCGATTCGCAGCGCTCCGCGTTCTCGGCGGCCGGCTTCCCGCTGGTTGCGCCGGACGCGGTCGCGGACGCGGTCTGGCGCGCGGCGATGAGCGGCGAGAGCGGGCAGGCGTGGTTCGTCCAGCCCGGGCGCGAGCCGGGCCAGTTCCGGTTCCCCACGCTCCCCGGCCCGCGGCGCGACGGGGAGCAGGTCGGCCTGCCGCCGCTCTCGCGCTAGTTCAGGCGCGGGTCGAACGGCATGTTCTCCATCAACGAAACCGAGCCGCCGGCGCGGTGGACGGCCTCGCGCCACAGTGCGTCCGGGTCGTCGACGAACGGATCGTCGCTCGTCGCCGGGACGACGATCCACGACGGCTCGGCGAGCTCGGCCTCGAGCTGCCCGGCGCCCCAGCCGGCGTAGCCGGCGAACAGCCGCACGCGCCGGATCGAGAGCTCGTCGGGCTCGGCGTCGGCGCTCATGAAGCCGACGTGGTCGAAGATCGGCGCGGCCGCGTCGTCGACGTCGCCGAACTCGGCGAGTGCCATGAACGCCTGAGGCTGCACGGGGCCGCCGACGAACACGGGGTCCTCGGCACCGGGGATGCCCTCGAGCAACGGCACCGCCTCCGCCGCCGGCACGCCGGACGGCCGGCTGAGCACGAGACCGAGCGCACCG
This sequence comes from Gaiellaceae bacterium, assembly GCA_036557145.1. Taxonomy (GTDB): domain Bacteria; phylum Actinomycetota; class Thermoleophilia; order Gaiellales; family Gaiellaceae; genus PALSA-600. Next base: position 20,853 of record DATBIC010000076.1, read on the forward strand.
TCGCCGTCGTGGTGGGCGACCAGTACGACGGTCTTGCGGAAGTTCGGGTCGAGCAGCGACGGCGCCGAGACCAGCAGCTTGCCCTTCAGCGAACGCCACGTCACCGAAAGTCCCACCCGTCCCCGTTTGCAAACGTCTTCAGGACGCGACGCGCGACGACCATGCGATGAACCTCGTCCGGCCCATCGTAGATGCGTCCGGCGCGCGCGGTGGTCAGCATGTGGCCGAGTGGCGTCTCGTCGGTCAGGCCGCGTGCGCCGTGAACCTGGACGGCGCGGTCGATCACGTCCTGCAGCGCCTGCGCCGCGAAGAACTTGATCGCCGAGATCTCGACGCGCGCCTCGTCGCCGCCGTCGATCTTGTGTGCGGCGTCGAGCGTCATCAGCCGACAGGCGTGGATCTGCGCGTAGCTGTCGGCGATCCAGTTCTGCACGGTCTGCTTGTCGGCGAGCGGCCCGCCGAACGCTTCGCGCTCGAGCGCGTACGAGCACATCAGCGCGAACGCGCGCTGCATCTGCCCGAGCCAGCGCATCACGTGATGGATGCGCCCGGGGCCGAGGCGCTTCTGTGCGATCCGGAAGCCCGAACCCTTCTCGCCCAGCGTGTTCGCAAGCGGGACGCGGACGTTCGTGTACCGCACCTCGCAGTGCGTCGTCCAGCCGCGGCCGGCGTGGCCGAGCACGGTGATCGGCCGCACGACGTCGACGCCCGGCGTGTCGGCCGGGACGACGATCTGCGTCGCGCGCGCGTGCGGCGGCGCGTCCGGGTCGGTGACCGCCATCACGATCCCGAAAGCTGCGCCGTCGGCGCCGGACGAGAACCATTTGTGCCCATCGATCACCCACTCGTCGCCGTCCTTGACTGCGCGCGTGCGCAGCGTGGTCGGATCCGACCCGGGCACGTCGGGCTCGGTCATCGAGAAGAACGAGCGAATCTCGCCCGCGACGAGCGGATGCAGCCAGCGCTCCTTCTGCTCCTCCGTGCCGAAGAGGTGGAGGATCTCGGCGTTGCCGGCGTCGGGCGCCTGGCAGCCGAAGACGAGCTGGCCCCAGAGCGACCGGCCGATGTGCTCGTTCAGGTACGCGTAGTCGAGGAAGCCCGTGCCCGTGCCGCCGGCCTCGGGCGGAACGTGCGGCGCCCACAGGCCGAGCTCGCGCACCTCGTCGCGCAGCGCGGTGACGAGTGACGCTGCGGCGTCGTCCTCGCGGTCCAAGGCCGGCTCATTCGGCAGCACCCGCTCGTCCATGAAGGCGCGGACGCGCTCCAGACGCTCGCTCGGTGGAGCCCAGTCGGTGACCGTCACCCGTCTAGCATCGCACCAACCGTGAAGCTCGGGTTCTACATGGGATACGCGCAGCCGGGCACGAGCCCGCTCGAGCTGATCGAGCTCGCGCGGACGGCGGAGCGGCTCGGCTACGACTCGGCGTGGGCGGCCGAGGCGTGGGGGGTGGACGCGATCACGCCGCTCGCCTGGCTCGGCGCGCAGACGGAGCGGATCAAGCTCGGCACGGCGATCATGCAGCTGCCGGGGCGCTCGCCGGCGAACGCGGCGATGACGGCGGCGACGCTCGATCTCATCTCGGGCGGGCGGTTCCTGATGGGCCTCGGCACGTCGGGGCCGCAGGTCGTCGAGGGGTGGCACGGGCAGGAGTGGGGGAAGCCGCTCGAGAAGACGCGCGAGTACGTCGAGATCGTGCGCGCGGCCCTGCGGCGGGAACGGCTCGAGCACCATGGCGCGCACTACGACATCCCGGTTCAGCGCGGGACCGGGCTCGGCAAGCCGCTGCGGCTGATGATGCGGCCGCTGCGCGCGGAGATCCCGATCTACCTCGCGGCGATCGCGCCGAAGGCGGTGGCGCAGGCGTTCGAGATCGCCGACGGCTGGCTGCCGATCTTCTGGTCGCCGGAGCAGGCGGCGTCGGTCTTCCCGCTCGCGTCGGCGCGGCCCGGGTTCGAGATCGCGCCGTGTGTGCCGGCAGTGCTCACCGACGACGTCGAGTCGGGCCGCGCGGCGCTGAAGGAGTACTACTCGTTCTACATCGGCGGCATGGGCGCGCGCGGGAAGAACTTCTACAACGACCTCTTCGCGCGTTACGGGTACGAGGCGGAGGCGCGCGAGATCCAGGAGCTGTTCCTCGGCGGGCAGCAGCGCGAGGCGGTGGCGAAGGTTCCGGACGCGTTCGTCGACGAGGTCGCGCTCGTCGGCCCGCAGGAGCGCATCGCCGACCGCCTCGCCGCGTGGCGCGACTCGGGCGCGACGACGGTGCTCGTCTCGACGCGCGACGAAGCGACGCTTCGAGCCGTGGTCGAGGCGGCGGGGTGAACCCTCTTGGGGTCAGACCCGGGTCTGACCCCAAGGGTGTCCCGAGGCGTCGCACCGGTCAGGGCAAACCCGCATCGTGGGTGCGGTTTCGTGGAGGTGGGGTCAGACCCGGGTCTGACCCCACCGGTTACGCGCCGAGCGCCTCGCGCGCGGCGGCGGCCAGCGCGGGGACGCCCTGCTCGAAGATCGCGGCGCGGGTGTCTTCCGCGCCGAGCTCGCCGCGCACGTAGCGGCCGTAGATCGCCTCGCAGAAGACGGCCGCCTTCCACAGCGCGAGCGCCTCGAACCACGCGAGCGGGCCGAGGTCGCGGCCGCTCCGCTCCTCGTAGCGCCGGACGAGCTCCGCGCGCGACGGGAAGCCCGCGCTCGCCGTGACCGGCGACGACCCGAGCGCGCTCGGCCGCCCGCCCGGCTCGCTGTACGTCGAGAGCAGGTACCCGACGTCCGCGCGCGGATCGCCGATCGCGCCCATCTCCCAGTCGAGCGCCGCCTCGATCCGCGTCGGCTCGTCGCGCGCGACCATCATGTTGCCGAGCCGGAAGTCGCCGTGGACGACGGTCGGCGCCAGCGGCTCCGGCAGCGCGCCCGCGAGCACCCGGCCGACCTCGTCGACGTCGGGAATCGGCCGCGTGCGGTTCACCTCCCACAGCTGCGTGAACCGCCGGACCTGCCGCTCGGCATAGCTTCCCGGCCGCGCGAACGCCGCCAGCGCGGGCACCGAGACGTCGGCCGCGTGGATCTCGACCAGCGTGTCGACGAGGTCCTCGCCGAGCCGCCGCCGCGCCGCCCGCGTCTCGAGCCTCGGCGGCAGCGACTGCGTGACGACGTGCCCGTCGAGGTAGCGCATCAGGTAGAACGGCACGCCGAGCACGCTCGTGTCGCCGCACACGGCGACGATCTCCGGCAGCCGCTCGAAGCCGGCCGCTCGCACCGCGAGCTGCAGCCCCGCCTCGCGCACCATGTCGTGCGCCGACGGCGGCAGCGGCGGGCGCGGCGGCCGGCGCAGCACGTACCGGTCGCCGCCGCGCGTGAGCAGGAACGTGAAGTTCGAGCCGCCGCCGTCGCCGATGCGCTCCGCGGTCAGCGGCCCCGCGCCGAGCTCTTGCTCGTCGAGGAACCGTTCGACGCGGTCGAGGACGATCAGCGGCTCCACGGCGCGATGCTATGCGCCGGCGATGACTGCCACGCCGCCGAGCGCCAGCGCGACGCCGAAGCGTTGTGCCCGCGTGAGCCGCTCGCCCAGCAGGACGTGCGCCAGCAGCACCGTCACCACGGGATAGAGCGAGCCGAGCACCGACACCAGCGCGAGCAGTCCGGACCGGCTCGCCAGCGCGAACAGCGCGTTCGCCGTGACGTCGGCGATCCCGACGGCGGCGACGGCAGCGATCGACGAACGCGGCACGCGAACCGGCGCCCGCAGCGCGACGGCGACCAGAACCAGCACGCTGAGCGAGCCGACCCGCGCACCGAAGAGCGTCGACAGCGCGTCGCCGTCCTTGCTGCCGAGCCCGAGGAAGTAGACGAACAGCCCGAGCGCCACCGCAGCGACGACTGCGAGCGCGACTGCCCGCCCGCGCTCCGGCGCCTCGGCGCGACGCTCCTCGAGTGACGCCATCACGGCGCCGGCCAGCGCCGCGACCGCGCCGACCAGCGCGAGCCTGCCCGGGCGCTCGCCGGTCGCCAGCGACACGACGAACGGCACGAGTGCGCCGCACGCCGCGATCGGCGAGACGACGCTCATCGTCCCGAGCGAGAGCGCGCGGTAGAACGCCGCCAGGCCGACGCCGCCGCCGACGCCGGACAGGAGCCCGATCAGGAACGAGCGAACGCCGACGTCCCCTCGCACCGCCACCGCGACGACGAGCGCCACGAAGCCCGCAGCCTGCGAGACGAGCGTCACGCCGAGCACGGGCAGCCGCCGCGACAGCGATCCACCGGAGAAGTCGGCGACGCCCCAGACGACCGACGACCCGAGCGCGAGGAGAAGTGCGAGCGCGCCCAGAAGCCGCTAGACGCTAGACGCGCTCGACGAGCATCGCCATGCCCTGCCCGCCGCCGACGCACATCGTCTCGAGCCCGATCGTCCTGTCGAGCGTCTCGAGGTCGTTCAGCAACGTGTTCATGATGCGGGCGCCGGTCATGCCGTACGGATGGCCGAGTGCGATCGCGCCGCCGTGTGGGTTGAGCTTCTCGCCGAACGGATCGATGCCGAGCTCGCGGCAGACCGGGATCACCTGGGCGGCGAACGCCTCGTTGAGCTCGACCACGTCGACGTCGTCGATCGTCATGCCGGCCTGCGCGAGCACCTTGCGCACGGCTTCGATGGGGCCGACGCCCATGATCTCCGGAGCGACGCCGGAGACGCTCGACGCGAGGATCCGCGCCCGCGGTGCGATCCCGAGCTCCTGCGCGCGCTGCTCCGACAGCACCACGACGGCCGCCGCCCCGTCGTTCAGCGGGCACGAGTTGCCGGCGGTCACCTTGCCGCCCGGCTTGAAGGCCGGCTCGAGCGCCGCGAGCTTCTCCAGCGTCGACGAGCGCCGCGGCCCGTCGTCGACGTCGGCGCCCTCGTAGGGCGTGAGCTCGCGCGCGAAGAACCCCGAGTCCTGCGCGGCAACCGCACGCTCCTGCGACCGCTGCGCGAAGTGGTCCATCTCCTCGCGCGACACGTCCCACTGCTCGGCGACGTTCTCCGCGGTCAGGCCCATCGGGATGTACACGTTTGCGATCGGAGCGTCGTCGCCGAACAGCGCAGGGTGCAGCTCCTCCTGCGACTTCGGGTAGCCGTTGACCTGCGAGATCGACTCGACGCCGGCGGCCACGAAGGCCTCGCCTTCGCCGGCCTTGATCGCATGGAATGCCATGCGGATCGTCTGCAGGCTGGAGGCGCAGAAGCGGTTGACGGTCGTGCCGGGCACGGACTCCGGCAGGCCCGCCAGCAGGGCCACACGCCGCCCGAGGTTCATCCCCTGCTTCTCCTGCGGGAAGCCGCAGCCGACGATGACGTCGACGATCTCCTCCGGCGGAAGCCCGGGGACACGCTCGAGCGCCGTGCGCACGGCGAAGGCGCAGAGGTCGTCCGGCCGCGCCTCGACGAGCGAGCCCTTGGCCGCGCGCCCGATCGGCGTGCGGGCGGCGGAGACGATGACGGCGTCCGGCACGCCCCCATATTGACCGAGGAGTCAAATGTCGGTTGACTTGATCGGCTGCATGGGGTCGCTGCTTGCACTCCGCGACGTCGACGCGCGCTACGGACAGGTGCAAGCGCTGCGACGCCTGTCGCTCACGGTCGACGACGGCGAGATCGTCGCGATTCTCGGCGCGAACGGCGCCGGGAAGACCACGACCCTGCGTGCGATCTCGCACACGGTTGCGCGGAACGGCACGATCGAGTTCGCGGGGCGCTCGCTCGGCCGCCGCGGTCCCGAGGCGACGGCGCGGCTCGGCATCGCGCACGTGCCCGAAGGACGGGGGACGTTCGCGGAGCTCACCGTCGGGGAGAACCTGCGGCTCGGGGCCTATGCCCGCCGCGGCTCGCTGCGCGACGACTACCGGCGCGTCTACGAGTACTTCCCCTGGCTGGAGGCGCGCGGGTCGCAGCAGGCCGGGACGCTGTCCGGAGGCGAGCAGCAGATGCTCGCCCTGGCGCGCGCCGTCATGCAGCGGCCGAAGCTGCTCCTCCTCGACGAGCCTTCGCTCGGCCTCGCACCGCTCATCGTGTCCGAGGTGTTCCGGATCGTGCGCGAGCTCAACGAGCGCGAGGGAACGGCGGTGCTGCTGGTCGAGCAGAACGCCCGGATCTCGCTGGCGACCGCGTCGCGCGCGTACGTGCTCGAGGTCGGGTCCGTCGCCTACGAGGGGACGAGCGACGACCTTGCCTCGCGGGATGCAATCCGAACGAGCTATCTCGGGTACTGAACGGTGACATGACCGCGATCTCGCTCTTCCAGCGGACGACGTGGCGGCCGAGCTCGTCGTGGATCGTGCCCCTGGCGATTCTCGGCGGCGTCATCTTCCTCGTCATCGGCTCGCTCCGCAGCACGCTCTTCGCGCAGCAAACCGTCTCCGGCCTGGCGAACGGCGGCATCTACGCGAGCCTGGCCGTCGCGCTCGTCCTCATCTACCGCGCGACCGAGGTGATCAATTTCGCGCAGGGCGCGCTCGCCACGTTCGCGACGTACATCGCGTGGCAGCTGATCGACTGGGGGCTGACGTACTGGCTGGCCTTCGCGTGCACGCTCGGCATCGCGTTCGTCGGCGGCTTCGCAGTCGAGCTGGTCGCGATCAGGCCGGTGGAGCGGCGCGGCAACGTGCTGACGGTCGTGATCGCTTCGATCGGCCTGCTGATCCTCGTCGAGGGCGCGATCGGGTGGATCTGGGGCAACGAGGTGAAGTTCATGCCGGCGCCGTTCCCGGCGCACATCTACCACCTCGGCGGCGTTGCCTTCTCGCTGCAGGACCTCGGCACGATCGCGATCTCGATCGCGTCGGTCTTCGTCCTCTGGCTCTTCTTCCAGTTTACGAAGATCGGGCTGGCGATGCGCGCGGCCGCGGTTCGCCCGGCGGCCGCGCGGCTCGTCGGGATCCGCGTCAGCTGGATGCTCTCGCTGGGCTGGGGGCTCGCGGCGATGCTCGGCGCGGTCGCGGGAATGCTCGCCGCGGCCAGCCCGAGCGTCCTGCTGCAGCCGTCGATGATGGACGGCATCCTCATCTACGCCTTCGCCGCGGCCGTCGTCGGCGGCCTCGAGAGCCCGGCCGGCGCGGTGATCGGCGCGCTCGCGATCGGCGTGCTGCTGAACCTGATCGGCAGCTACGTGAGCTGGGTGACGCCGCAGCTCCTGCTCCCGGCGGCCTTCGTGCTCATGCTCGCCGTCCTGCTGGTGAAACCGTCCGGGCTCTTCGGCCGAACGAGAGTGAGGAGAGTATGAGGATCTCGCGCTCGACCGCGTACGGCGTGGTCGCGGCCGTCGTCGTCGCGGTCGTGATCGCGCTGCTGCCGCTCACGCTGTCCGACTACCACCTGTCGACGGGCGCGACCGTCGGCGTCTTCTTCGTGGCGATCCTCTCGCTGAACATCGTCACGGGCTACACCGGCCAGATCTCGCTCGGGCAGGGCGCGTTCATGGCGATCGGCGGCTACACCACGGCGATCCTGACCCACAACCACGGTTGGAACGACATCGCCACGCTGCCGGTCGCGGCGCTCGTCGGCTTCGCCGCCGGCGTGATCGTCGGTCTTCCCGCGCTGCGGCTCCAGGGCGTCTACCTCGCGTTGACGACGTTCGCGGTGGCGCTGGCCGTGCCGCAGATCGCGAAGAACTACTCGAACTTCACCGGCGGCACGGAAGGGCTCGCGCTGCCGACGCACAGCGGGCTCTGGCTCTACCGCACGGCCTGGATCGTCGCCGGGATCGTGTTCGTGCTGAGCTGGCTCCTCCTCCGCGGCCGGGCGGGGCGGGCCTTCCGGGCGGTGCGGGACAGCGAGGTCGCAGCGGCGTCCTCCGGGGTGGCGCTGCCGATCTACAAGACGCTCGCGTTCGGGATCTCGGCGGCGATGGCGGGCGTCGCAGGCTCGGTGTACGTCCTCGTCAACAACTTCGTGAACCCCGACGTGTTCGGGCTGACCCTCTCGCTCTACATCCTGATCGGAGCCGTCGTGGGCGGGCTCGGATCCCTGTGGGGCGTGATCGTGGGGGCGGCGTTCGTCGAGCTCTTGCCGCTCGGCCTAACCACCGCCCACGTGAGTTCGTCGCAGTCGGTGCCGGTGATCTTCGGAGCGGTCGTCATCGCGGTCATGGCCCTGATCCCGCTGGGGGCGGCAGATCTGCTCCGGAGGCTCTTGCATTTCGGATCCAGAACCAAGGAAAGTGTGCAAAGTCCCCTAGGCACGGAGGCTCGATGACCAGAAGGAGTAAGGGAGCGCTCGCAGTGCTGGCGCTCGTCTCAACGGCACTTCTCGTCTCCGCAGCGTTCGCCGCGAGCTCGGCGACCCCAGGCGTCACGAAGACGACGATCACGATCGGCGGGACGTTTCCGCTGACGGGTCCCGCTGCGCTCTACAGCGTGATCCCGAAGGCCGAGAACGCCTACTTCCAGTACGTGAACGCCCACGGCGGCGTGAACGGCCGCAAGATCGTCTTCAAGTACTACGACGACCAGTACAACCCGGCGAACACCGTCCCGCTCACGAAGAAGCTCGTGCAGCAGGATCACGTGTTCGCGGTGTACGGCGCCCTCGGCACCGCCCCGACGCTCGCCACGCGCGACTACCTGAACAAGGCCGGCGTGCCGCAGGTGCTCGTCGCAACCGGCGACTCGTACTGGGGCGCGCAGTACAAGAAGTACCCGTGGACGATCGGGTACCAGCCGGACTACCCGGGTGAGTCGCGCGTCTACGGGCAGTTCATCGCGAGCAAGGTGCCGCAGGCGAAGATCGGCGTCCTCATGCAGGACGACGCCTACGGCGAGAACTACTACAACGGCCTGGTCCAGGGCCTCGGCGACGCGAAGTCGAAGATCGTCGACGTCGAGAAGTACGACGCGACGCAGACCGACGTCAGCCAGCAGGTCGTGAAGCTGAAGGCGGCGGGTGCGAACGTCTTCGCACTCTTCGCGCTTCCGACTCAGACGATCGACGCACTCGTCGTCGCGACGAAGGTCGGCTGGAAGCCGACGACGTTCATCAACAACGTCTCCGCGTCGCCGACGTTCATGGGGCTCGCCATCAAGAGCGGCGCCAACGTCGACAACGACATCTCGGCGACGTACGTGTACGACGTGTGGAACAACCCGAACACGGCGACAGCGAAGCTCTACAAGTCGATCCTGTCGAAGTACGACAAGGGCGCAGACCCGCTCGACGCCAACAACATCTACGGCGTGTCGAGCGCGTGGACGATGGTGCAGGCACTCAAGGGGGCGGGGAAGAACCCGACCCGCGCGAGCCTGATGAGCGCCCTCACGCACCTGAACGCGGTCAACCCGTTCCTCTATCCGGGCGTGAAGCTGCAGACCACGCCCGCGGAGCGGTTCCCGATCGACCAGCAGATCCTCGAGCACTGGCAGAACGGCGGGTGGAAGCCGTTCGGCCACATCTTCTCGAAGGCCCGCTGAGCAAGGTCACGCGGACGGTGGCGGTGCAGTCGTTGCGCCGCCACCGTTAGCGTCCTGCGCATGCTCGAGCTCGGGGAAGGAATCCGGCGCGTCACCCTGCCGCTTCCGTTCGGCCTCGACCACGTCCACTGCTACCTGCTGCCGACCAGCAACGGGTTCACGCTCGTCGACACCGGCCTCGGCACCCGCGATCCGGAGGCTCGGTGGCGGCCGGTGCTCGACGCACTCGACGCGCCGGTCGAGCGGATCGTCGTCACGCACATGCATCCCGATCACGTCGGCGGCGCCCGCGACGTCGCCGCGCTGACCGGCGCGCCGGTCGTGCAGGGCCGCGAGGACTACGCGCAGTGCCTCGACGCGTGGGGGCCCGGACGGTCGCCGACTCGGATGGCGGCGCACTGGGTGGCGAACGGGATGCCCGAGTCGGTGGTCGGGAGCGTGGTGGCGGAGTCGAGCCGGCTGGCGGACGCGATCCACTGGGCCGAGTCGCCGCAGCTGGTCGAGCCCGGCGACGAGATCGACGGCTGGCGCGTCGAGCTGCTGCGCGGGCACGCCGACGGCCATATCGTGCTCGTGCGCGACGGGGTCCTGATCGCCGGCGACACGATCCTCAGCGGGATCACGCCCACGATCGGCCTCTACCCGAACGCACGCCCCGACCCGCTCGGCGACTACCTCGTGACGCTGGAACGGATCGAGCAGCTGGCCCCGCGCATCGCGTACGCCGGGCACAAGGACGTGATCCTCGACCCGGCCGGACGCGCGCGAGAGATCCGCGCGCACCACGAGGAGCGGCTCGAGGCGACGGCCGCGGCGCTCGACGGCGACCCTCGGACCGCGTACGACGTGTCGCTCGTCCTGTTCGTGCAGGCCCTGTCGGCGGTCGAGCGGCGCTTCGCGGTGGCGGAGTCCCTCGCGCACCTCGAACGGCTGGTCTCGAGCGGTGAGGCCGAGCGGGACGGGGGCGGGTACGTGCGCGCCTGACCGATAGCATTTTCGCCGTGGAGCCGCTTCGGATCGGCGTTCTCGCCCTGCAGGGCAACTTTCGCGAGCACGTGAGGATGCTGCGGGAGCTCGGCGCCGAGACGGTCGAGGTGCGCAAGCCGGAGGAGCTCGACGGGCTCGACGGGCTCGTCATTCCCGGCGGCGAGTCGACGACGTTCATGCGCCTGATGCGCCTGTACTCGCTCGACGAGGCGATCCGCCGCTTCCCCGGCGCGGTGTTCGGCACCTGCGCCGGGATGATCGTGCTGGACGGCAATCACCTCGGCCTCGTCGATCTGACCGTCCGGCGGAACGCGTTCGGGCGCCAGGTCGCATCGTTCGAGGCCGACCTCGCGATTGACGGCGAGGAGCGGCCGATCCGCGCCGTGTTCATCCGCGCGCCGTGGATCGAGGAGCTCGGAGGCGACGTCGAGGTGCTCGCCGAGCTCGACGGCCGTCCGGTGCTCGCACGCGAGGGCCGCTTCCTGGTGGCCTCGTTTCATCCCGAGCTCACCGACGACTCGCGGCTGCACCAGTGGTTTCTCGCGATGGCGAAGGAGGAGCGGCTTGTCCGGGCATAGCAAGTGGTCGTCGATCAAGCACAAGAAGGGCGCGGCCGACGCGAAGCGCGGCCAGCTGTTCTCGAAGCTGTCGCGCGCGATCCTCGTCGCGGCGAAGGAGGGTGGCGGCGACCCGGCCAACAACCTCGCGCTGCAGAACGCGATCGAGAAGGCGAAGTCGTATTCGATGCCGAAGGACAACATCGACCGCGCGATCGCGAAGGGCTCGGGGGCGGACGCCGACGCGGATGCGTTCGAGACGATCGTGTACGAGGGCTACGGGCCGGAGGGCGTCGCGCTGATCGTCGAGGCGCTGACCGACAACCGGAACCGGACGGCGGCCGACGTCCGCCACCTGTTCGCGAAGCACGGCGGCAACCTCGGAGCGACGGGTGCCGTCGCGTGGCAGTTCGAGCGGCGCGGCGTCGTGGTCGTCGCGGGTGACGGCGCGGACGAGGAGGAGCTGCTGCTGGTCGCCGCGGACGCCGGCGCCGACGACGTCGAGGCAGACGGCTCGACCTTCCAGGTGACGTCGGCGCCCGAGACGCTGTCGGCGGTGCGCACGGGCGTCGAGCAGGCCGGCTTCACCGTCGAGTCGGCCGAGCTCCAGCTCGTCCCGAAGACGACCGTGTCGATCGACGACGAGGCGAAGGCGCGCCAGGTGATGCGGCTCGTCGACGCGCTCGAGGAGAACGACGACGTCCAGGACGTCTACGCGAACTTCGACATCCCCGAGCGCGTGCTGGAGGCGGTCGCGGGCTGAGGTGCCCCGTCCGGGTCGGCGCCTAACCTCTCTCCGTGAAGGTCCTCGGCATCGACCCAGGGACGGCTGCATGCGGGTACGGGATCGTCCACGAAAGCGACGGGCGCCTCCGGGCCACCTGCCACGGGTGGTGGCGAACGCCGGCACGCGCGCGAACCGAGGCCCGGCTGCTCACGATCTTCACGGCCGTCCAGGAGCTGATCGCGGAGCACACGCCGGATGCCGTCGCGCTCGAGGAATCGTTCGTCGGCGCAGACGCCCGCATCGCGCTCTCCGTCGGGCAGGCGCGGGGAGCCGTCCTCGTCGCCGCGTCGTCCGCCGGCGTCGCCTGCGCCGAATACGCGCCCGCGCGCGTGAAGCAGGCAGTCTGCGGCTACGGGCGGGCGGACAAGGAGCAGGTCGGCCGCATGGTGCGCGCGATCCTCGCGCTCGACGAGATCCCGAAGCCGGACCACGCCGCCGACGCCCTGGCCGTCGCGATCTGCCACGCGACCGCGCCGCCGCTCCTCCGCGCCGCCTCGTAGCGGGCGCGCAGGAATCGCCGGGTCGCCTGCGAAGAAACGGGGCGCGCTCATCGATCGTCGCCCTGGAGGTGGCAGGCACATGAAGGACTGGCAGAAGTACCTCGCGGAGCTGTTCGGCACGTTCATCCTCGTGTTCACCGGGACGACGGCGATCGTCGGTGCATTCGTCCGGACCGGCGGCCTTCCGCCGCTGCTCGTCGCGCCGTTCGCGTTCGGTCTCGCGCTTCTCGCCGCGCTCTACGCGTTCGCGGAGGTCTCGGGCGGGCACTTCAACCCGGCCGTGTCGCTGGGCCTCTTCCTCGATCGGCGGATCGGCATGGTCGACCTGTTCGGCTACTGGATCGCGCAGTTCGTCGGTGCAACGCTCGCGTCGCTCGTGCTGCTCGCAGCGACCACCAAGAATCAGGTCAAGATCACGGCGACGACGCCGTCGGCCGGCAACGGCACCGCGTTCGTGATCGAGCTGGTGTTCACAGCGATCTTCGTCGCCGTCATCCTGCAGTCGTCGAAGAGCGAACGCTTCGGGGGCAGCGCGCTGATCTCGATCCCGCTGACGCTGCTCGCGATCCACTTCGCCGCGATCCCGTTCAGCGGCTCGTCAGTGAACCCGGCGCGCACGTTCGGCCCGGCGCTCGTCGGCGACGTCTGGCACGGCTTCTGGATCTACATGATCGCCCCGCCGCTCGGCGCGATCATCGCGTGGCTCGTCCATACCGTCGTCGTCAACGGCGACCTCAATCTCGGGGCGAACCTCTCCGCGGGTGACGGGGAGCCCCAGAGCGCGGGCTAGCCGCGGCTCGAGAATCGAGTGCCTGGCACCTCGGTGCCAGGCACTCAGCGTCGCGCGATGAAGTAGCGTTCGCGCCGATGACAATGGTGATGGTCCGTGGCCTCCGCCGGCGTTCGGCCGGGCGGACGGCATCTTCTCCGCAGTAGCAGCCTCGCCGAGGAGATCGTCCGCGATGCCGGGATCGGTCGCGGAGAGCTGGTCGTGGACGTCGGTGCCGGCACCGGCCTGCTCACGCGCGCATTGCTCGATACCGGCGCACGGGTCGTCGCGGTCGAGCCCGATGCGGTCTCGGCCGCGCGGCTGCGACGGGCGTGCCCGGAGGCGCGCGTCGTCGTGGCGGATGCTGCGTCGGTGCGCTGGCCGTCGGAGCCGTTCAAGGTGGTCGCGAACCTGCCGTTCGCGGCGGCGGCGGAGATCTGCCGCTCGCTGCTCGGCGATCCCTCGCTGGCGCTGCGCTCGGCCGACGTGGTCGTCGAGTGGGACTTCGCAGCGAAGCGGGCGCGGCGATGGCCGAGCACGGTCGCCGGAGTCGTGTGGGGCGTCTGGTACGAGCTGTCCGTCGCCCGCCGGCTGCCGCCGGAGCTCTTCGTGCCCAGGCCCTCGGTGGCCGCCGGCGTGCTGCGGGCGACGCGCCGGGCTGCGCCGCTCATCGACCCGGCGCTCGCCGACCCGTTCGAGCGCTTCGTCCGCCGCGGCTTCGCGCGCGGCGGCCGTGACCTGGACGCCCACGCGTGGGCGCGCCGCTTCCGCCTCGGCCCGGGCAGGAACGTCCGTTCGCGCCCGTAACGTTGAGGCATGATCGCGCGTCTCCGCGGGCGGATCGCCGGGCGGGCAGGGCCCGGCCTGGTCGTCGACGTCAACGGCGTCGGCTACCTCGTGCACGCGTCGCCGTCGGTGCAGCGGCTCGGCAGCGGCGAGATCACGATCGAGGTGCACACGGTCGTGCGCGAGGACGCGCTGCAGCTCTTCGGCTTCGCGACGGCGGACGAGCGCGAGCTTTTCGAGCTGCTGCTCGGCGTCTCCGGAGTCGGGCCGAAGGTGGCCCTGGCGATCGTCTCGGGCTCGACGCCGGTGGAGCTTCGCCGTGCGATCGCGCGCGACGACGTGAAGCGGTTCCAGGCGATCCAGGGAGTCGGGCTCAAGACGGCGCAGCGCGTGGTGCTCGAGCTGAAGGAAAAGCTCAGCGTCGCCGACGCGCTCGCCGAGGAGACGAACGAGGCGACGCTCGCCCGCGACGCGCTGGTCAACCTCGGCTGGTCGCTGCTCGACGCCGAGCGTGCGCTCGCCGCGGTCGACGCCGCCCTGCCGGTCGAGGAGCAGGTGCGCGAAGCGCTCCGGGCAGCGGCATGACGCAGTTCCTCGCACCCGTTCTCGCCGACGCTGAGGAGGAGGTCGAGCGCTCGCTCCGCCCGCGCACGCTCGCCGACTTCGTCGGGCAGGCGCGGGTGAAGGAGCAGCTCGAGATCGCGCTCGAGGCAGCGCAGGCGCGGAGCGAGGCACTCGATCACGTGCTGCTCGCTGGGCCGCCGGGCCTCGGAAAGACGTCGCTCGCGCAGATCGTGCGCAACGAGCTCGGCGTCGGCATCCGCCAGATCGCCGGCCCCGGCCTCGAGCGGAAGGACATCGCCGCGATCCTCACGTCGCTCGAGTCACGCGATGTGCTCTTCATCGACGAGATCCACCGCATGAGCCGCGCGGCCGAGGAGATCCTCTACCCGGCGCTCGAGGACTTCCGGCTCGACATCGTCGTCGGCCAGGGGCCCGCTGCACGGACGTTGACCCTCGACCTGCCGCCGTTCACGCTGATCGGCGCGACGACGCGCACCGGCCTGCTGACGACGCCGCTGCGCGACCGGTTCGGCTTGACGTTCCGCCTCGAGCTCTACGCGCCCGGGGAGCTCGCCGCGATCGTGCGCCGCTCGGCGCGCATCCTCGCCGTCGACGTCGACGACGCGGCGGCGACGCTGATCTCGGAGCGCGCGCGCGGGACGCCGCGCATCGCCAACCGCATCCTGCGGCGCGTGCGAGACGTGGCGGAGGTACGGCACGAAGGCATCGTCACGACGGAGGTCGCCGAGGAGGCACTTGCGCTGCTCGAGGTCGACGCCTCGGGCCTCGAGCGCTTCGACCGCGAGCTCCTGCGGGCGCTCGTCGAGAAGTTCGGCGGCGGCCCGGTCGGCCTCTCGACGCTCGCGGTGGCGCTCGGCGAGGAGGCGGAGACGATCGAGGACGTCTACGAGCCGTACCTGCTGCAGCTCGGGTTCCTGCAGCGGACGCCGCGCGGCCGCATCGTCACCGCGCTCGGCCGCGAGCACCTCGGCACGTCGCGCAGCGACTCGACGCTCTTCTAAGCGAGGGCGCCGACGGCCTCTCGGTCGAACAGCCGCCAGTGCCCCTCGGAGACGACGTCGACGCTGTCGTTGACCACGCGGATCGCGGTGTCGTCGCAGATCGCGTAGGCCGGGTTGCCCAGGCCGGCAGCCCATCGCTCCGCCTCGGCCATCGTGTTCTCCGGCAGCGCGGGGTGGTCGACGTGCGGGAAGATCGAGAAGCCGACCACGCCGAGCGTCCTGTCGTCGGGCGCGGACTTCCACTCGACGAAGTCGTCGCCGATCCGGGGAGTCAGCACCATGCTCCCCGCGCTGAATCCGACCCAGACTGTGTCGTGCAGCGACGGCAGGAGGTCGGCGAGCCCTGACTCCCGCATCCAGTGGGACAGGTACGTCGCGTCGCCGCCGCTCACCAGCAGGGCGTCCGTCTCGCGCACCCAGGGAACCCAGCGTTCCTCGCCGATGCTCGGCAGCGCCGTGAGCTCGAGCACGCCCACGGACTTCCAGCCGAGCCCGGTCATGGGTTGGGCCGAATGACCGCTGATGGAACGCCAGACCCCGGCCGGGCTGCTCATGGGGTGCCCGTACGACCCGGTCGGGATGAAGAGGGCGTCGGACTCGGCAATCGGCCTGCCCAGGAGCTCGACCAGCGCGTTCTCGATGGTCGGGTTCTGGACGCCGGCGGAGGTCAAGAGAAGCTTCACGGTGTTCCTTCGGTCGCGGTGTACGTGTGCTGGTTTCTCCGGGAGAGACGCCAGAGGAGCGGAGAAATCATCGGTGCAACGAGCAGCGCCATCACGTCGAACCACACGTAGCCGGACGCGACGCCGCTCGGCGGATTGCCGTCGGGGATCCCGAGGCCGGGCAGTTCGTGCGCCCAGCGCCACGTGCCGATCGCCGTGCCGTACAACTCGAGCGACGCGACGACGAGGAACACCGCGGCGTAGACCGCGCGATTCCGCCCCCGCCACAGGAACAGCAGGAGCAGCGGCACGCCGATCGCACCGGCGACGTCACGGCGGGGCAGCACGAAGAGCCCGAGCAGCCCCCACGAGCCTGCGGCGATCGCCGCCGTCCAGACGAGACGCCGCGCGTGCGCACGGAGCGCCAGCGCGAGTGAGAGGCCGGTGAGGTAGACGAGGCCGTGCGCGGGCGGCACGAACGCCGGCAGGTTGTGCAGCCGGTAGTGGTAGACGCCCCAAATCAGCGAGCCCGTGATCTCGCCGATCGTCGCGAAGCACACGACGCCGATCGTCTGCACACGGCGCTCGACCGAGACGCGCGTGAGCGCAGCGAGCAGGACGAGCCACGTCAGCATGCCGAGCGCGAGCTGTTCGTGGTAGCTCGCGTAGTGGTCGAGCGCGAGCAGCACGGCCAGGTAGGCCGCGCCCCCTGCCGCGAGAGCTACGGCCGGAACTGGAGCTCGTGCCAACTCGGCACCGGTGCGAGCTCGAGCAGCGGCCGGCCGCCGCCGCCCGGGTGCTGGTAGGCGAACTCGGCGTCGGAGTCGTCCCAGACGACCTCGAGCGCCCCGCGCTTGACCTGGTGGTCGAGCCACGCGCCGCGGAAGATCAGCTTGCGGAGCCAGTAGACCAACGACTCGTCGCCGACGAGAGAGATGCGCTCCCAGTTGCGGACGAGGTAGCGCCCGAGCTGCGAGAGCGGCTCCTCGACCACGCCCGAGGCGGCGAGCGCAACCAGATCGGCGGTCTCCTCCTCGTCCAGCTCGGACGACGAGACGACGCCGAGCTTGACGGCGGCGGCAGTCACCCGTCCCTCGAAGTCGATCGAGCTGAACGCGAAGCGATAGCCGAGGAACTCGACGATGTAGTCGTTGCCCGAGCTGTAGTTCGCGTCGGGTGCCGGCAGCGCGTCAGGCACGATCTCATGGTAGTGAACCTCCTGGCGGACGCATCGACCTGGCAGCGGGTGCTGATCCTCGCGCCGGCGCTCGTGATCGGCGGCGGCCTCGTCGTGGGCGTCTTGATCCTGCTCGGACGGGCGTTCGCCGCGACCGTCCGCGAGTCCGGCCACCCCCGCTGGCTCTGGGGCGGGGTCGTGCTCGTCTTCGGGCTCGTCGTGTTGCTGACGTGGCTCGGCGTCGAGCTGCCTAGAGAATGACGACGGGCGTCCCGACGGAGACGTGCTCGAAGAGCCACTCCGCGTCGGGGACCTGCATGCGGATGCAGCCGTGCGAGGCGCTGTAGCCGATCGACGTCGGCTCGTCGGTGCCGTGGATGCCGACGCCCGGCGCGTTGAGCCCCATCCAGCGCGTCCCGAGCGGGTTCGCCGGGCCCGGCGGCACCGGCTTGAGGCCCTTCGCCCACGCGTCGTACGTCGGCGGGTACCACCACGGGTCGAGCTGCTTGTCCATGATGTGCCACAGGCCCGCGGGCGTCGGGTAGATCGCCTGCCCGGTCGCGACCGGGAAACGGCGGACGAGCTTCGTTCCGTGGTAGAGGGTGAGCGAGTTCGCGCCGCGCACGACGACGATCACCGGACCGAAGCTCTCGGCGGTGCGCCGGGGCTTCAGGACGGTCTCCCTCAGCCTGAGCGCGCGCCGGTCGGTCGTGCGGAGCGCGCGTGCGAGCTCGCGGCGCATCGTCGTTGCGTCGACCGCGGCTCCCGGCTTCGACGCGGTGAAGACGGGCCCGGCCGCCGTCGCGCCGGTCAGCGTCGCGTCGACGGGCTTGCGGTCGAACCGGCGCGCAAGGCGCCGGACGACGGCGGCGACCCGCGCGCCCGAGAGCCGCACCGGCAGCGCGATCGAGCTCCGCGGCGTCGCGGCGAGCGCCGACGAGACCGCCGTGTCGATGCTCGACGCCGCGCCGAGCTGGGCCGGCGTCGCGTGTACCGGCCCGTCCGGTGTCCGAATCGTCACCGGGCGCACGAACGAGCGCTCGATACGTGCGCGGGCCGGCTCCGCCGTGAGCCCGCCGACGGGGACCCCGGAGACGGTCACCCCGGGCGCGACGAGCGGGCTCCGCGTCGAGGCGGGGGCGGCCGCGCAGGCCAGTCCGGCTGCGAGGACGATGGCGGCGAGCGTTTTCAGCACGGGCACCGGATTGAAACACGTTTCCGCTGCTTTTTCGACTATTCCGTCCGACGCGGGCCGTACCGTGACCAGCCCTCATGGCGACCGCGACCTGGCAGATCGACCCGTGCCCGCTCGACCGGGTGCGCGAGCTCGCCGCCGCGCTGGCGCTCGACGAGGTGACGGCTTCGGTGCTGGTGCGGCGCGGATACGCGTCGTCCGAGGACGCGCAGCGGTTCCTCGACGGCGCCTTTCCGCGCCATGACCCGTTCGCGCTCGGCGACATGCGCGAGGCGGTCGAGGCGATCCGGGCTGCCGTCGACCGCGGCGCCCGCATCTGCGTCCACGGCGACTACGACGCCGACGGCATCTGCGCCACGGCGCTCGCCGTGCTGCTGCTGCGCGAGCTCGAGGCCGACGTCGCGTGGCATCTGCCGTCGCGGTTCGAAGAGGGATACGGCCTCAACGGGCAGACGCTGAGCCGCCTCGCCGAGGAGGGCTTCGGCCTCGTGCTCACGGTCGACTGCGGCATCACCGCCGTCGCCGAGGTCGAGCACGCGCGGTCGCTCGGGCTCGACGTCGTCGTGACCGACCACCACCGACCCACGGACACGTTCCCGTCCTGCCCGGTGGTCGCGACGCTCAAGGGCTCGTACCCGTTTGCGGGGTTGTGCGGAACCGGCGTCGTCTGGAAGCTGGCCGAGGCGCTGCTCGGGCCGGATCACGCGTTCCTCGAGCGTCACCTCGACCTCGTCGCGCTCGCGACGGTCGCCGACGTCGTCCCGCTGCTCGACGAGAACCGCGCGATCGCCCGCGCAGGGCTGCGGCGGCTCGCGCAGACGGGCAAGCCGGGCTTGCGCGCGCTGATGCGCGTTGCACATGTCGACCCCGCCACCGTCGACGAGTCGGCGATCGGATTCCGTCTCGCGCCTCGCATCAACGCTTCGGGGCGGCTGTGCCGTCCCGAAGCCGCGCTCGCGCTGCTGCTCACCGAGGACGCCGAG
The DNA here is from genome assembly GCA_036557145.1 of Gaiellaceae bacterium. Classification (GTDB taxonomy): domain Bacteria; phylum Actinomycetota; class Thermoleophilia; order Gaiellales; family Gaiellaceae; genus PALSA-600. The sequence continues at coordinate 40,278 of DATBIC010000076.1, forward strand.
GAGGCCGCCCGCCTGGCCGACGAGCTCGAGGCGCTGAACCGCGAGCGGCAGGTGGTCGAGGAGCGGATCCTGCGCGATGCCGTCGAGCAGATCGAGTCGTGGCCGCAGTCACGGCGGAGCCGTCGCGGCTACGTGGCGGCCGGCGAGGACTGGCACGAGGGCGTGATCGGCATCGTCGCGTCGCGGCTCGTCGAGCGCTACGGCCGTCCGGTCGTGCTGATCGCGGGCGCGGAGGGCAGCTGGAAGGGGTCGGGGCGCTCGGTGCCCGCCTTCGACCTCCATGGCGCGCTCGGAGCCTGCGCCGGCGAGCTCGAGCGCTACGGCGGGCATCGCGCCGCTGCCGGCCTGTCGATCCGGCCGGACCGGGTCGACGCGTTCGCGGCGGCGTTCGCCGCGCATGCGGACGCCGTGCTCACCGACGCCGATCTCGTCGCGTCGACGCACGTCGACGCGATCGTCCCGGGATCGAAGCTGACGCTGGGGCTCTGCGCCGAGCTGGCGCAGCTCGCGCCCTTCGGGCTCGGCAATCCGGGCGTGACGCTGCTCGTCGACGGCTGCGAGCTCGCCGATCTGCAAACGGTCGGGGACGGCAAGCACCTGCGCTTCCGGGTGCGCCAGCGCGGGCGCGACGCCGGATCGGCGATCGCGTTCGGCCGGGGCGCCGAGCTCGACCGGCTGAGACGTCCGGGACGCTACGACGTCGCCTTCCGGCTGCAGGAGAACCGCTGGAACGGCGTCATCGCGCCGCAGCTGGTGGTGAGGCGCGTCTTCGACGCCGACGACCGCTACGACGATCTCCGCGAGTGGCTCGCCGCCGAATGGCGCGCCGGCGAGGCCGCCTGGACGCCCGAGGCGCGGGCGATCTTCGCCGAGCTGGAGCTCAGCGCGGACGGGATCCGGCGCAGCCTGCTCGAGTCTCCGAGCTTCCGGGCCCTGCTCGGCGCGCCGGCGGTACTGGCCGACGCGGCTTAGACGCGGCCGATCGCGACGCGGCTGCGGCGCGGCTTGACGACCGGGCGGGTCGACGCCGCATCGAGCTCGCGCAGCATCCGCGCGATCTGGTTGAGCTTCTTGGCTTGTCTCCGACGAGCGAACACGGGTTCACTGATTCATCGTCGATCGCGAGGTTCCTGCGCATCCCACTGGCGGGGGATGGAGCGCGGAAGGCCAGGGGTACACTGGCTTCATGGCTGTCCTGGAGCGGCATCAGGACCTCGTCGAGGAGCTGGTCGCCGAGGTCGCGGCGTACAAGGTCGACGTCAACCGTGCGCTGTTGACGCAGGCCTTCGACTTCGCCGCGCGTGCGCACGCCGGGCAGGTGCGCCAGTCGGGCCAGGAGTTCATCTTCCATCCGTGGGGCGTCGCCAAGATCCTCGCAGGGCTCCAGCTCGACGAGCCGACGCTGGCCGCCGCGCTGCTCCACGACGTCGTCGAGGACACGGGCACCGACATCGACGAGGTGCGCGCAGAGTTCGGCGACGAGATCGCGCGGCTGGTCGAGGGCGTCACCAAGCTGACGCGCGTCCAGTTCCAGAGCCGCGAGCACGCGGAGGCTGAGAACTACCGGAAGCTGATCGTGGCGATGGCCGAGGACGTGCGTGTGATCTTGATCAAGCTCGCCGACCGTCTCCACAACCTGCGCACGATCGAATACCTGGGCAAGCAGAAGCAGGTGCAGAAGGCGCGGGAAACGCTCGAGGTATACGCACCGCTCGCGCACCGGCTCGGCATCCACGCGCTCAAGTGGGAGCTCGAGGATCTCTCGTTCCAGACGCTGCATCCGCGCAAGTACGAGGAGATCAAGCAGATGGTCGCCGAGCGGCGCGCCGACCGCGAAGAGCACGTGCGCGAGGCCGCGATCGTGCTGCAGAAGGAGCTCGATAAGGTCGACATCCCGGCGGAGATCTCCGGGCGCGCGAAGCACTTCTACTCGATCTACGACAAGATGGCGAAGAAGGGCCGCGAGTTCAACGAGATCTACGACCTGACCGCGATGCGCGTGATCGTGGAGCGGGGCGGGGACGAGGGGACGCGCGACTGCTACGGCGCGCTCGGGTTGATCCACTCGCTGTGGAAGCCGATGCCAGGTCGCTTCAAGGACTTCATCGCGATGCCGAAGTTCAACGGCTACCGCGCGCTGCACACCACCGTGATCGGGCCGCAGGGCAGGCCGCTCGAGATCCAGGTGCGCACGCGGGAGATGCACGAGACGGCGGAGTTCGGCGTGGCCGCGCACTGGCTGTACAAGCGCGGGGCGAAGCAGAAGGACGCCGAGTGGGTCGCCTGGGTCAAGCAGCTGATGGACGAGGGCACGGCCGACGAAGCCGACCCGCGCGAGTTCATGAAGGCGTTCCGCACCGACCTCTTCGACGAAGAGGTGCACGTGTTCACGCCGAAGGGGCAGGTAAAGACGCTCCCGGCGGGCGCGACGCCGATCGACTTCGCCTACGCCGTCCACACCGACGTCGGGCACCGCACGGTCGGCGCGAAGATCAACGGCCGGATCGTCCCGCTGCACTACCAGCTGAAGAACGGTGACTTCGTCGAGATCCTGACCTCGAAGCAGGGACGCGGGCCGTCGCGGGACTGGCTGTCGCTGGCGAAGAGCTCGCGCGCGCGGAACAAGATCCGGCAGTGGTATTCGCGCGAGACGCGTGAGGAGACCGAGCAGAAAGGGCGCGACGCGCTCGAGCAGGCGCTGAAGGCCCAGAACCTCCCGTACGCGAAGCTGCGCGGGTCGCCGACGCTCGCGCAGGTGATCCGGGAGGTCGGCTTCAAGAAGGCGGACGACTTCTACGTCGCGCTCGGGTCGGGGAAGCTGCAGCCCGGATCGATCGTCAACAAGGTGATCCACCGCCTCAAGACGGAGCAGGTGGTCGAAGAGGCGCCGGTCGTCCGCAAGGCACCGAAGGCACGCACGGTGCAGGGCGCAGAGATGGGCGTCGCCGTGCCGGGAGTCGAGGACGTGCTCGTCCGCCTCGCGAAGTGCTGCACGCCGGTCCCCGGCGACGAGATCATCGGCTACATCTCGCTCGGCAAGGGCATCACGATCCATCGCGCCGACTGCCCGAACGTGCGTGCGCTGCGCCGGAACCCTGAACGGCTCACGGAGGTGTCGTGGGACGGAGCGACCGCGGCCAAGAGCTTCCGCGTGCAGATCGCCGTCGACTCGTGGGACCGCGCGAGGCTGCTCGAAGACGTCGCGAGGACGTTCGCCGAGCACGGCGCGAACATCGTCAGCTACGTCGGGGTCGTCGAAGACCAGCTCGCGAAGAACCGCTACACGGTCGAGGTCGGCGACGTGAAGAGCCTGCGGACGCTCCTGAACTCGCTGCGCAACCTCGACGCCGTCTTCGACGCGTATCGCGTGACCCCCTCGTAGTGGAGGGCGTCGACCCGGTCGCGGCCACGGGGTTCACGGCCGCCGCGGACGTCTACGAGCGCGCCCGGCCGAGCTACCCGCCCGAGGCGATCGACTGGCTCGCCGAGCGGGTCGACCTGCGACCCGGGCGCGCGGTGGTCGACGTCGGCGCCGGCACGGGGAAGCTCACCCGCCTGCTCGTGCCCACCGGGGCGCAGGTGATCGCGGTCGAGCCCCTTCCGGCGATGCTCGCGAAGCTCGTCGAGGCTGCGCCCGGCGCCGAGGCGCTGCTCGGCACGGCAGAGGCAATACCGCTCGAGGATGCGAGCGCGGACGTGATCACCGTGGCCCAGGCCTTCCACTGGTTCGACCACGACCGTGCGCTGCCGGAGTTGCGGCGCGTGCTTCGCGCGGACGGCTTCCTGGTGCTGGTCTGGAACATGCGCGATCTCGACGACCCGGTGCAGGCGGCCGTGGAGGAGCTGATCGCGCCGGCACGCGCGACCGCGAACGCGCAACGCGCGGATACCTGGCGTCCGCCGCTCCAGCGCTCGCCGCGGTTCGGCCCGCTCGAGACGTGGCGGTTCCCATTCGCCCAGCAGTTCACGGCCGATGACCTCTGCGACCGTGTCCGCTCGACGTCGTTCGTGGCTGCGATGGACGACGAGGAGCGCGAGCAGCTGCTGATCTCGGTGCGCGAGCTCGTTCGCGACGTCCCGGAGCCGTTCCCGTACCACTACGTCACCGAGATCTTCGTCGCCCCAGTCGCCGGGAGCGACGGTGCCAGGCGCCGGGGCTAGGCGCCGCTGTCGAACGCCGCGATCCGCTCGCGGAAGGCGTCGGGCACGGGCACGGGCCGTCGGCCGGCGAGGTCGATCAGCACGAGCGTCTGCTTCGCGGTCGCCATCAGGAGCTCGCCGGCGCCCGTCTCGTCGTCGTCCACGCGATACGCAGCGTGGTCGTACGTGATGCTCGTCGTCCCGATGCGCTCGACGCGCACGAAGACCTCGAGCAGGTCGTCGAACCGTGCCGGTGCGTGGTATTCGACGTTCGACGCGCGCATCGCGAAGTCGGCCTGGCCGAGGTGCACGCGACCCAGGTGGCGGTGGAACTCGGTCCGTGCGAGGTCGAAGTACGGCATGTACCGGCCGTAGTAGACGACGCCCTGCGCGTCCGTCTCGGAGAAGCCGACGCGCAGATGTGCGGCGTAGCGGAACGGCGGCTTGCGGTCGGTGACGTGCCCGAGCTCGATCACGCGGCGATCGTAGGCGAGCGGACGGTCGGCGCCGATCGGTGCCAGGCGCCGTCACAAAAGTGCGACAAGCCTCCCACAGTCCCTGAAAGGCCGATGCGCCACGGCTGTCGACCACCTACTCTCGACGGCATGGCCCGACGCATCCGAATCGAGATCCCGGGTGCGTCGTACCATGTGACGGCGCGTGGGAATGATCGTCAGCGCATCTATTTCGGGAACTGGAGCGGGAGGCTCTTCGTCCGTGAGCTCGATCGGGCGGCCCTGCGCTACGGCTGGCGCGTCTTCGCGTACTGCTTGATGACGAACCACTACCACATGGTTCTGCAGATCGGCGATCGTGGCCTCTCGCATGGGATGTGCGAGCTGAACGGCCGGTTCGCCCGCGCTACGAACTGGGTGAACCGCCGTACCGACCATGTGTTCGGCAAGCGCTTCTACGATCGCGTCGTCGACACCGACGAGCACTGGGAGGAGGTGTGCCGCTACGTCATGCTCAATCCCGTGCGGAGCTCGGCCGGCTGCCGCGACCCCCGCCAATGGCGCTGGAGCAGCCTTCGGCCGACCCTCGGTCTCGAGCATCCGCCGGCATGTCTCGATGTCGGCGAGGTCCTCGGCCGATTCGGAGGAGATCCGCGTCGTGCACGGGAGAGCCTCTGGAGGTTCCTACGGGAAGGGATGGCACCCGCGACGGCGCCAGGCACCGGGATGTGACCGTCGCGCTCAGCCGCGGATGACCGCGAGAACCTCGTCGCGCTTGCCCTGCATCTGCTCCTGCGAGCGCGCCTCGAGGTTCAGCCGCAGCAGCGGCTCCGTGTTCGACGGCCGTACGTTGAAGTGCCAGGCACCGGCGGTCACCGACAGCCCGTCGAGGTGCGAGACGTCGCCCTCCGGCCCGAAGCGCTCCTCGAGCCGCGCCAGCGTCGCAGCGACATCGGACACGGGCGTGTTGATCTCGCCTGTGATGAAGTACCGCTCGCGGAAGCTGCGCAGCACGTCGCTCAGCTTCCCCCGCCGCGAGACGAGCTCGCACATCAGCAGGAACGGGACGACGCCCGAGTCGGCCTGCGAGAAGTCGCGGAAGTAGTAGTGCGCGGACACCTCGCCGGCGAAGACGGCGTCGACCTCCCGCATCAGCTGCTTGATGAACGCGTGGCCGACGCGGCTCACGACCGGCACGCCGCCGGCCTGCTCGATCGCCTCCGGCACTGCCCACGACGCGCGGACGTCGTAGATCACCTTCCCGCCGGGCTCGCGTTCGAGGATCGTCTCGGCGAACAGCGCCGTGGTGAAGTCGCCGGGGACGAACTCGCCCGTGTCGTCGACGAAGAAGCAACGGTCGGCGTCGCCGTCGAACGCGACGCCGAAGTCGGCGCCGGCGCGCGTCTTGGCGACGATGAACTCGCGGTTCTCCGGGAGCAGCGGGTTCGGCTCGTGGTTCGGAAAGTTCCCGTCCGGCTCGAAGTAGCAGCGCTCGACGTCGAGCATCGGCAACCGCGCCAGCACCGGCGGCAGCATCGTCCCGCCCATCCCGTTGGCCGCGTCGATCACCAGACGCAAGGGTCGGATCGCGTCGACGTCGACGAACGAGAGCACGCGGTCGACGAAAGCGCCCCAGATGTCCTCGTCGCGGATCTCGCCGCGGCGCGCCTCGCGCCAATCCCCGGCAAGCGCACGATCGCGGATCTCGAGCAGGCCGGAGTCGCCGCCGACGGGGAGCGCACCCGCGCGCACGATCTTCATCCCCGCGTACTCCTTGGGGTTGTGCGAGGCAGTGACGGCGATGCCGCCGTCCAGCGCCAGTTCGCCGACCGCGAAGTAGACCATCTCGGTGCCGACCAGCCCGAGGTCGAGCACGTCTGCGCCGGCGTCGGCCGCGCCGTCGCGGACGGCCTGCGCGACCGACGGCGAAGACAGCCGCATGTCGCGGCCGACGGCGATGCGCCGTGGCTCGAACTGCTCGACGTACGCGCGCCCGATCGCGTAGGCGCCGGCCTCGTCGAGCTCCGAGGGGTAGACGCCGCGGACGTCGTAGGCCTTGAAGATCTCCGGCGCGAGCACGCATTGACGATAACGGCGAAGGCCCGGGGAGGTCTTGTGACGACCGCCGCGAACCTGCAAGACTGAAGGCTGCAGGCAACCAGACAAGGGGACGCTCAGTTGGACAAGATCAACGAACTCTCGCTCGGCAAGAAGCTGGTCTTGGGCGCAGGCGTACTGCTCCTGATCGACACGTTCCTGCACTGGCAGGAAGTGACCGCATTCGGATTCACCGGCGGCCAGAGCGCCTGGCACGGCTTCTGGGGCGTGCTGCTCGGGCTGATGACCGTCGCCCTCGTCGTGTGGGTCGCGGTGCGCACGTTCGCAAACGTCCAGCTACCGGAAGGGATCCCCGACGGCCTGATCTCGCTGGTGCTCGGCGCGCTGATCCTGCTCTTCGCCGTGATCAAGGTGATCAGCGACGACTTCGTCCACTGGCCCGCCTATCTCGGGATCATCCTCGCCGCCGTCGTGACGTACGGCGCCTGGCTCGTGTTCAAGGAGAGCGGTGAGTCGTTCCCGGCGATGCCCGCCAGGGCAGGCGGGACGTCGTCCGCCGCAGCGTCGACACCGCCGCCCGCAACGCCGCCTGCACCAGAGCCGCCGGCCGCACCGCCGGAGGACGAGCCGAGCGCCTAGCCCGTCTCGAGAATCGAGCGAATCGCCTCCGTCGAGCCCGGATCGGGCGACTCGGAGATCACCGTCGCCGGCCGCGCGAAGCCGGCGAGGGCATCGCGCAACGGCTCGGCTCTGAGCGTCCCGTCGCCGTAGGGCAGATGCTTCGTCTCGTTGCGGTTCGCGAACTGGATGTCGGAGAAGTGAACGTGGAAAGGGGCGCCGGGCTCGAGCACGGAGTCGGCCTGCTCGAGCGCGGCGGCGAACGGCTCGACCGTCGTGTACGCCCCGTCCGAGGTCGCGTGCATGTGCGCGAAGTCGAGAACGGGCCGCACCCACTCGACGCGCGACGCGATCTCGATGACGTCGTCGAGCGAGCCGAGCTCGCGCACACGCCCCATCACCTCGATCCCGAACGGGACGGCGCGTCCCTTGCCCTCGAGGCGGACGCGGAGCTCGCCGAGCTGCTCGCAGACGGCATCGATCGCCTCTTCGCGCGTCCGCCCGAGCAGGAAGCCCGGATGGAAGACGACGAGCTCCGCTCCGGCCGCGACCGCGATCCCGGCGGAGTGGTCGAGCATGCCGACCGCCATGTTGAGCTTCTTGCCGCGCTCGGCATGGCCCATGAAGCCCGCGATCGGCGCATGGACGCTGAGCGCGATGTCGTGCTCGCGGCAGAGCGCCCCGAATGCCTCGGCGAATGCGTAGTCCATCCAGAAGCGCCCCTCGAAGTCGATCTCGCAGGCCGAGTGGCCGTGCTCGCTGAGCGCTGCGACCGCCACCTCGGGCGAATCGCGCGCCGGGACCCGAGCGGGGCCGAAGTGAAGACGGCGGGCCATCGTCGCGGGCCTCAGCGTAACGGCGGGGGTCCGTCCGATCCCGTTCCTACCCTTTTCGTCATGCCCACGCATCCGTCTCGTATCGATCTGCTCGAGCTCGACATCGACCTGAGGCTCGCCGACCTCTGGCGCGAGGCCGCCGGCATCAGCGAGTGGACGCTCGACGTGGTGGCCGCGTTCATGCGGGCCGCGTACGGCAAGGGGTATTGCGACGCGTTGACCGAGGAGCTGCCCGGCTCGCTCTGCGCGGAGCACGGCTACCGGGTCCCGGGACGCAGACCCCAGCCTGCTTCCGCCGACGCATAGCTAGACTCACGCCCGTGACCTCGCGCAGCCCTGCGCGGCTGATCGTCGCCCTCGCAGTCGCGGCCGTCCTCGCGATCTTCCTGCTCTACACGGCGATCGCCGGCAAGTCGACGCCGCAGTTCAGCCCGAGCCAGCTCCAGGGTCATCCGGGGGTCGCGTCGGTCGTCGGCGTCGTCGTCGGGCCCGTCACGGGGGACTCGCACACGGCGCGTGGCCTGCGCTTCGGCCTCCGCGACCGCGGCACCGCGAAGGGAGCCGTCGTGCCGGTCGTCTACCACGGCGACAGCCCACCGCCGCTGTTCAAGGCGACGCGCGAGGTCGTGGTGACAGGCAGGTACGCCGACGGGCGCATCGACGGCACGGGGATCGTGACGAAGTGCCCGTCGAAGTACACCGCCTCTTCGCCGAAGGCGTAAGTGGCTGAGCTCGGCCGTGCAGCGCTCGTAGTCAGCTTCGGGCTAGCGCTCTATGCGCTCGTCGTCGGCGCCGCCGCCGCGCGCCTCAACCGCCGCCGCCTCGCGGACTCCGCGCGCAACGCGCTGCTCGCCTGCTTCGCGTCGACCCTCGTCGCGGCGGCGGTGCTCGCGTCGGCGCTCGTTCGGCACGACTTCTCGTTCGTCTACGTCGCGCAGCACACCAACCGGACGCTCCCCACCGTCTACGCGCTGAGCGCGTTCTGGGGCGGCCAGGAGGGCTCCCTGCTGCTGTGGCTGCTCGTGCTCACCGGCTACGGAGCGCTCGCCGTCATCCTCAACCGGCGGCTGCTCCGCGACCTCGTCGCGTGGGTCGTGCCCGTGCTCGGGGGCATCGCGACGTTCTTCGCATTCATGCTCGTCGCAGTCGCCAGCCCGTTCGACATGCAGACCGCGCCGGTCGACGGGGCGGGGCTGACGCCGAGCCTGCAGAACCCGTACATGGTCGCGCACCCGCCGATGCTGTACCTCGGCTACGTCGGCCTCTCGATCCCGTTCGCATTCGCGGCGGGCGCCATGCTCTCGGGCCGGCTCGACGAGCGGTGGATCGTCGCGACGCGCCGCTGGACGCTCGCCGCGTGGACGTTCCTCGGCTTCGGCCAGCTGCTCGGCGCACACTGGGCGTACGTCGAGGTCGGGTGGGGCGGCTACTACGCCTGGGACCCGGTCGAGAACGCGGCGCTGATGCCGTGGCTCGCCGCGACCGCGTTCCTGCACTCGGTGATGATCCAGGAGCGGAAGGGCATGCTGAAGGTCTGGAACATGGTGCTCGTCGCGCTCGCGTTCGAGCTGTCCGTGTTCGGGACGTTCCTCACGCGCTCGGGGGTCGTGCAGTCGATCCATTCGTTTGCGCAGAGCTCCGTCGGGGGGTGGTTCCTGGCCTTCGTCGTGATCTCGTCCGTCTTCTCGGTGGTGCTGATCCTCTGGCGGCTGCCGCTGCTGCAGGCCCGAACGAAGCTCGAGTCGGCGCTGTCGCGCGAAGCGGCCTTCCTCTACAACAACCTGCTGCTCGTCGCGCTGTGCCTGACGATCCTCTGGGGCGTGCTCTTCCCGATCGTCACCGAGCTGGTCAAGGGCGAGTCGCGAACGATCGGGCGCCCGTACTACGACTTCTTCCTGCGCGCCTTCGGGCTGCCGTTGCTGCTGCTGATGGGAATCGGCCCGCTGATCGCGTGGCGGCGGTCGAGCGTTCATGCGCTCGTTCGTAGCCTCGCGTGGCCGATCGCGGCAGCGGTCGTGACGGGCGTCGCGCTGATCGCCGCCGGCGCGGGGTCGTCGCGTCCGGGTCTGATCGCCTACTCGTTCTCGGCATTCGTGATCGCGGCGATCGTCGTCGAGCTCGTCCGCGGTACGCGAGCGACCGGGTCGTTGTTCAAGCTGATCGGACGCAACCGGCGCCGCTACGGCGGTTACATCGTGCACTTCGCGATCGTGCTGCTCGCGATCGGCATCGCCGGATCGAGCGCCTACGGAACGAACGTCGAGCGTCACTTGCGCCCGGGCCAATCGACGAGCGTCGGCGCATACCGTCTGACCTACGAGGGCGTCGACCCGATCCGAAACGACCCGAATCGCGTGGGCCGGTACGCCGTGCTGCACGTGTCCGGGCCCTGGAGCGGCACCCTCCGCACCGGCAACGTCACGTACACGGGCTTCGACGAGACCGACAACGACGTCGGCATCAAGACGGACTGGTTACGCGCGCAGGACCTCTACGTGATCGCCGACTTCCAGAAGAGCTCGAACGTCGTCTTCTTCAACGTGCTGGTCAAACCGCTCGTGAACCTCATCTGGGTGGCCGGGATCGTCTTCCTGCTCGGCGCGCTGGTCGCGATGTGGCCCGACGCCCGTGAGCAGCGCCGCCTCGTGCTTCGCCTCGCACCCGCGCGCGCGTGAGCGTCGTTGCCTTGGTTCTCGTCGTCGCGCTCGCGGCGGCTGCCGTCATGATCGTGTGCCTGCCGTTCCTGCGCGAGCCGGAGGTCGACGACGACCGGCTCGACGCGCCCAGCGCGGAGGAGGAGCAGCGGCTCACGCTGGCCGAAGAGCGGGACCGCGCGCTGGCGGCGCTCAAGGAGCTCGAGTTCGACCATCGGACGGGGAAGGTGGGGGACGAGGAGTACCGCGAGCTCGTCGGGCCGCTGCGCCAGTCCGCGGCCGAGGCGCTGCGCGCGCTCGACCGCGCGCAGCCCTCGCGGTCCGTGGAAGACTTTCGAGCGTGAGCGGACCGCAGGGACCGATCGAGCCGATGGCCGCCGCCGAGCGGCCCGTCGACCCGCACCTTCGCATCGGCCACGTCCACCTGCGCACCGCGGACATCGACCGGGTGCGCGATTTCTACGTCGGCATCATCGGCTTCGACGTCGTCCACGAGGCGCGTGGCGTCCCGGGCTGGGGCACGACGGGCGACATCCTCTTCGTATCGGCCGGCGGCTATCACCACCATCTCGGCTTCAACACCTGGAAGTCGGCCGGCGGTTCGCCGCAGCCGGACGGAGTCGCGGGGCTGCATCACGTGGCGCTCAACTTCTCGACGCGGGCGCAGCTCGCCGAGACGGTCGGCCGCCTCGTCGACGCCGGCGTCCCGCTGCGGCAGCTCACCGACCACGGCACGCATCTCGCCGTCTACCTCAGCGACCCGGACGGCAACGACCTCGAGCTCGCCTGGGACAGGCCGTTCGACGAATGGCCGCGGTACGGCTCGGAGGACGCACCCGCGATCGATGCGCCGCTCGACCTCGACGAGTTGCTCGCGAGCCGCGCGCCCGCCTGACCGCAGCTACGTCAGCGTCTGCACGAGCAGGAACGTGTTCAGCGCGATGATCGCCGCGGCGATCGCGACTGCCGCCACCGTGGTCATCCGCCGGTTGACGAGCTGACCCATCACCTCGCGCTTCGACGTGAAGCTGACGAGCGGCACGAGTGCGAACGGGATCCCGAACGAGAGCACGACCTGCGAGACGACCAGGGTGCGCGACGGATCCAAACCGAGCGCGATCACGATGAACGCGGGCGCCATCGTGGCCAGGCGGCGCCAGACGATCGGGATCTGCTTGCGGATGAAGCCCTGCATCACGACCTGGCCCGAGAGCGTGCCGACGGCCGAGCTCGACAGCCCCGACGCGACGAGCGCGAGCGCGAACAGCGCGCTCGACGCGTTGCCGAGGATCGGCTGCAGCGTCGTGTGCGCGCCCTCGAGCGAATCGACGTCGCGATGGCCGCTGCCGTAGAACGTGCTTGCCGCCATCACGAGCATCGCGACGTTGATCAACCCGGCGACGGTCATCGCGATCAGCACGTCGATCCGCGTGTAGCGAAAGAGCGTGATCGCGTCCTCGTCCGTCTCGGGCACGAGTCGGTCCTGCGTGAGCGCCGAGTGGAGGTAGATCACGTGCGGCATCACCGTTGCACCGAGGATCCCGACCGCGAGCAGCAGTGAGTCGGAGCCGCTGAGGCCCGGGACGACGGCGTGGCGTCCGACCTGACTCAGGTCGGGGTTCGAGAAGACGAGCTCGGCCAGGTAGCAGGTGCCGATCACGCCCACGATCGCGGCGATCACCGCCTCGAGCAGCCGGACGCCGAAGCGCTGCAGGCCGAGGATCGCGAACGCCGCGATGCCGGTGAGGATCGCCGAGGGGAACAGCCCGAAGCCGAAGAGCAGCTGCAGTCCGACGGCCGCACCGAGGAACTCGGCCAGGTCGGTCGCCATCGCGATCGCCTCGGCCTGCACCCACAGGCCGAGCGACACCCGCCGCGAATACCGGCGGCGGCAGACCTCGGGCAGGTTGAGCCCCGTCGCGATCCCGAGCTTCGCGGACAGCGTCTGGATCAGCATCGCCATCAGGCTGGCCGCGACGACCACCCAGACCAGCGTGTAGCCGTACTTCGACCCCGCCGCGATGTTCGTCGCGAAGTTGCCCGGATCGATGTAGGCGACGCACGCGATGAAGGCCGGGCCGAGGAAGGGCAGGATGCGGAAGCGCGTCCGGTGCAGCGCCTCGTCGACGGTCTGGAGACCCTCGGGGAGCGCGGCCGGCCGGGAGGCGATCACCTCCCTATTTTAGCCATGCCTAAAACTCGGGGAAGAGAATGCTAGGCGGCGGCCCGCACGAAGCGCAGATCGGGCAGGTTGCGGTGTCGTTCGTCGAGGTCGAAGCCGTAGCCGACGAAGAACTCGTCGGGGATCGTGAAGCCGACGTAGCGGACGGGCAGG
>DATBIC010000077.1:0-1847 GCA_036557145.1 Gaiellaceae bacterium
ATCGGAGTCGGAGAGGTCGAAGTACCCGAGCAGGTAGGCGATCAGGAAGACGGCGAAGAAGCCGAGCACGACCACGGTCGTGTACGGGACGCGGAACCGCTGCGTGCCGGCGACGAAGGCGATCAGGAACCCGATCGCGAGAAAGTCGGCAAGGCCGACGGTGCCGGCGAACGTCCAGTGCACCTTCTCGAACGTGACGCAGAACACGCTCGCGAGGAACAGGAAGCTCGTGACTTGCCTCATCCAGTCACCTGATCGAGCAGGGTCGCGAGCTCTTCGACGCGCGTGCGGCGTGAGACCCTGCGCTGCCACTCGGCGGACAGGGGCGCCGCCTCGAGCGTGCCCGCCTGCCAGCGTGCGTGGAGGTCGCGCAACGCCGCCTCGATTCCCTCGACGTCCTCCGGGGCGACGACGACCCCGGCGTCCGCGGCGCGGATCAGATCGGCGGCGGCCCCGTCCGGCGGTACGAGAGCCAGGATCGGCCGCTCGGCGGCCAGGTACTCGAACACCTTGCCGCTGAGCACGCCCTTCCCACGCCCCCCGGCCTCCGGGATCAGCAGCAGGAGCGCCTCGGAGTCGCGCTGCAGCTCGAGCGAGCGCCGTCGCGGCGCGTACGGGATCAGCTCCAGGCGGTCTCCCAGCTCGAGCGACTCGGCCCACTCGCGGTCGGTGGAACGAAAGTCGCCGAGAAAGCGCGCGACGACGTCCAGCTCGGAGCGCGCGAGCGCGGTCAGGAACGGGCGCGGGTCGCGTTTGCCGAAGAACGAGCCTGCGTGCGTGAGCCGAAAGCGCGGCGACGGCTGATGCTCGAGCCCCGCGAAGTCGTCGAAGTCGGAGCCGTTGGCGATCGTCGTGACGCTCCCGGCCGGCGACCGCTCGCGCATCTCGTCCGCGATCGCGTCGGAGACGCACACGATCGCGTCCGCGAAGCGCGAGACGAGCCGCGCCACGGCGTGCTCGCCCGTCTCCTTCGCGCGAACGAGGCGCGACTCCGCGCGCCGGTGCGGGTGCGCCACGATCGAGTCGCGGAGGTCGGCCACCCACGGGATCCCGACCGCCTGCTTCACGGCGGCGCCGACGAGATGCACCGACGACGGAGGCGAGGTGGTGAGCACGACATCGATCTCCTCGCGCTTCGCGATCCGGATCGCAGTCGGGATCGCGGTCAGGTTCCAGCTCACGTTCTCGTCCGGGACGAGCAGCCGGCGGCCGGCGAGCTGCGCCTGCCGCGTGAAGCGCTCGAGGCCGCCGGTGCCGTGGAGCTCCTCCGCCGGCTTCCGGCCTTTCGGCCCGACGTAGCGGGCGCGGTGCACCCAGGCGAGCGTCGGCGGCTGCAGCTCCTCGTCGCGATGGATCCACTTCGGGTCGTCGGGCGCGAGCACGTGCGTCTCGACACCGAGCTCCGGCAGGTGTGTCGCGAACTTGAGCGGACGCTGCACGCCTCCGCCTCCGGCGGGAGGGAAGTACATCGTCACGAGGAGCACCTTCACCGCGGGAGACGATAGAGGCGGCCGTCGAGGATCGCCCAGGTCGCCCCGTAGCGCGCAGCGACGCGCGGATCGCGCGTCTTCAGCCAGTGCTCGACTGCCTTCGCCCGGCCGTACGGGTCGTTCGCCCTCGTGTCGGCGACGTGGGTGACGGGGAGCCCGACGACGTAGAGCGGCGCGTCGGCGACCACGCGATAGCTGACGCCGAGCGGTGCGAGCACGACCGCGCCGTGCGGGACCTTCGTCCGCAGGGCGTGAACGAGCCGCGGCGGAAGCGCCTGCCGATCGGTCGGCGTCTGCGCGCTCCAGTGCCAGGCACCGTGCGCGGCGATCGGGACGGCGAAGCAGAGGACGGCGAAG
>DATBIC010000078.1:0-6067 GCA_036557145.1 Gaiellaceae bacterium
TCGCCGTCAGCGCGGCTGCGGCACGATCCTGATGTACGGCTTGGGCGACTCCCACTCGCCGAACAGCTCCTTCGCCTCGTCGTCGGAGACGGACCCGGAGATGATCACGTCGTCGCCGTGCTGCCAGTTCACCGGCGTCGAGACTTTCTTCGTCGCCGTCAGCTGCAGCGAGTCGATCACGCGGAGCACCTCGTCGAAGTTGCGGCCGGTCGACATCGGGTAGACGAGCACGAGCTTCACCTTCTTGTCGGGCCCGACGACGAAGACGTTCCGCACCGTCTGGTTGTCGGCGGGCGTCCGGGCGGCGGCGTCGCCGTCGACGTCGGCGGGGAGCATCCCGTAGAGCTTCGACACCTTGAAGTCGCTGTCGCCGATCATCGGGTAGTTGGGGGCGACGCCCTGCGTCTCCTCGATGTCCTTCGCCCAGGAGCTGTGCTTGTCGACCGGGTCGACGGAGAGGCCGATGATCTTGACGCCGCGCTTGTCGAACTCCGGCTTGATCTTCGCCATGTACCCGAGCTCGGTCGTGCAGACCGGGGTGAAGTCCTTCGGGTGCGAGAAGAGCACGACCCACGAGTCGTCGATCCAGTCGTGGAAGCTGATCGGTCCCTCGGTCGTCTCTGCCTGGAAATCCGGTGCGGTCTCGCCGAGCTGCAGCGCCATCGTTCTCCTCCTCTGAAATGAGATCTACCGGAAACTACCTATCGGACGCGTTCTGCCGCTCGATGACGATCAGGCGCTCGCTCCGGGAGTGGTCGACCTGCAGCGTCGTGTGCTCGATGCCGAAGCGCTCGACGAGGACGCGCTCGAGCCCGCGCCGGACGCCGTGGCAGTCGTCGTCCGGACGCACGAGCACGTGGGCCGAGAGCGCGGGGAAGCCCGACGACACCTGCCACACGTGGAGGTCGTGGACGCTCTCGACGTGCGGGAACGACGCGATCGCCTCGCCGATCTCGGCCACGCTCATCCCCTCGGGCGCGGCCTCGAGGAGCACGCGGCCGGAGTCGCGGAGCAGGCCGTAGGACGCCCGGAACATGATCGCCGCTACGAACAGCGACGCGATCGGGTCGGCCCGGTCGAAGCCCGTCGTGATGATGATCACGCCCGCGACGGCGGTCGCGGCGAACGCCAGCAGGTCGGTCAGCAGGTGGAGGTACGAGCCGCGGATGTTGAGCGACTCGCGGTTGGCGCGCGCGAGCTGGCCCGTCGCGATCAGGTTGACCGCGATGCCGAGCAGCGCGACGGCGAGCACGACGGCGCCCGCGGGCTGCGGCGGAGCGATCAGCCGGTGGATCGCCTCGTAGACGATCAGACCGGCCAGGACCAGCAGCGTCACGCCGTTCGCCTGCGCCGAGAGGATCTCGGCACGGCGCAGACCGAAGGTCAGGTTGCCGCCGGCCGGCCGGCGCACGAGCCGGATCACGACCAGGGAGAGCACGAGCGCGCCGGCGTCGGTGAGCATGTGCGCGGCGTCGGAGACGAGCGCCAGCGACTCGGCGAGGATGCCTGCGACCACCTGCACGACCATCAGGCCGACGATCAGCACGAGCGCGATCGTCAGCCGGCGCGAGTCGGTGTCGGCCTCGACGTGGACGTGCGCGTGCCCGTGGTGGGAACCCGTCAACGCCTCTCCATCGTAGGAGGCCGGGGCGGATCTCACCGTCGCGGCCGGGGCGGCGGCGGGTGCGGGCGGGGCGGCCGCGGCGGCCGCCGGGGCGGCGGCGACCCGCCGAGCGCCGCCTCCAGCCGCTCGAGCAGGCGCGCGAGCGCGTCCGCCTCCGGCCCGCGCAGGTCGCCGAGCAGGCCGGCGAGGCGCTCGGCGAGCAGGGCCCGCGCCGACTCGAGGCACGCACGGCCGGCGCGTGTCAGCTCGAGCGGCTGGCGCCGTCGGTCGTCCGCCGTCCGGCGGCGCTCGAGCAGCCCGGCCGCCTCGAGCGCGCCGAGGAGCTGCGACACGGCGGCGGGGGACACGGCCGCGCGGCGGGCGAGGTCGGCCCCGAGCACGTCCCCGGCTCCGACGGCCTCGAGCACGACGTACTGCGCGACCGTGAGCGGCGGCGAGTGGGAGGCGAGCAGCCGCTCCACCCAGCGGCTGACGAGCGGCGCCGTCCGGGCGAGCGCCGCCGCCGCGTCGCGGCTCGAGGCGTGGTTCCGGGGGCGTGGCATAAGTTTAGTTTGCTTAACTGTTAAGCGTGCTGTGGCATGCGATGCTAGCCGCCTCGGAGCGGACATGGCCGCCGTTCGCGCTCGTCACCGGCCTGCTGCTGATCGGGGCGATCGCCGCCGAGGACGGTGTCTTCGAGGCCGCCGGCGCGGCCGTCTCCCGGTTGAGGCTGCCGCCGCACATCCTGCTGCTCGCGCTGCTCGCGCTGGTCGCCGCGCTCACGGCCGTCCTCAACCTCGACACGTCCGTCGTCTTCATGACGCCGGTGCTCGTGCACGCGGCGCGGCGGTCGGGGACGAGCGAGCGGCCCTTCCTGTACGGCTCGGTGTTCATGGCCAACTCGGCCTCGCTGCTCCTCCCCGGCTCGAACCTCACCAACCTGCTCGTCCTCGGCCACGGCGGCACCGGGTGGACGATGCTGCGGCCGTGGCTGGTGTCGTGCGCGCTGACGGCGGGCTTCGTCGCGGCGTTCGTCCACCCGGGGACGCGGGAGCGCGAGCACGCCGAACAGGACGTGCCGCTGCACGTCGGCGCCGGGCTCGCCGCCGTCGTCCTCGCGGCCGTGCTCGTCCTGGCGCTGGGCGAGCCGGCGCTGCCCGTGCTCGTGCTCGGCCTCGTCGTCACCGCCGCCCGGCGCGTGCGGCCGAAGGTCGGCGCCCCGGTGCTCGCGGCCCTGTTCGCCCTCACCGTCTGCCTCGGCACGCTCGCGCGATCCTGGCACGGGCCGACCGAGCTGCTCGCGGCCGCGGGGCCGTGGGCGACGGCCGCGACCTCGGCCGCCGCGTCGGTGCTGCTCGACAACCTGCCCGCGGCCGTCCTGCTCTCGGCGCGGCCGCCGGCGCACCCGCACGCGCTGCTCGTCGGGCTCGATCTCGGCCCGAACCTCGCCGTCACGGGCTCGCTGTCCGCGCTGCTCTGGCTCCGGGCCGCACGCTCGGTCGGCGCCGACGCCTCGATCGCGGCCTACTCGCGCCTCGGAGCGCTGCTCGTCCCGGCGACGATCGCGGCCGCGCTCGCCGTGAGTTGATGCCGCCGTCCGGAGCACGTACCGTGGAGGGCGTTACTTCGAGTTCCGGCTTCTGCGGCACCGGAGGAGGGAGAGCGGCATGTCCCACCCGACGGCACCCACGAACGGCCACGAGTCGCTCCGCGGCAGGACGCCGCAGACCGACGTCTCGATCGACGTGCCGTTGCTGCAGCGCGTCAGCCGGGCGCGCATCGCCGAGCTCGCGTCGGAGCTGGCCGACGAGGAGGTCACGCCGACCGAGCCTGCGTTGCTCGAGCTGACGGCGCGCAACCCCTACGCCGAGCTCGGGAGCCTCGACGTCTACATGCCGGGCCGCTGGGACACGAGCTCCGACCTGATCTTCATGGACACGATCGTGCAGCTGGGGCCGAACGACGACTGGACGGGGAGCGCCGCATACGTCAGCTTCCGCCCGCCCGAGCCCGCGACGTACCTCGTCGTCGGTCACTTCAGCGGCCACGAGATCACCATGCACCTCACCGGCCCGTGGGGCGAGAACACGGCCTACACGCCGACGACAGACGAGGCAGGAGCCGTCGTCGCGCTCTGGACCGGCGGTGCAGCCTCGTTCGGCATGCACTGCACCGACAACAACGAGTACTCGCTCGGGTACATCGAGTCGGTGCAGGTCTTCAGGCTGAGCTGAGCCCGCCGCCAGTTTTACGGCCGGTTTACGTCGGCGAGACGCCCGGCTGACACCGCGCGGACACGCTCCGTCCGTACCTCCCTTCGAACCAGCAACCACCCCAGGAGCGTGACCACCACCATGCGGAAGATCCTCTCCCTCCTCGCACTGGCGATCGCCGTCGCCGCACTCGTGCCGGTCGCGGCGCTCGCCGACGATCCCGTCGCGACCGTCCAGGCCGACATCGCAAAGCTCGTCTCCGACGTGCAGACGAAGCACGACACCGTCGTCGCGGACGCGGCCACGCTGCAGGCGGACGCGAACTCGCTCGTCGGCACGTCCGACAAGAAGGCGGCGCGCCTGAAGATCCGGCTCGACGCACTGAAGCTGCAGGGCGACTGGAAGTCGCTGCGCGCCGTCTGCCTCGGCGACCGCGCCAAGCTGCGCGCCGACGTCAAGGCCGCCCGCCTGCAGGGCGTCCCGCGCCACCAGCTGCGCCCGCTGGTCCGCGAGGCCAACCTGCAGATCCGTGCGACGAACCTCGAGATGCGTGCCGCGGTGCTGCAGGCCCGGCTGGCCGTGCTGAAGCTGCGCCAGAGCTTCCACGCGATCGGCCAGCAGCCGCCGGCGGTCGACACGCCGCCGACGCCGCCCGCCTCCGTACCGGGCGTCTAGTCCGCAGTCGCTCGCTCCGAGCGGGGCAGGCCCGGCCGGGGGAACGTGCCGGGCCTGCCCATCTATGCTCGAGTGGCGCGATGCAAGACCTGGCGCCACGCCCCGACGAGCTCGAGCCGATCGAGCGCGCGTCGCGGGACGAGCTCGCCGCGCTGCAGCTCGAGCGGCTGCGCTGGACGCTGCGCCACGCCTACGAGCACGTGCCGCTCTACCGGTCGCGCCTCGACGCCGCGGACTTCCATCCGGACGACTGCCGCGCGCTCGACGACCTCGCGCGACTCCCGTTCACGACCAAGGACGACCTGCGCGAGTCGTACCCGTTCGGGATGTTCGCCGTGCCGCGCGAGCGGATCGCGCGCATCCACGCGTCGAGCGGCACGACGGGGCGCGCGACGGTGATCGGCTATACGAGCGGCGACCTCGAGATGTGGGCCGACGTCGTCGCGCGCTCGATTCGAGCCGCCGGCGGGCGGCCCGGCGACCGCGTCCACGTCGCGTACGGCTACGGGCTGTTCACCGGCGGGCTCGGCGCGCACGCCGGCGCGGAGCGCCTCGGCTGCACCGTGATCCCGGTTTCGGGCGGCCTGACCGAGCGGCAGGTGCAGCTGATCGCCGACTTCGAGCCCGACGTGATCATGGTGACGCCCTCGTACATGCTCGCGATCCTCGACGAGTTCGAGCGCCAGGGACGCGATCCGCGCGCGAGCTCGCTGAAGGTGGGGATCTTCGGCGCCGAGCCCTGGACGACCGAGATGCGCGGCGAGATCGAGCAGCGGTTCGACATGCACGCGGTCGACATCTACGGCCTCTCTGAGGTGATCGGCCCGGGCGTCGCGAGCGAGTGTGTCGAGACGAAAGACGGCCTCCACGTCTGGGAGGACCACTTCTACCCGGAGATCGTCGACCCGGAGACAGGGGCGGTGCTCCCCGACGGCGAGCGCGGCGAGCTCGTCTTCACCTCACTGACGAAGGAGGCGATGCCGGTCATCCGGTACCGGACGCGCGATCTGACGCAGCTGCTGCCCGGGACCGCGCGGACGATGCGGCGGATCGAGAAGATCACCGGACGCAGCGACGACATGATCATCCTGCGCGGCGTCAATCTCTTCCCGTCGCGCATCGAGGAGCTGATCCTGCGCGTGCCCGGCCTGTCGCCGCATTTCCAGCTCGTGCTGACGCGGCCGGAGCGGCTCGACGAGCTCACGGTCCACGTCGAGGCGCGCGCCGACGCCGCCGACCTGGCGACGCGAACCGCGAACGGCGCGGCGCTCGCCGCGCTCGTCAAGGAGAACGCCGGCGTCAGCGTCGGCGTCGACGTCACGGAGCCCGGCACCGTCGAGCGCTCGGCCGGCAAGGCGAAGCGCCTCCTCGATCTCCGTGCATGAGCCGAAGAGCCGGGTGCCTGGCACCGAGGTGCCAGGCACCGTCCCGACGCCCTAGTCGCCGAGAAACGGGACCCAGGCGGTGAGGTCGACGTCCCCCTCGCTCGGCAGGTCGTCGCGGGCGCAGACGGCGGACGCAAGCAGGCCCGCCTCCTGGGTGCGCAGCCAGGACTGGAAGACGCCGTCCCGGGCGA
>DATBIC010000079.1:0-36923 GCA_036557145.1 Gaiellaceae bacterium
CATGGTAAGGAGGGGGTCGACGGTTCGAGTCCGTCAGAGGGCTTCAGCTTTCTCCCTGCTTAGGCATCGCTTTCGTTTTCAGGGTTGACGCCGTTCTGTTCGGTCGGCGTCCACCGAGCGTCCACCAGCGTCCACGGCGCGTTGAGGGTATCGAGCAGCCTGATCGCGTGCTCGCGTCCGTCGCGGGCGAGGTGACCGTAGTGGCGGTCGATCATGGTCAGACTGGCACCCATGTAACGGGAGAGATCGAATGTCGAGATGCCGGCACAGAGCGCGAACGTCGCGAACGTGTGCCGGAGATCGTAGACCCGCCGAAGCGGCGAGATGCCCGCCGCCTTCTGCGCCGGCCGCCAGCGGAACGGGCGGAAGTGGTGGATATCGAGGTACCTGCCTCGCTCGCCGGGGAACAGCAGCGACGATCGGTTGCCGTCCTTGATTCGGTCGAGTGCGTCGAGCGCGCGAGCCTGCAGAGGGACTGCTCGCGTGCTCGCCTCCGTCTTCGGGATCTTGAGCTCGCCTCGGGTGAAGGAGCGGCGAACGTAGACGACCCGCTCGTCGCGATCGACATCGCGCTTCTCGAGTGCGATCCACTCAGCCGGCCGTAGCCCGGTCGCCGCGGCGAAGAGGATCATCGGCCCGTAGCGCGGGCCGATCGCCGCTGCGAGTGCTTCCAGTTCGGCCCACGACTCGAACGGATGCTGCTCCTTCCGCCGCCGCACCGGGTTGTCGACACCGACCTTGGCCGGGTTGACGTCGAGCAGCCCCCACGCCACCGCTCGATGAAGGACCTGCCGTAACGCCTGGGTCGCCTCGAAGCGGTAGCCGGGTGAGATGGTCATCCGCCAGGCGGCGATCTCTTGCGAGGTCAGCTCGCCGATCTTCCGATCGCCGAAGACCGCTGTCGCCTTGCTGAGCAGGTAGCGGAGCTTCTCGATCGTCACCGGCTGCACGTCGTGTTGGCGGAGATAGATCTCGACGAGCTCCGACAAGGTCAGCGTCCGGACAATCCGCCGTTCATGACGAAGCCGCTCCAGCTCACGCTCGAGCGCATCGCGCGCGTCCTGCTCGGTCGCGAAGCCACCACGCTGCACACGTCGCGAGTCGCGCCCGCCTGTGCGGTAGCGAAACGCCCACAGCCGCTCGCCGTCGGATCCGCGTCCGGTTAGTTGAAATACCTGTCCTTGCTGCACCATCGCTTGGGTCAACTCCTTTCACGAGTCGACCCCCTCCTGCCGGCATCCTCCAACAGAGAAGGAGTTGGAGGGCCGATGCTGTCTACACCGTTCGCAGTGCCACGGTGGGTGGCATGTGGGATGCTCGAATGGCGGGCATCAGGCCGGCGATGGCGCCGATGAGGATGGCGGAGGCGATGCCGCCCGTCCACGCTTTGGCGGGGATGATGACGGCCCAGTTCTTCGTGCTGGCGTAGATCGCGGTTGCGATGGCGCCGGCGAGCACGCCGACGATGCCACCGATGACGGCGAGGAGGATCGACTCGGCGAGGAACTGGGTTCGGATCTGACTCTTGGTCGCGCCGAGGGCGCGGCGGAGGCCGATCTCCGAGCGGCGCTCCAGAACGGAGATGATCATGATGTTGGCGACGCCGACGGCACCGACGATCAGTGCCACGACTCCGAGTCCGAGGAAGAGGCTGTTGAAGGCGCCGGCTGCGGCAGCGCGTGCGGTGAGCACGTCGGAAGGCTGGCTGACGGCCGCCTCGTAGGGTGCCTCAGGGTCGGCAGATTTTGCGAGGAGCGACTGCACGGTCGCCTCGTGTCCGGTGGCGGCGCGCACGTAGATGCTGCTTGGTGGGCCGGTCTTCTGTTCGCCGCCGACAATGCTGAGGTAGCCGAGGTAGGTCTGGGCGGCGGGATATCCGATCAGCGCGCTGACGTCGATGTCGGGTGTCAGCGGAGAAGGATTGAGGATGCCGGCGATGTCAAACCATTGGCCGCCCAGCCAGATCCGCTGGCCGGGATAGACGCGGTCGATGCCCAGTTGTTGCGCGGCGACTGCGCCGAGCACCGCGACCGGCAGCCGGGCGGTGCCCTGGTTGAGCCAGTCGCCGCGTGCGAGGCCGGTGCCGAGCACGGGCAGTAGGTTCAGGCTGGTGGCCCGCACCTGGAGGCCGCCGGTCTCGGTCACCGGGACGATCGAGCTGCGGTAGACGTAGGTGTTCTTGATCAGGGCGGTGTCTGCCACCTGTGTGACGTTGTTCAAGAGCGTGATGCGCGCCGGCGCTTCGCGGGGCAGTTGTGCCGGGCCGCCGGTGAGGCTTTGCCCGGCGTCGACCGTGAGCAGGTTCGTGCCGAGCCGGTTGATCTCGGCGATCAGGCCGGCCTGTGAGGAGGCCGAGAGCCCGAGCACGCCGACGATCGCTGCTGTTCCGATCGCGATCCCGAGTGCGGACAGTGCTGCACGCAGCGGCCGCGAGCGCAGCCCGACACCGGCCACCCGCAGCCAGTCGCGCAATTCGAGGCGTTCGCCGTCGGCGCTCACGACGCGCCTCCCTTCGTGCGGTCGGAGATGATCTCGCCGTCGAGGACACGGATCTGGCGGGGCAATTGATCGGCGAGGCCTTCGTCGTGGGTGATCATGATGATGGTCGCGCCGGCCCTGTTGAGCTCGCGGATCAGTTCCATGATCGATGCACCGTTGGTGCTGTCGAGGTTCCCGGTCGGCTCGTCGGCGAGAACGATCGCCGGATGCCCGACGAGAGCGCGGGCGATCGCAACCCGCTGCCGTTCCCCGCCGGAGAGCTTGGTTGGCTTGAAGCCCGCGCGCGCGGAGAGGCCGACCCGTTCGATCGCCTCCTCCGCGCGTCGATACCGCTCGGCCGCGCGGACGCCTGCGTACAGCAAACCGTCGGCGACGTTGTCCCGCACCGTCGCGTGCTCGGCGAGGAAGAACTGCTGGAAGACGAAGCCGATGTTGCGAGCGCGCAGCCTCGACAGCGCGCGGTCGTCGAGTTGCGCGGCGTCGACACCGCCGATCCGGACGACGCCGCTGCTCGGCCGCTCGAGTGTTCCGATGACGTGCAGGAGCGTGGACTTGCCCGAGCCGGACGGTCCGACGATCGCGACCAGCTCACCGGGTCGAACCGAAAAGGACACTCCGCGAAGGGCGGGAACGGGCGGGTCCTCGCCGTAGACCTTCGTAACTCCGTCCAGCTCCAGTACCGCTGCGGTCATGACGATGGGACCACCACTTGCTCGCCCTCGTGGAGATCGCCTTCGATGATCTGGACTCGTCCGCCGGCGGTGTCGAACAGGCCGAGCTTGACGGGGACGAGGTCGCGTTGTCCGTTGGTGCCGACGACCTCGACCGCAAAGCCGCCGCCGGAGCGACCGATGACCGCCGTCACGGGAACACTCAGCGCGTTCTCGACTCCCTTCGTTGTGATCGCCACCTGAACCGGCGCCTGATCGAGCGCGTCGGCCTGTTGCGGGTGATCGAGGCTGATGTAGGCGGGGATGGTCGCGCCGGCGTTCGGGTCCTGGCTGTTCTGCGTCTGGGCAACTCGCCCCAGCCGGTCAACCTTCCCAGTGACCGTGGTGTTGTCGGGCAGCGTGATCTGCGCGCGGTCGCCCTTGTTCACCTCGCGCTGCTGGGAGGGGTCGAGGTTGACTTCCACCTCGAGCGTGTCCGAGGTGGCCTGCGCGACCTGCATGCCAGGTTGCGCGGCGCCGCCGAGCTCCCCGGTCACCCTGGCGATCCGCACCGACTCGGACAGGAACACCGCCTGGCCGAGAGCGAGCGACCCAGTCTGATCCTCGCCAAGCTTGGACTGCAACTTCTTGAGTGCAGCCGCCGTGGCGGAGCCGAAGTCGTGCGAGGACGGATCGAGCTGCTTTCGGGTGGCGTAGCCGAGATGCACCAGGTTGGCGTTGAGTGCGGCGACATCGAGTCCGCTCTCGCCCTCCGACAGCGACCGGTATGCCGGCAGCGGGCCGCACAGAAGCAGCACCGGCTGGTTGTTGACGCGATAGATCACGGCGCCGCAGTCCACCTTGTCGCCCGCACTGGGCAGCTCGGTGTACGTCCCGCCGGCGCGGTTGATCACCGCGTACGGCGATCCGTCGGAGCGCGCCCGATAGGAAAGGATCCCGTATTGGGAAACCATGTCCGAGAGCGTCCCGCGATCCACCGTGGCGGTGTTCACCGCTGACGCCTGCGCCGTCGGGGTCGCCTTCCCGCTGCCCGAGGTCACGACCACGACGCCGATCGCGACTGCGGCAATGAGGATGACCGCTGCGGCGGCCAGCACCCACCTCTTGCGCATCACTTGCTTCCCCGGACGCCAGCCGTGGCCGCGTACTGGCCGCACTTCCGCATCGCCGCGTTGAGAAGCGTGAGGCCACCTGGCGTATTCGCGGACGGAATGCGATTCGTGTCGACGAGCGGGTCGGTCTTGGAAGGGTCAGGAAAGTCCCGCACGCCGTTGTCGCGGATGCACTGAGCGAACGCGAGAGCAGCCTTCTGCTCCTGCGGGCTTCTCTGGTTGCCCGTGAAGCCCGCGGGCTCCAGGTCCTTGCACGCGTTCAGCGCGTGCTTGAACGTCCCCGAGCTCGTGTTCAGCGACGAGCCGTTCGCTACCGCGTCGATGGTCAACGCACCCGATGCGTCGGGGTCCGGAAACGCGCCGACACCGTTGGAGCGCATGCACTCGGAGAACTTCACCGCCTTGGCGCGAGTCGACGACGTGCTGGTTCCACCCCTGCTGGCGGTGCCCGGGGTTGCGGCAGTGTGATTGCCGCCGGTGCTTCCGCAGCCCGCGCTGATCGCGACAACCGCAAGAGCGGCGCCCGCCCACGTCTTGCCCCTCACTACTGGCCCCCCGTTTGCTGTGCGAGGAGATGGCCGCACGTGTGCGTAGCCGCGTTGAGGATGGTCATGCCGCCCGGCTTGTTGGCGGACGGGATGCGGTTTGTGTCGATGAGCGGCTGGCCGTTGACGGGGTCGGGAAAGTCCGGCACGCCGTGCTCGCGGACGCACTGCGCGAACTTGAGCGCCGCCGAAAACTGCGTCTGGGTCAAGTGCGCGTTGAGTGAGCCCGGCGGCTGCAGGAACTTGCATGCGGCGACGGCTTTCGTCCACACGGCTGCGGTTACGCTGACCCCATAGGAGGGGAACTCGCCGGACGCGTTCGGGTCCGGGAAGTCGCTGACGCCGTTGGCGCGCAAGCACTCGGAGAACTTCACTGCCTTCTGACGCGCGGTCAGGGTGCTCGTGTGATTGGCGGTGCTGGTGTGCGCAACCGTGGTGGTGGTGCTACCCGCGTGTGCTGAGGCGGCGGTGGTCGTGTCGCTGCTGCTCGGTGTGCCGCCACAGCCTGCGGCGATCACGGCCACGATGGCGGCCATGCCAAAGGCGGCCGGCGGGAGTGTTCTCGTCAAGGGGTTCCTCCTCGGGTGCTGTTGGGATCGACACCGGTTCTCTGCCGGGTGTGCGTGCGAGGCGGGGCCCCTGGCGCCGGGAGTTGTTGCGGTGAGCCCGGCCCGACTCGTTCGCCGCTGATGCGGGCGACCATCGCGTCGGCCGCTGCGAGTCCTGCGGCGATCAGGTCGTAACCGGGCTGGCCCAACACGACGCCGGTGACCGTCGTGCGCTTGCCGTGCACCTGGCGAATCGCCCGGAACGCGAAACAGCCGCCGGCAGCGCGGTCCGAGCCGGTCTTCACGCCGACGAAACCGTCGCGTCCGAGCAGCGTGTTGGTGTTGTGAACCGTGCCGGCGACGGGCAACGTCGCGCTCGCTGTCGCGACGATGCTCGCGAACGCGGGGACGCGCATCGCTTCGTCGACGATGCGCAGCTGGTCGGCGGCAGTTGACACCGTCGCGTCGTCGTAGCCGCTCGGGTCGGTGTAGCGGGTGCGCGTCATCCCGAGCGACCACGCGGTCGCATTCATGTGCGCGACGAAGCGTCCGACCGAGCCCGCATCCCACCGGGCGAGAACGGCGGCGATGTTGTTCGCCGACGGCACGAGCAAAGCCTGCAGCGCCTGGCGTTCGGCCAGCTGTTCGCCGGCGATGACCGGCACGACCGACTCGCGTTGCCGGCTCCGGCGCTCCGTGTCGGCGACGTCGGCGTCGGTCAGGGTGATCGTCGGCCCGTCCTCGCCCACGCCGAGCGGGTGGTCACGAAGCACGAGATAGGCCGTCATCACCTTCGCGACGCTGGCGATCGGAGCCGCGTGCTGGTTCGGGCCGGCCTGGATCTGCGACTGTCCTATCTGGACGGCGGCCTGGCCATACGCCGGCCACGCCACGCTCCGCAGCGCATTGCCGAGCGCGCCCTGGTGCTCGCGAGGAAGCCTGTCGGTGGGCGGTGTGGCCGTCGAGGACGAGGACGCCAGGAGGTGGTGGCCCAGGACTGCGGCGATCGCCGCGATGACGACCAGAAGGCCGCCGACCCTGAACCCGGAACTACGTCGCGTCGTCGTCCGCGCTCGCTGGCTGTAGCTCATGCCTCCAGTCTGGGAGGCGTCGTGTTGCCAGCCCGTATGCGGTTTCCGATACGCGGACGAAACACGCCAGCTCGTAGCATTCGGAGCGTGCGCGTCTTGCTCGTTGAAGACGAGCTGTATATGGCGGAGGCCATCCGTGACGGCCTACGCCTGGAAGCGATCGCGGCAGACATCGCCGGTGACGGCGATACCGCCCTTGAGTTGCTGGGCGTGTACTCCTACGACATCGCTGTCCTCGACCGGGACGTTCCCGGACCTTCCGGCGACGAGATCGCCGGGCGCATCGTCGCGTCCGGCAGCGGCATGCCGATCCTGATGCTCACCGCCGCCGACCGGATCGACGACAAAGCCAGCGGCTTCGAGCTCGGCGCCGACGATTATCTGACCAAGCCGTTCGAGCTCCGCGAGCTCGTGCTCCGGCTAAGAGCGCTCGACCGCAGACGCGCACACCACAAGCCGCCTGTCCGAGAGATCGTCGGTCTGCGGCTTGATCCGTTCCGCCGCGAGGTCTATCGAGACGGCCGCTACGTCGCGCTGACCAGGAAGCAGTTCGCCGTGCTTGAAGTCCTCGTCGCCGCCGAAGGCGGGATCGTCAGCGCCGAAGACCTTCTCGCGCGGGCATGGGACGAGAACGCCGACCCGTACACCAACGCTCCGCGCATCACGGTCTCGGCACTCCGCAAACGCCTTGGCGAACCGTGGATCATCGCCACCGTGCCCGGCGTCGGCTACCGCATCGACACTCAACCAGACACCGAGCACGAGAAAGAAGAGCGTGGATAGAGCGCCTGGGTTGAGCGCTCGCCTCCGGCTCACCCTCAGCTACGCCGGCTTCCTGCTGCTCGCCGGCGTCTTGATGCTCGCGGCCGTTTGGGTGGTCGTTCTGCGCTACATGCCCAATGGAGTGCTCGCCCACATGCATCCGTCGTGGTGGTTTCTCTTCGACCGCTCCGACCCCCTGCACGGCTTCGGCTCGGTCGCTGCCATCGTGCTGGCGTGCCTGTTGGTGTTCGGTCTGCTGGGAGGCTGGTTTCTCGCCGGCCGCATGCTCGCGCCGCTGTCTCGCATCACCGACGCCACCCGGATTGCCGCGACCGGATCACTCTCCCACCGGATCGAGCTGGAAGGCCGGACAGACGAGTTCCGGGAGCTTGCCGACGCCTTCGACACGATGCTCGCCCGGCTCGAAGCACATGTCGCCGAACAGCAGAGAGTGGCGTCCGAGCAGCAGCGATTCGCAGCCAACGCCTCCCACGAGCTGCGCACGCCGCTGGCGGTCACGCAGACGCTGCTCGACGTCGCCCGCAACGATCCGAGTAGCGGAAACGGCGAACTTGTCGACCGTCTCTACGCCGTTAACTCCCGAGCGATCGGCCTCACCGAAGCACTGCTCCTGCTCAGCCGTGCCGACCAACGGTCATTCGCTCCAGAAAACACCGACCTTTCGCTCATAGCCGAAGAAGCCACCGAAACGCTCCTCCCCCTCGCAGAACAACGCGGCCTCACCATCGAAACCTCCGGCGACATCGCCCCCACCATCGGCTCACCAGCACTGCTACTGCAGATGGTCACGAACCTCGTGCACAACGCGATCGCCCACAACTTGCCCGAACACGGCCGGGTATGGGTCACGACAAGCGCTCAGCCCGACAGCGTCGCCCTCACCGTCGAGAACACCGGTGAGAAACTCGACCCACAACTAGTCGACACGCTTGCCGAGCCGTTTCAACGCGGCAGCAAACG
Source organism: Gaiellaceae bacterium (assembly GCA_036557145.1). Taxonomy (GTDB): domain Bacteria; phylum Actinomycetota; class Thermoleophilia; order Gaiellales; family Gaiellaceae; genus PALSA-600. The sequence continues at coordinate 8,210 of DATBIC010000079.1, forward strand.
CATACGCACCCAACACGCCGACGCCGGCGTCGGCCTCGGCCTGGCAATCGTCAAAAGCATCACCCAAGCACACGACGGAACCCTCACCCTCGCCGCCCGCGAAGCGGGAGGGCTACGCGTCACAGTGCAACTACCCGCTGCACCCAGCGAGCCGACCGTCAAGCCAGATGGAGCATTTGTGGAGCAGAGCGGGCGCAAAGGCGCGCGAATCACGGCGAAGAGCGAGTCGGCCCAGACCGCGTAACTACTTGCAATCGGCCGCCTCCCGTTGCATCCGCTTGCGGACGACCCATGGTAAGGAGGGAGTCAACGGTTCGAGTCCGTTAGAGGGCTTCAGGAAGCCGCTGCAAATGGGCGGCTTCTGTTGCCTTCCTGTTGCTCCTCCGGACGACAAGGTCGCACCGGGTCGCACAGCCTGTTCCCTTCCGGCTGACCTAGGGTTCGGTTGGGAGGGGGTCAACGTCCGGCTCGCAGGCTCGGGACCCGCGGCGGCCGACTGAGTAAGCACGAACCGCCGACGTATGACCACATTCATCCGGAAGCGCGCCGCGACTCCGTGATGCGAGCCTTGCCCAGTAGGCGCTGCCACGACGTCACACCCTGCCGGTGATGTGCGCAGCTCGGGACGAACCCGCTGCGCGCGCTCACGGGGGCCGGACAGTGAACTGCTCGGGTAGTCGGCCGGACACTGCTTTGACCCGGCCGCTCCCGACACTCATCGGTCAGCGCTCCCGCGTGGGCTGCGCGCGAGGAACTGGTCGAGCCACGCTCTGACTACGGCGAGGATCTCGTCGCTCGACGCCGCGGCCGCGACCGTCTCGTCTTCGCGCGTCTCGAGCGACGTCGAGTACCTGATCCGGGCGCGCAAGCCCTCGGCCGCGTCGCGGCCGGGTTCGAGCCAGGCGCGGATCGCAAGCGCTGCCGCACGCTCCGGCTCCTCTGCCACGTGGCGGTTCTAATGGGCGAGCGTCACGGGATCGTCACTGCGGGCAACGTCTTTACGAGTTCCTGCGTCGCCGGTGACGGCTCGATCCCGAGCTGGTCCGCGAGCAGGCGCCGCAGCAGCGCGTACTGACGCGCCCCCTCGATCACGTTCCCCTGCGAGCAGTGCGCCTCGATCAGCGCCCGATGAGCGCTTTCGCGCAGCGGCTCGGCGGAGACGCAGGCGAGGCCGACCTCGATCGCGAGTGCGTGCGCGCCCGCGAGCACGAGCCGGCGGCACAGCGTCTCGAGGGCCTGCAGTCGCAGCTGCCGGTAGCTCTCGCGCTCCAGCATCACCCAGTCGTCGTACCAGTCGGCGAGCACCTCTCCGTCGAGCACGAGATCGTGCGCCGCGTGCACCGGGTCGTCGTCGTGGATGAGCGCGCGCGCGCGGGCCTCCGACTCGTAGAGGTCGACCTGGACCGAGCGCGCGAGCTGGAGCTGGTTGCGCGTCGCGTCGACGAGCGGAAGGCCGAGCCGCCGGATGCGCCACAACGCCGTGCGCAGGCTCGCGTTTGCCCGCTCCTCGCCGTGATCGAGCCACAGGTTCCCCGCGACGAAAACGCGCTGCAACGGCCGGCGGTGCACGGCGAGGAACGCGACGAGCCGCTGCGAGCCGAGCGGCAGCTCAATGTCCTTTCCGTGCGACTCGAGTTGGAATCCGCGCAGGAGCGTCAGTGACAGGACCGGTGGCCTCGCTCCCGGGCGCTGCCCTCGCTGGATTGGCCGCAGAGACAAACCGAGATGTGACGACACTCGGAAGCTCCCGTCGATCGCTCGTCCGCACTACATCACGCGTCCCCCGGCCGGGTCAACGGACGATGCGTGACGGGCGGGTGACGGTGGCGTGACGAAGCGCTCCTACGGTGGCAGCCAGGCCCGCCACCGGTTCGCGGGCGGAGAGGAGACGTAGGTGTCCGTGACAGTGAGCTACCCAGGCGTCTATATCGAGGAGCTCCCGAGTGCGAGTCACTCGGTCACGCCGGCTCCCACGTCGGTGACGGTCTTCGTCGGGTTCACGAACCCGTTCTGGAAGCTGCCCGACGGGAGCGACCCGCCGTTCGGCCAGGCGTACGAGCTCTTCAGCTTCGCCGACTACGAATCCGCGTTCGGCGGCTTCTTCTCGAGCCCGTACCTCCCGGACTACGTCGGCCAGGCCGTCTTCCAGTTCTTCGAGAACGGCGGCTCGCACGCGTACGTCGTCTCGCTGAAAGCCGCCGACTACTTCGCCGGCGACCCGCCCGCGTCGACAGGCACGGGCGTCGACGCGCCGACCGCGGCGCTGAGCGACGGGACGAACGGCTTCGAACTGACCGCACTGCAGCCCGTCGGCGTCGCGTCGCAGACGCCCGCGGGGCTGAAGATGACCGCCACCGTCTCGAACCTGACGACGACGCAGGGCACGACGCACGACACCGCCGACATCACGATCACCTACGGCTCGACCGTCGAGACCTACCGGCGCGTCGTGATCACCGACGTCGTCGCGCGGATGACCGGATCGCGTCTCGTGTCGGTCGCCGACCTCACCTCGACCGCGCTCACCACGTACGACAGCCTCGCCGCGACGAGCGTCCCCCTCGGGTACACGACCGACCCCGCCCAGGGCGACCTCGCGATCGACCTGACGAAGTTCGGCGACGCGTTCGCGGCGAACGCGCCGCTAGACAAGGTGACGATCTTCAACCTGATGCTGCTGCCGGGGATCACGGACCCCGCGGTGCTCGCCGAGGCGCTCGCGTACTGCGAGGAGAAGCGCGCGTTCTTCATCATGGATCCGCCCGCGATCGCCGTCGCCGACGAGGCGGCGAAGCACATCACCGGCGCGCCCACGGGCGCCGCAGCGATCGCGGACGTGCTGAGCGGCTCCGACCCGCCGCCACTCAGCCAGAACGGCGCGCTGTACTTCCCGTATCTGCGCACAACCGACCCGGTGACGCTGGCCCCGTCGACGTCGCCGCCGAGCGGCTTCGTCGCGGGCATCTTCGCGCGCGAGGACGTCAACCGTGGCGTGTGGAAGTCGCCGGCGGGGCTCGAGACGACCATCCTCGGCACGACCGGCGTCGTCCCGTGGGGCGTCACGACCGATGGGCAGAACGGCGTCCTCTACAACGCGCCGAACTTCGTCAACGTCATCCGAAGCTTCCCGGGGATGGGCACCGTCGTCTTCGGCGCGCGCACGCTGGTCTCCGCGAACCCCGCGTTCGAGCAGTGGCGCTACGTCGCGGTGCGCCGGATGGCGCTCTTCATCGAGCAGTCCCTGTACTCGTCGCTCAAGTGGGCGATCTTCGAGCCGAACGACACCCCGCTCTGGAACGCGCTGAGCGCAGAGGTGACCGCGTTCATGCTCGGCCTGTATCGCCAGGGAGCGTTCCAGGGATCCGCGGACAAGGCGTTCAAGGTCCAGTGCGACAGCACCACGACGTCGCAGGACGACATCGACCAAGGGGTCGTGAACATCGTCGTCTCCTTCGCGCCGCTCAAGCCCGCCGAGTTCGTCGTCGTGAAGATCGCCCAGCTCGCCGGGCAGTCGTCGACCTAGAGGAGCGCGCAGATGCCAGGCAACCCGCAGTTCCCCGTCAACGTCAATCGCTTCGACCCGTACAAGACCTACCGGTTCCTCGTCTTCTTCGGGCAGAGCACGTCGCCCGTTGCGGGCGTGAGCAAGGTCAGCGCGCTGAAGCGCTCGTCGGACGTGATCGAGTACAAGGAGGGCGGCGATCCCGTCATCCTCAAAGGGCTCGGCCGCACGAAGTACGAGCCGATCACGATGGAGCGCGGCGTCACGTTCAACTCCGACTTCGAGGAGTGGGCGAACGCGGCGCAGCTCCTGACGAACGGCTCCGCGTCGACGTCGCTCGCCGCGCTCCGGAAGGAGATCGCGATCGTGCTCCTGAACGAGGAGGCGCAGCCGGTGCACCGCTACGTCGTGCATCGCTGCTGGGTCTCCGAGTTCCAGGCGCTGCCCGATCTCGACGCCGGCGCGAACGCGATCGCGATCGAGCACATCAAGCTCGAGAACGAGGGGTGGGAGCGCGACCTCACGCTCGGCGAGCCGACGGAGCAGTAGATGGCCGAGGTCGGGACGCTGCCGGCCGACCGCCGAGCCGTCGTCGTGCGCGAGCCGGCGGGTGACGACGAGCTGGTCGCGCTGGAGGGCGCGGGCACGCCGCTCGACACGGCGCTCGCGCTCGCCGCGAGCCTGGTCGACGGCGTCGACGACTGGCTCGAGCTGCCCGCCGTCGACCTCGCGGCTGCGCTGCTCCTCGTGCGCTGCGCGTGGGTCGGTCGGTGGATCCGGACCGAGGCCGACTGTCCCGATCCGGGCTGCCGAGAGCGAGTCGACATCGAGTTCGAGGTCGCCGCGTACCTCGCGCATCGCCGTTCGCGCCGGCCGCGCGGCGTCGTCGACCGCGGTGCCGACGGGTACGAACTCGGCGGCGTCCGCTTCCGCGTGCCGACGGTCCGCGACCTCGTCGACGGCGACCTGGAGCGATGCATCGAGCAGCCCGTCTCGGCGGCCCTCGCCCGCCGCGTAGAGCGCGCGCTCGAGTCGCTCGCCCCGCCGCTCGCCGGTTCGCTCGCCGGCACGTGCCCCGCGTGCGGTGCGACGGTCGAGCTCTGGTTCGAGCCGATCGACTACGTGCTCGCGGAGCTGCGGGACGCGTCGGCCGGGCTGCTTCGCGACGTGCACGAGCTCGCGTCTGCCTACCACTGGCCGGAGCCGGCGATCCTCGGTCTCGACCGGCGCCGCCGCCAGGACTATGTCGAGCTCGTCCGCGGGGAGCTCGTGGCGTGAGGCGCACGGGCTACTTCGCGACCGTCTCGGGAGCGCGCGGTACCGCGCAGCGCCCGCTGCTCCGTCCACCGCGGCGGCTGTTCGCGCCGGAGGCGGTTGCCCCCGGATTCGGCGTGCCCGAACGGGTCGACGCGCCGCCCGCGGCCGCCGCTCCCGCTTCGGAGCAACCGTTCTCGGCCGGTCGCGACGAATCGGCCGAGGCGCCACCGCGCGCGACGCCGGCCTCCGTCGTGGCCGAACCGGTGGACGAGCGCGTGGCGCAGCCTGATCCGGAACCGGTGCGCCCCGCGCCGCCGAGGGCGGCCGTGGTGCGGACGACGACCGCGACCGTCGCGCGCCCGTCGGTCGCTCGCGATCCGCACACGTCCGTCGCCGAGCCGGCGCCGCGGCCGCGCGCCCGCCCGACGCGCGCCGCCCGGCCGGAGCCGCTCCCGCCGTCGCCGGCCGCGAGGACGCCGCGGCGCACGGTGCGCGCGGACCGGCGCGCGCCGGAGCTCCGGATCGGCGCGATCGAGGTGACGGTCGTCCCGCCGCCGGCGCCGGCGGCACAGCCGGTGCAGCGCCCGGTCGCCGCCGCGCCCCGTCCGCGCCCACTGCGCGGCCCCGACGTCGCCGCGCCCTGGTACGGGCTCGCCCAAAGGTAGCGACCGGTGCTCCTCGACCTGTCGGCGATCACGGACGCGCTGATCGACCTCGTCAAGAACCAGTGGGCAACGGCGCCGATCTGGGCCGAGCTCGGCCTCGGCGGCCCGTCGTTCACGCCGAACGTCACGGGGCTCGCGCCCGACCGGGTCCGCGACGGCGACGGGCCGCAGCTCTCGATCTTCCTCTACCACGTCGAGAGCGACAACGCGCGCGAGGCGCTGTGGTGGAAGCCGGAGATGCTGCGGAGCGGGGGCCAACCGGTCCGCTACCTGCCGCTCGCACTCAGCCTCTACTACCTCGTCAGCGCGTTCTCGGAAGGCAGCTACTCGGACGAGCAGCAGGCGATGAGCGTCGCGCTCCGCCTCTTCCACGAGAACGCCGTCCTGCGCAGCACCCCGCCTCCCGACCCGCTCGCGTGGGAGCTGACGCTGACGATGGAGCACCGCTCGTACGACGAGCTCAGCCGCCTCTGGCAGGCGACGACCGCGCCGCTGCGACTCGGCGTCGTGTATCGCGCGGCCGTGGTGTTCCTCACGCCCGAACAGCCGGGCGGCCCGGCGCCGGCGGTCGAAGAGGTCGACCTGTTCGTGAAGCAGCCGCTCGATGCGCCCCTCGCCGACGCCGACCTCGTGAAGGTGACACTGCCGTGAGCGCGGTCCACGAGCGCGTGGCGATCGAGCGGCGCTGGCTGACGGAGGTGCGCCTCCGCGCGACGCTGCGCGTGCTCTGGTGCCGCGAGCTCTGGTCGCGCACGCGCTACCTCGGCGAGGACGCGCTCGCGATCTCGCACAGCGACGTCGACGTCGCGCTCGCCGACGGATTGGCGGAGTCGGAGGCCGCGTTCGCCGCGACGGACGAGCGCGCGGCCGCGGTCGCCGGCGAGCTCGAGGCGCTCCTCGGGCTCGGCCCGGACCCGCGCTTCGGCCGGCTCGTCCATGAGCTCGGTGTCACGCCGGGCGAGCAGGAGCTGCTCGCGCTCGCGCTCGCGGCCGAGGTCGTGCCCGGGCTCCGCCGCGTCTACGGCTACCTGCAGGACGACACCGTGCCGCTCGACGCGAGCCCGGCGATCGCGGCCGCGCTCTGGGGTCGTGATGTCCCGGTCCGCATCGGCGCACACTCGGCGCTCCGCCGGTGGGCGCTCGCTCAGCCGGTGCACGAGGCGCCCACCGCGGCGACGGGCTGGATCGCCGACCCGGAGCTGCTCGACGAGCTGCTCGGCGAGACGGCGCCCGTTTTCGCCGGGCCGCCGCCGGGGCAAGTGCTTCACGCCCGCCTCGTCGAGGAGATCGCGTCGCTCGCCGGCGCGATCGCGGACGTCCCGGTCGAGATCGAGCTCGTCGGGCCGCACGGTTCCGGTCGGACGACGATCGCGGCGCGTGTCGCGGCCGCCCTCGGCGCGCCGCTCGTCGCGGCCGACGCGCACGAGGTCGCCGCTGCCGACGATCCGTCCGCTGCGTCTGCGCGTGTGATGCGCTCGGCGCGCCTTGCCGGCGCGCTCGTCGCGTGGCGCGCGGCGGACATGCTTCCCGACACCGTCGGCGCGTTCGCGCGCGTGACGTTTCTCCTCGTCGAGGAGCCGCAGCCCGCGCGCTCGGGCCGCACGCCTGTGCGGGCGTCGTTCACGGTGCCGCCGATCGGGCGCGCCGAGCGCCTGCAGCTCTGGCGCGCGCGGAGCGACGCGCCGCCGCCCGAGCCGGTCGCGTCGTGGGCTCTCCGGCCGGCCGAGATCGACGCGGCCGCGCAGGTCGCAGGCGCGGGCGACGACGCGATCCGCGCGGTGTGCAGACGGCTCCTGCTCGACGTGCCGCGCGACCTGCTCTCGCCGCTCGCGCTGCCTTACACGTGGGACGACCTTGTCGTCTCGCCGCAGCTGCGGGCGCATCTCGGCGAGCTCGAAGCGCAGGCGCGCGTCCGCACGGCGGTGCTCGACGACTGGGGGCTCGCACGGCTGACGCCGCTCGGGCGCGGCGTGACGGCGCTCTTCGCCGGCCCGAGCGGGACGGGGAAGACGATGGCGGCGCAGGTGCTCGCGCGGTCGCTCGGCCGCGAACTGTACCGCGTCGATCTCGCCGGCGTCGTGAACAAGTACATCGGCGAGACGGAGAAGCATCTGCGCGCCGTGTTCTCTGCTTGCGAGCGCGCGCCGGTCGTGCTCTTCTTCGACGAGGCGGACGCGCTCTTCGGCCGGCGCATGCAGGTGAGCGACGCGCACGACCGCTTCGCGAACGTCGAGATCGACTACCTGCTCCAGCGCATGGAGCAGTTCGACGGCGTCGCGATCCTCGCGACGAACCGCAAGGGCGACCTCGACAGCGCGTTCCTGCGGCGGCTCCGGTTCGCGATCGACTTCGCGCCGCCGACGGTCGACGAGCGGGAGCGGCTCTGGCGGATCGCGCTCGAGGACGCAGTCGACCGCGACGGTCGGCCGTTCGTCGGCGACATCGACTGGCGTGCGCTCGCACGCGGGCTCGACCTCACAGGCGCCGGCGTCAAGAGCGCGGCGCTCGCGGCGGCGTCGATCGCGTGTGCCGAGCAGGCGCCGGTCGAGATGCGCCACGTCCTCGCGGCGGGCCGTCGCGAGCTCGCGAAGCAGGGGCTCGTCGTGCGGCCGCGGGTGACGGGATGAGCTTCACGATCGGCAGGCTCGCGCTGCGCGCGCCGGGCAACGCCGCCGGGGAGGGGCGGCGGCTCGGCGAGCTCGTCACCGACCGGCTTGCCGCCACGCTCGCGCCGCGCGGCGCCGACGGCGAGGTCGACACCGTGCGGGTCGAGCTGCAGGCGGCGCCGGGCGAGAGCGCCGAGGCGCTCGCCGGCCGCATCGCAATCGAGGTCGGACGTGCGCTGGAGGCGGGCCGGTGACGCTGCTGAAGGGCGCGCTCGTCTCCTTCACGCCGACGTTCCTGACGCCGGCGCCGAACGTGACGGTCTTCCAGTTCAACCCCGAGACGATGACGCACACCTGGTCGCAGCCCGACCGGGGCGGGCAGGCGGCACCCTCATCGGGCATCCAGGCCGGCAACCCCCTCGCGGTGCCGGGGATGCCGGGCGAGGAGTTCTCGCTCACGGTCGTCTTCGACTCCAACCAGGACATCGAGGACCGCATCCCGGTGAGCGCCCAGCTCGGCGAGGTGTCGGGCGTCTACACCCGCCTCGCTGCGCTCGAGATGATGCTCTACCCGGTCACCGGGAACTCGATGTCGTCGCTCCTCGGGCAGGCGTCGGCCGCGCTCGGCCTGGGCGGGGCGGCCGGCTCCGGCTCGCAGGTGCCGGACTCGACCGTGCCGGTCGTGCTCTTCGTCTGGGGCCCGTACCGGATCGTGCCCGTGCGCGTCACCGGCCTCACGATCACCGAGAAGCTCTACGACGCCGTGTTGAATCCGGTGCACGCGGAGGTGCAGCTGCGGCTGCGCGTACTCACGCCGGCCGAGCTCAACGCGGCGAAGACGAGCAACCAGGTGCTCGCGCGGCTTGCCACGCTCGCATACACGTACACGCTCGGCGTGCGTCAGGTCGGGGCCGTCGCGAACCTCGGCAACGCCGTCGTCGGCCTCGCGGAGATCCTCTAGATGTTCCCGCCGACGAGCCGCTACGCGAAGGCCGCGACGTACCAGGCGCGGACGCCCGACCGGCGCGTCGTCGCGGCGCTCGTTATCCCGGCGCCGCGCTTCCCGCCGCCGCTCGGCTACCACCCGCGCGCGGTCGGCGACCGCCTCGACCTCATCGCACAGCGGTACCTCAACGACCCGACGGGCTTCTGGCGGCTGTGCGACGCGAATAACGCGCTCGTCGCCGGCGCTCTCGAGCAGCGCGCGCTGATCGCCGTGCCCCCGGTGAGGAGCTGACGTGGCGACCGAGCTCCGCCTCAACGTCTCCGGAACGCCCGCGGACGACGGGCTGCGGAGCGCGCTGCAGCTGATCGAGATCGAGGAGAACGCGGACGGCCCGACGACGATGCTGATCCGGCTGCCGGTCAACCGCACGTCCGACGGCGACCTCGATTACGTCAGCGACGGCTCGTTCGACCCGATGACGAACCTGAGCGTCGTCCTCACGATGGAGGACGGCTCAGCGCACTGCGTCTTCGACGGGTACGTCCTCTCCTGGCGACTGCACCTCGACCGCACGTCGAGCACCTCGACGATCGACGTCTGGGCGCAGGACGCGTCGTGGCTGATGGGCGTGGACGAGACGGTCCGCGAATGGACCGGGATGACCGACGGCGAGATCGCGAACGAGATCTTCGACTCGTACGGGTTCATGTCCGACGACGCGAACACGGACGACGACTCGCCGCAGCACGATGACGACTCGCACACGCTGCTCCAGCGCGCGAGCGACCTGCGGTTCCTCCGCGGGCTGGCACGGCGGAACGGAAAGCTGCTGCGTGTCGCGTGCACCGACACGCCCGGCGAGCGCACCGGGTACTTCGTCAGGCCCGACCTGACTGCAGACCCGTCGGCGACGCTGACGCTCTCGCAGCCCGAGACATGGAACATCGACGCGCTCGACTTCGAGTGGGACGTGCTCCGCCCGACGGACGTGCAGGCCGCGCAGGTCGACCTCGCATCCAGCTCGTCCGACGGCGTCGCCGGCAATGCGTCCGACAGCGGGCTCGCGGCGCTCGGCGAGCGCGACTACGCGACGTACGCGGGCAACTCGTCGACCGTGCTGCTGACGCCGTCGGCCGACGTGGCCGAGCTCGCGGTGCGTACCGGCGCGACGCTGCGCGAGGCGCAGTGGTTCGTCCGCTGCACGGGCGAGACGACGGCGGACGACCTCGGCGCGATCCTGCGTGTCGGGACGATCGTGAGCCTCGAAGGCGCGGGCAGCCTGCACTCAGGCAACTGGCTCGTCTGGAGCGTCGTCCACCGAATCACGACCGACCGCATCGGGCTCGTGTTCACCCTCGTCCGCAACTCCGTCGGGGGCTCCGGCAGCCTCAGCACGCTCCTGGAGGGTATCTGATGACGCAGCCGGCGAATCACGGCGCGGTCGACGACGTCCTCGAGCACCTGCGGACGCGCTTCTACGGCCTCTACCGCGGCCTCGTCACCGACAACGACGATCCCCAGAAGCTCGGGCGCGTGAAGGCCAATGTCCCGACCGTCCTCGGCGACGTCGAGAGCGGCTGGTGCATGCCGTGCGTCCCGTATGCCGGCGACAACGTCGGCGTCGCGTTCCTTCCCGAGATCGGGAGCGGCGTGTGGATCGCGTTCGAGGGCGGCGACGTGTCGTTCCCGGTGTGGCTCGGCTGCTTCTGGCGGAGCGGCGAGCTGCCCTCCGACGTCGCGCCCTCCGTGAAGGTGATCGCCACGAAGGCGCCGCTCGAGATCAAGCTCGACGACGACGCCGAGTCCGTCGAGATCACCGACTCGAATGGCAACTCGGTCAAACTCGACAGCTCCGGCGTCACGGTGTCGAAGAGCGGCCAGCAGGTGGTCGTCTCGGACTCGAGCGTGTCGGTGAACAACGGCTCGCTGGAGGTCACGTGAGCTTCGTGCCGCGCAACGACTACGCGTACCCGCTCCGCATCGACGGTGGGTCGCAGCAGGCGGCGCAGTCGCCGTACGCCGCGCACGTCGCGCAGATGATCGAGCAGATCCTGCTGACGTCGCCCGGCGAGCGCGTCGACCTGCCGCAGTTCGGCTGCGGGCTGCGCCAGCTCGTCTTCGCGCCGATGCAGGCGACGCTCGACGCGGCGCTGAAGCTGCAGGTGACGCAGGCGCTCGAGACGTGGCTCGCAGGCGTGATCGTCGTCTCGACGGTCGACGTGGAGACGAGCGACGACGACGCCGCGCTCGCGGAGGGGACGGTGCAGGTGACGGTCACGTACACGCTCGTCGACACGCAGACGACGGAGCAGACGGCGGTGCTGCTGCCGTGAGCGTCACGCCCGCGCACGACCGCCTGCAGTTCCTGCTCGCGTCGAGCCCGCCGCCCGCGTTCAACGGCATCGACTACGTCGAGGTCGCGTCGAGCGACGAGACGCAGCTGCGCGTCCACTTCCTGAACGCCGTGCCGGTCTCGGCCACACTCGACGCCCAGCTGCCGGTGACGATCTGCGGCGGGGAGACGATCGGCTCGGTCCCGGTGCTTCCGATCGACGAGTCGACCGCATGGTCGGCCGACAACGAGGGGCGTCCGGTGCTCGCACTCGCGGTCGCCGCGCCGGGCGACTTTTCGCTGTACACGCTGACGGTGCGCAGCTCGGTGCTCGACCCGTACTTCGACTCCGCGCTCTTCACGTTCAAGGCGAACTGCCCGAGCGATTTCGACTGCGCGCCGGCCTCGGACGCGTGCGAGCCGCCCGACGACGAGCTCGTGCCGATCGATTACCTCGCGAAGGACTTCGCGAGCTTCAAGCAGGCGCTGTCCGACTTCTCGCGGCTGCGCTACCCGTTGTGGGTCGAGCGGTCAGAGGCGGACGTCGGTGTGATGCTGATGGAGGTGCTGAGCGCGGTCGCCGACGAGCTCAGCTATCTGCAAGACCGCGTCGCAGCCGAAGCGACGATCGCGACGGCGACGCAGCGCGTGTCGCTCGCGCGCCACGCACGGCTCGTCGACTACGAGCCGTCGCCGCCGCTCGCGGCCACCACCGAGCTGCAGCTGAACGTCGGCGGCGGCGTGACGTCGGTCACATCGGGTCTCCGGTGCTATGCGCTCGCGCCCGGCGGCGAGCAGGTGCCGTTCGAGGTCGGCGCGCGGCTCGCCGACCCGGAGACGGGCGAGCTCGTCACGGTGACATATGCCGTCGACGAGCGCTGGAACGCCGGGCTCTCGCCGTACTGGTGGGACTCGAGCCGCCAGTGCCTCCCCGCCGGCTCGACGCGCCTCTGGCTGATCGGGACCGGGATCGGCCTTGCGCAGGGGCACGCGCTCCTCGTCGACACCGCGGGGCCGACCTCCGCGGACGCGCCGGTGCGCGAGATCGTCACCCTGGCGGCCGTCGAGGAGACGACCGACCCCGTGTTCGCCGTCCCCTTGACGCGACTCGACCTGGCCGCGCCGACGACGCTCGAGCACGACCTCGGCCGCACGGTTTTCGCGGGAAACCTCGTGCCGGCGGTCCAGGGGCTGCGGGCGACGGAGACGTTCGCGATCCCTGACCCGCTCGTGCCGCCTCCGGTCGTGGACGGGCCGAAGCCGGTCGTCGTCCGGCTCGCATCGAACTGGACGTGCGACGACCCGCGTCCGGACTACTGCTTCACGCTTGCTGCGCCGCAGATCTCGTGGTTCCCGCTCGTCGAGCAGGAGGCGGACCTGAACGCGAGCGTCCCTGCGGTGCCCGAGCTCGCGCTCCAGGCGGCGACCGCGCTCGGCACGCCCGACCCCTGGCGGTGGGACCGGTGGCTCCTCGACGCCGGGCCGGCGGACGATTCGTTCACGCTCACCGAGGAGCGCTACACGGCCGTCGGGGGCGCGAACGGCAAGTCGTGGTTCGAGTACGACGGCCAGGGCGTGACGATCCGCTTCGGCGACGGCGTCTTCGGCCGAGTGCCGCTCGACGGGACGGTCTTCGCGGTGACGTATCTCGCCGGCGGCGGCGTCGTCGGCAATGTCGCCGCGGGCACGATCGTGCACCTCGACCGCGGGCAGGCGGCCGCCGCCGGCGTCGTCGCCGTGACGAACCCGTTCGCGGCCGTGGGCGGGGCCGACGAGGAGACCGCGCAGCAGATCCGCGACCGCGCGCCGCAGGCGTTCCGCGCGAAGCCGCTGCGCCTCGTGCGCCCGAGCGACTACGTCGCGGCGGCCCAGTCGCTCCCGTGGGTGCTGCAAGCCGGCACGGGCTTCCGCTGGACGGGGAGCTGGCTGACGATCTTCACGACCGCCGACCCGCACGACCGCGAGGACCTGACGATCGCCGAGCTCGAGCAGCTCTCCGACCTGCTCGACCGGCGCCGGCTCGCCGGGTACGAGTCGTACGTCCTCCCGCCGGCGTACGCGTCGGTCGACCTGAAGATCACGCTCTGCGCGCTCCCCGACGCGTTCCCGGCCGATGTGGAGGCCGCCGTGCTCGAGCGGCTGCGGCCGGGTCGTCTCGCCGACGGCACGCGCGGGTTCTTCGACCACGAGCACTGGTCCTTCGGAGCCTCGCTCGAGGCGAGTGCGCTGCTCGCCGCCGTGCAGGGCGTGACGGGGGTGCAGGGCGTCACCGCCGTCTGCTTCCGCGAGCGCGGAGTGCAGCCCAGCTGGTCGCCGCTGCCGGAGACGGTGACGATCCCGGCCGACCGGATCCTCCGTGTCGACGACGACCCGAGCCTCCCGGAGCGCGGCTCGCTCCGCGTGATCGTGGAGGGCGGCCGGTGACGACGGGCGCGTGCCGCTGCGAGAGCTGCTGCACGGAGCTCGCCGTGCGCAACCGGCCGGGCCTCTCGACGATCTCGTATCGCGTCGACGAGTTCAGCGGCTTCCGGCGCGCACTGCTCCGACCGCTCGAGGGCGAGGACGCGCTGCACGGCTGGCACCCCACGCCCGGCGACCTCGGCCTGCAGGTGCTCGAGTGGTGGGCGTATCTCGGCGACGTCCTGACGTTCTACAACGAGCGAATCGCGAACGAGGACTACCTGCGCACCGCTGGGCTGTCGGCGAGCGTGAGCGGGCTCGTCGCGCTCCTCGGGTACACGCCTCGGCCGGCGATCGCCGCGGCCGGAAAGGTGGCAGCGATTCGCAGCCGCTCGCGGCCGGCAGAGCCGCTCGTCGTGCCCGCGGGGATGCAGCTCGCGAGCTCGGCGACTCCCGGCATTCCGTCGCAGACGTTCGAGGCGGCCGCGGCGACGTTCACGGGCGCTACCGACGGGCCGATCGTGCTGCCGCCGTCGGCGGGCCTCGTCTCGCCGCCTCGCCCGGGCGAGAGCGGCTTCGGCTCCGTCCTCCTGCGTGGGAGCGTCGCAGGCGTCGCCGCGGGTGACGACGTCCTGATCGTCCCGCGTGACGTCGAGACCGCGAAGGAGAACTGGACGGAGCTCACGGTCCTGTCGGTCTTCAAGGAGAGCGATCCGAACGGCGGCTCCGACACGCGCGTGCTGCTCTCGACCGAGTACGACTGGTGGGCCGCGTACGCGCAGGCGGCGGACGCTCGTGTGGTCAAGACGACCCGCTCGGCGCAGAGCTGGACGCCGCGCGGCTCGGGCGACCCGGTGCTCCAGCTCGACGGCGCGAACCTAAAGATCCGCCTCGCGTCGATCGAGCGCGCGCTCCCGCTCGGCGAGGTCGCGTTCCTCGACTTCGGCGCCGACGGGCTCGTCCCCGTCGTGCCGACGGCGACGCAGGAGGAGTTCCTCGGCGTGCCGTACCCGGGCGCGAGCGGCTCGCCGCCGAGCCCGCCGAACATCCCGCTGCTGCACACGGTGGTGACAGCGGAGACGCCGTACGCGGCATGGCTCGCGGCGTTCTCGCCGGCGGGGCTGCGGTTCGGCCTGCGCGACGTCGGCGCGCCGGTCGGTGCGCCCGCGACCACGCTGGCGAGCCTGCCGGTGACGGTCGGCAACCCGTCCGGGCTCGCGGTCGCCGCCGGCGGCGCGGAGGCGTTCGTCGAGGACGCGAACGGCAACGGGATCGCGGTCCTGGCGACGACGGCGAGCGACGGCGCGATCACGCTCCTCGCCGGGGACGACACGGCGGCGACGTTCTCGCTCGCCGCGCCGCTGCGGCTCGACCTCGCGGTCGTCGACGTGACGCGCGGCGCCACGGTCGCGGGCGAGCAGCTCGGGACGGGCGACGCAAGCGTCGGGGGCCAGACGTTCGCGCTCAAGAAGTCGCCGCTCACCTACCTCGCGCAAGGCGCAGCCTGGAAGAGCACGTTGTCGGTCGCGGTCGACTCGCTCTACTGGACCGAGGTCGCGTCCTTCTACGCGCAGCCGCCCGACGCCAAGGTGTTCGTCGTCTCGCAGCGGCCCGACGGGAAGAGCGAGGTGCGGTTCGGCGACGGGACGAACGGTGCGCGTCTTCCCACGGGCGGCAAGGTCGTCGCGACGTACCGCTACGGCGCCGGTGCCGCGTCGCCGCCGGCGGGGAGGCTGACGACGATCCTCAAGCCCCAGCCGAATCTCGCCTCCGTGCACGACCCGGTCGCGGTATGGGGCGGCGCGGACGCGCAGCAGCCGGAAGACGTGCGAACGAACGCGCCGGCGAGCGTGCTCACCTTCGGACGCGCCATCTCGGCGGACGACTACGAGGCGGTGGCCGGGCTCGCGCCCGGCGTCTCGCGTGTGCGCACCTACTGGACGTGGGACGCGGGGAGGCAGCGCGCGCTCGTCAAGGTGTATGTCGGCGACGACGCGAGTGCCGCGACGTCGGCGCGCGCGGCCCTCGCGGGTGCGGAGGACCCGAACCGGCCGGTGCTCGTCGTCCAGGCGACGCCGATCGAGCTCGCCGTCGCGTGCACGATCGAGGTCGCCCCGGATCACGTAGCAGACGACGTTCGCGACGCCGCGACGACGTCGCTCGCCGACGCGTTCGCGCCGGCGCTCATGGGGATCGGACGCCCGCTCTACACGAGCGAGCTCGAGTCGGCGCTCTCGGTGCCGGGCGTCGTCGCCGTGCACGCGCTGTCCGCGACCGCCGGCGGCGCCGACGTCTTTTCCGCCGAGCCGGTCGGCTTCGCCGATCCCGGCGAAGGCTCGTTCTACGTCCTGTCGTCGAGCTCCGTGACCGCAGTGACGGCGAATGCCTGACGTCGACGACGGCTACCAGGCGTACTACGCCGACCGGATCTGGAACCTGATCCCGGGCACGTACCGCGCGAACGACAGCGACGATCCCGACGTCGCCGGCCCATTGCAGGAGCTCGTGGCGCGCATCGCCGGGCAGGTCGCCGTCGTCCGCCGGAGTATCGACCGGCTCTGGGCCGATCAGTCGGTCGAGACGAGCGACGACTGGGTCGTGCCGTACATCGCCGACCTCCTCGACACGAAGCTCGTCGACGGGCTCGACGCCCGCGGCCAGCGGCTCGACGTCGCGAAGACGATCCACTACCGCCGGCGCAAGGGGACGCTCGCCGTGCTCGAGGAGCTGGCGCGCGACGTCACCGGCTGGGACGTGCACGTCGTCGAGGCGTTCCGTCGACTCTCGCGGACGCGCCACGGGCTCGACCCGCCGGTCGGGCCGGGGCCGTTCGCCGCCGCCATGTCGACGTCGTGCCCGCGGCCGGGCGTGCCGCCCGGGACGTCCGATGTCGAGGAGTTGCTTCGTCACGAGAGCCTGGTCGGCGAGCTCTCGGACACGCCGGCGGGCGGCTTCGCCGAGCTGCGTGCGGTGCACGGCGCGCGCCTCGCCGACTCCCCGTTCGACGAGTTCTTCCACACCGCCGACATGCGGCGCGGCCGCGGCGACACGGGGTGGTACGGGATCCCGAAGCTCCTCGTCTACCTGTGGCGGCTGCAGAGCTTCGCCGTCGACCGCGGCACGCCCGTCGCCATCACGGCCTGCCCGGGCCAGTGGGTGTTCGACCCGACCGGTCGCCACGTGCCGCTCTTCCTGCCGCCGCTGCAGCCGGAGCCCGACGACTACGCGGACGCCTGGACGACCTCGCCGGAGTGGGACGTGCCGGGTCCGCTCTCGCAGTCGCTTCTCGAGGCGCTCGACGACGACGGCACCGCCGCACCCGCGCACGCGCCGTACCCGAGGCGCGACTCGGTGCCGGAGCTCTACGGCGCGTCCGCCGGCGCGCCGCTCGAGCCGGTGCCGATCACGGTCTGGCCCGAGGCGGGGCAGCTCGAGCCGACCGCCGGGTTCGAGGGAAGCCTCGGCGTCTCGTACCAGTACGGGTTCCCGGCGCAGATCGGCGCCGGCCCGTACGACCGCACGCTGTTCGACAATCCGCCTGTCCGGATCGACCCGGAGGAGCAGATCCGCGGCGGCGCGGGGCTCGACGTCGCGCTGACGGACGCGAACGGCGCGGGCACGGTGACTGTCGACGACTCGCTGACGTACGACGCCGTCGCGGACGTCGCGCCGGTCGCGTCTCTCCTCGTCCGTGCAGGCGACGGCGAACGGCCGGTCGTCCGGCTCTCGGACGGCGCCGTCTGGACGTTCACGGGCGCGGCGGGAGCCGAGCTCGCGCTCGACGGACTCTTCGTGAGCGGCGGCGACGTCGTGCTGCGCGGCGCGTTCGCCACGGTGCGGATCACAGGCTGCACGTTCGACCCGGGCACGCTCGACGCGGGGGGCGACGCGCTCGCGGAGTCGGCGGACGGCCGCGCGCTCGCGCCTGTGACGCTCTGGATCGAAGCGGATCCTGCAGCCGCGCCAGGGGAGCCCGGCGCGATCGAGCAGCTCGTCGTCGACCACTGCGTACTCGGTCCTGTCCGGACGCGCAACGGCGGAGCGGTCGAGCAAGTCGCCCTCAGCGACAGTGTCGTCCAGGGGATCGAGCCGTCCGGCGTGCTTGCCGTCTACGACCCCGAGCTGCTCGTGCGCGCGCTCGGCGCGGCGAGCCCGCTCGCGGCCGACGTTCGCGGCCGCCTCTCGGCGGGGGCGTCGGACGTCGTCACGTCGTACGGCGGCGGCACCGTTTCGGCGACGTCGCTTGCGAAGGTCGTCTCCAGCCTGAACGCGATCGTCGCGGGCCCGGCGCTGTGGGACGCGACGCTGTTCGCAGACGTGCCGCTTCCGCCTGCCGTCGACGCCCTCGTCGCCGAGGGCGCGGCCGCGGACACGGCGGCGCTGAATCGCGGCCTGCTGGAGGCGGCGTTCCCCGCCGCGCTCACGCAGGCCGCGCTCGCGCTCGAGGCGGGCGTGGTCGGACTCGACCGCGTCACCGTCCTCGGCGCCGCGTACGTGCACCGCCTCTTCGCGAGCGATTCGATCCTCGCCGGCTTCGCCGTCGCCGAGGACGCGCAGGACGGGTGCGTCCGCTTCTCGGCGACGCTCTTCGGCAGCCGCGTCCCGAGGCGCTACCTGTCGGTCTCGATCGCGCCCGGCGCCCAGGTCTTCACGAGCACGTCGTTCCCCGACCCCGCGTACGCGCAGCTGCTCGAGACGGCGGATCGTGCGGTCGCGTCGGGCGCAACCGCGGTGACGATCACCGCGGGCGCCGAGTCGGGCTCCGAGATGGGCGCGTACTCCGGCGAGCTCGCGCCCGTCAAGGAGAAGGGCCTGCTCACCAAATACGCCGAGTACATGCCGCTCGGCCTGACCCCGGTGGTCGTCCATGTCACCTGACGACCGCGCTCAGCCGAACGAAAGGAGGCTGCGATGGGCAGCGACCGCGCACGCGTGAGCTACGACCCGAGCCGGCACTACCGCGGCGTCGTCCACCAGCAGGGCCGCGTCACCCTCGAGGCGGACTGGAACGAGGCGGAGACGATCGCCGCGGAGGAGAACCGCGAGCAGCTCCTCGACATCGTCGGCCCGTCGGGCACGCCCGACGACGGCTACCGCGTGGTCCCCGTCGTCAACTCGAACGGCAACGCGACGGGCGGCCTCACCGTCTCGGCGGGAACCCTCTACGTCGGGGGCGAGCGCATGGTGCTCGACGCCGACCTCGACTACGGCGACCAGCCCGACTGGGTCGACCGCGAGGGCGACCCGCTGTGGGCGGCGCCCGCGGTGCCGCAGGGCACGGCGAACGAGTCCGTCTACCTGCTCCTCCGCGAGCAGGAAGTCGGCGCGGTCGAGGACACGGCGCTCCTCGACGTGGCGCTCGGCGGCCCCGACACGACGCAGCGCAGGCGCATCGTGCAGCGCGTCGTCCGCGGCTCGACGGACGGGCCGGCGTGCGCCGACGGCCTCGCGTGGCTCGAGGGGTTCTGGGGCCGCCGCGGCCTCACCTTCGACCCCGACACGATGCAGCTGCGCTCGGGCGCGACGCTGCAGGTCGGCTTCCAGCAGGACCCGACGGCGGCGACGCCGTGCGACCCGGTCGCGCAGGGCGGTTATCTGGGCGCGGAGAACCAACTCATCCGCGTGCAGGTCGCGTCCGTCGACGAGAAGGGTGCGCCGACGCTGGTTTGGGGCTTCGACGACGCGTACTTCCTCTACCGCGTGACGGTCGGCGCCGTCGACACGGGCGCGGGGACGACGGTGCTGACGCTCGCCGCGGCGCCCGTCGACCAATATCACCAGCCGCAGCGGGGGCAGGCGGTCGAGGTGCTCGAGGCGGCCGCGAAGCTGACGGCCGACGACTACGTCGCCGCGACGACGGGGATCGTCACGACTGTCGGGACGGCGTACCAGCCCGACACGCAGGAGGTCGTGATCGACACGGCGCTGGCCGCGCCCACGACCGACAGCCCGCTCCTTTTCCTGCGCGTGTGGCAGGACACGATCCCGTCGTACGCCGGCGGCGCGGTGGCGCTCGCCTCGACCGGCGTGACCGTGACGCTCACCTCGACGGGCGTCTACAACCCGGGCGACTACTGGATGTTCTCGGTCCGGCCCGGCACGCCGACGACCGTCTCACCGGTCTACCCCCAGCGCATCCTCGACGCGCCGCAGCCGCCCGAAGGGCCGCGCATGTGGCTCTGCCCGCTAGGCGTCGTCGCGTGGGCGGACGGCGGCGCCACGGTCACCGACTGCCGGACCCATCTGTGCACGCTCGCCGACGCGTGCGGCGACGGCACGTGCTGTATCGACGTCACCCCCGAGTCGGTCGACGGCGGCGCCGGGCTGCAGGCGGTGATCGACCGCTACGCGGGCAAGGGTCCCGTGCGGATCTCGCTTGCGCCCGGCACGTACACGCTTCCGAAACCGCTCGTGATCACCGGCGACTACCGCGGGCTCATTCTCGAGGGATGTGGGCGCGGTGTGATCCTGCAGGCGGCGCAAGGACCGCCGCGGAGCTTCCTGCTCGGTCTGATCCTGCTCGAGGACGTCACCGGCTTCACGCTGCGCCACATCGAGCTCCGGCTGCCGCAGGTGCCGCTCCAGCCCAGCGCGGACGCGGTGAAATCGGCGGTCGCCGCGCTACCGACGGAGCGGCAGGCGCTGCTCCTCCGCTACATCCGCGCGCTCGACGTGTCGATCGGCGTGTACGTGCTCGCGGCGCGCGACGTCGTGATCGAGGAGTGCACCTTCGTTTCGACGGCATCCGAGGCCGAGATTTTCGGCGCAGCAATCTTCGCTGCGCGCGGTGTCGACGGGCTCAAGCTCCTCTACAACGCGTTCTTCGCACCGGAACAGGACACGGTGCCGTTTGCGTCGCTCACCGCACAGCGCGAGGCAGACAGCGCGCTGCAGCTCCTCGTCGGGTACCTCCAGCTCCCGACGCGCACGCAGACCGTCAGCCTGCGCGAGCTCGCAGGCACCGTGGTCGTGAAGGAGGCGCCGGCGCAGCGCGTCGCGACGCAGCGTGTCCGCGCACGCGCCGCCGAGACGCAGGCGGCGCTCTCGACGATCGGTCTGCCCGCGCTTGCGGACGGCATCGTCGAAGGCAACCTCTTCGACGGGCTGACGGTGCCGATGATCGTCCTCGGGCGCGTCGGCACAGTTCGGATCGAGGAGAACACCGTGCGCGCGTGCTACGGCGGGTTCTGGATCGTGCACACAGCGAGCACGCTTGCCCTGTCGCTGATCGAACGGACCTCGTCGGCGACCGGCGCTGCGTCGGAATACATCAACAACACCGGCCTGGCCGCGCTCGGCGACCCGGTGTTCCTGCTCGCGAGCGTCGTCGCGCGGATCCTGCCGGTGACGCCGAACGAGCAGGACCCCGCCGGCACGCTCGGCGTGCTCAAGGCGCCGAGCCGGAGGGTGCTCGAAGCGGCGGGGACGCTGTTCCAGCGCATCTACACCGCGGCCGCGGAGGACGTCGCGCCCGAGCCTACGCCCGAGCCGTCGCCGGCGCCCGGGCCGGCCTCGAAGGAGGGCGCAGTCAAGATCGCGTACCCAAAGGAGCTCACGGCGCTCTACCACTCGGCCGCATCGGTCAGCAAGGCCGGCGAGCTGGTGGCGGCCGATCCGGGCACGGCGCTCGAGCCTCGGCTCGAGGTGACGGCGAACCAGATCGACGCGGTGATCGCCTCATCCGACTCGGGGGTCGGGCTGCTCGTCCTCGTCGCCGACACCGAGCACGACAACAGCATCGTGTGCAGCCACAACCGCATCCGCAGCCGTGTCGCGTCGGGTGCGACGGTCGCGCTGTGGGACGTGCTGCAGTGCGCGCTGACCGGCAACATCGTCACGAACGAGTCCGGCGGCGAGATCGACCGGAGCGTGTTCCTGCTGCCGCGCGTGCCGCGGAAGGTGCCCGCCGTCGCGGTCACCGGCAACGTGCTGATCGGCCCGGCGCGGCTGCCCGTGCGCCCGGATCAGGCGGCGCCGTTCAACACCTGGAACGGCCTGAACACACTGATGACCGTGACTAGCTGACCGTAACGGAGGCCTGCCCCGCGTCGTCGACGGTGACCACGCCGCCCCAGGTGCACTGGCACTGGCAGGAGTCGTCGATCGCGGCGAGCTGCCCGATCGTCACGAACGTCGCGCCGGGCGTCCACGGTGTCAGCACGGGGACGCAGGGCTGCGGCGCGCCGTTCGCCGCGGCGACCGCCGGGTTCGACGGCGACGTGCAGAGCCCGAACGGCGGCACGTTGCTCGGCGCTACGTCGCTGACGACACCGGCCGGCTGCGACGCGGACACCTGTCCCCCCGACGCGGCGAACGTGGACGGCGTTGTCCCGAGCGAGCACTCCAGCGACGCTCCGGTTACGACCTGTGTCGGCATTGCAGCGCCTCCTCCGTCGCTTGGCGTCAACCCTATCGCGGTGCAGCGGTGACCAAGCAAGCGCGGCGGGCCGTGGCGGAGCCGGCCGTCGGCGCGCCGGCCCGGGACCCACGTGGTCCGCACGCCGCGACCGGCGCTTCATCTGGGGCCGCGTCCGTCGCAAGTCCCGCTCCGGCGCGGCGCGGGACGGCCGCTCGAGATCGCCATCCGTCGGTCGATGGAGCAGAGCTTTTGGGGCGGATCTCTCCGACGTGCGCGTGCACGACGACGGCTGCGTTCACCTTTGGCGGGACATCAGCTTCGCCGCGGGGCGGTTTCGCCCCGACACGGCGCGCGGTCGACGCCTGCTCGCGCACGAGCTCGCGCACACGGTGCAGCAACGCGGTGCGAGCGAGGATTCGCAGCCAGTGGGCTCGCCGGCGTCGAGCGCACGAGCAATCGTCTCACGAAGAACGCACTGACCGAGATCGCGCCGGCGACGCCGCACGGCACCATGTCGCTCGGCGCGGCAAAGGCGGCGGGACCTGCCGCCTTCCGCGCCGCGACGATCATCAACTCGGCGCTCTTCGGCGCGCTGCAGGGTCACGAGGTGCGCAAGGCGGTCGACCGCGGGAACGAGCTCGCCCCCGAGATCGCGCGCGCCCGTCACAGCGGCCAGGGTCTGCCGGCGCTCGACGGAAGAACGAGACGTACCGCCCGATCTCGGTGACGAGCGTCTACGTCCGTGGCGGGTTGACGATGCAGACCGCGAGAGGGCTCGCCCTGCAGCAGACACTCGTCATCTGGGGAGAAGTCGGTGAGTTCCGGCTGTTCGACGACGACTCCACGGCGCGCTGGCGCTCCGAGACGCCGCGTCATCGCTCGCGGCTCTCGATGGACGCGCGGCCGAATACCTACGAGACGCGCTTCGTGCGTAGCGCCGCGCCCGGGTCCGCGATCGAGAGCCTCTGGGCGATGCACATCGCAGACACCAATCAGGGGAAGGTCGTCCGCTTCGACGAGGTGGCGTTTGCCGAGCCCGAGGGCCTTGGAAGCACCGACGGCTGGTCGGCCATCGTCACGTGGCAGAAGATCCATGATTGAGCGCGCTCAGCGCTAGACGTGGCGGATCGTCAGTGCGGCCAACGGAAGGTCTGGATGTGCGGCGGTCTGCGCCGATGGCGCTCCGGCGGCTTGCCCAGATTTGCAAAGGCGGGATATCTGCGCCCGAGCGTGTGGCGGAGCTGATCCGGAAGGACGGTCACCGGGCCGGCGGCGTCGACGTGATAGTGGCGCGCACCGCTGAAGACGTAGTTGCCCGCGTTGCGGGTGTACGTCGTGGCTGACGTCCAGGCGACGCGGTACGCGGGACGGCCGCCCACGATCAGGTAGGTGTCCAGGTGGAGCGTGAGCGTGTGCGGCGTCCCGGGGTCGCGGACGCGGAGGAAGTCCTTCACGACGTCCTCGCCTCCTTCGCCCGGCACGTCGACCAGCGTCGCCACTGGTGTGGCGGGCGCGTTCCCGCAGCCAGTGCGGATCACGGGGTAGCTCGATTCGTAGAACGGTGTCGCCGCCTGCGAGTCGACGTCCCACACGGGGGCGGACCGCTTGCTCAGCTCGATGCCGGTCCTCGAGGAGGTCGTCGGAACCGTGCCTTCGAGCTGCAAGTACCCGGTCGGCATCGTCGCGGTCAGCTCGATCCAGTAGAACTGCAGGAACTGCGTCTGGGGCGCGTCGGCGCCGCGAACGTCGATCGCGAACGCATTCGCCAGATGACCCCAAGGGCCTGTGTCGGCCTCGGCGCCGCTCTCCGAGGAGACGAAGTCTCGGGGCACGCCGCTGCTCGGATCGTCGTAGATCCCGCCGAGCGACTCCGGCTTCCCAGCGTTCGTGATGCTCTGACGGTTCAGCTGCCATGCAGGTCCCCACGAGGCGAAGTCGGGAAGCGCCGACCGCCCATCGGACGGCGTCGCCGCGAGCGACTCGGCCCTGCGCTCGGCCTCCGAGTCGGCCGGTGCGACCCCCGGCCGCAGCGTTGGCGCGGACCGCGCGTGGAGCGCGTGCGCGACCTCGTGTGCGAGCAGGCCCGCGCCGTCGAGGGTGCCGGGGCGGTACTCGCCCGCGCCGAAGACGAGATGCTCGCCGAACGAGAAGGCGCGCGCATGGAGCGCACGTGCGGCGCGCGCACCGTCGGGGTCGCTGTGCACGCGCACGCTCGCGAGGCTCTGGCCGGTCAGGAGCTCGAGCCGCGTGCGGTCGCCGGTCTCGAGCGCGCGGCCCGCACCGACGAGCGGCATCAACGGAACATCCGACGGGCGCATACGTGAACCGAGTTCCCGGCGCGGAGCGCGGGTCGCCGCCCCGGCTGCGCGGCTGCTTGTGTGGTCGGGACTGGACGTTGCGGCGTGCCGGCTGCTGAACACGAGCGGATCGATGATCGCAGAGCGGCGTCAACGCACCGTCACGCCGCTCGGTGGGTTAGCGTCGGCGCGCGGACGTGAGCGCGTCGGCCAGGCTGTAGATCCGGCAGAGCTGACCACGCAGTCGGCGATCCCGCATGGAGCTTCCTGGAGGGCGTGCGTCAGATCGAGGTGTAGGTGTACGAGGACCTCCCCACACTCATCTGCGCGAGGCCTGGATCCGGGCGACCCGGCCGTCGCCCGGGGCTTGAGTCCCGGTTTTTCAACGTGCCATCGTCTCATCATGGGGTTCGACCAAGCCCACCGGGCGGACGAGGTGATGCACGACTGGCCAGCAGGCCCGTCCCTTAGCGCTCGTCACGGCCGGCGCGCGACGAGCGTGCGTGCGAACGAGGCGATGATCCCCCTCAGCGTCGTGACGAGGTTCGCGAGCCGCGTCCGCGCCTGGGCCGTCGTCGGGCCGCCCGTGCTCCCCACGGTGCCGCCGGCGGGCGTGTGGATGTGGAACGACTCCGGCCCGTTCGGGAGGGGCACCGCACCGAGCAGGCGCTGCGTCCGGTAGGCGACCTCGTTCGAGAGGAAGTCGCCGCCGGGGCCTGCGAGGATCGTCGCCGCGAAGCTCCTGCGGCCGACCGTGAACGAGACGTCGGCGCCCGACGTCCAGCGGGCGGTGGCGACGAGCTGCGCGACCTGCTGCCCCGTCAGTCGCACCACGCTCACCGTGCGCGACGACAGCGCACGGCGCTCGAACCGTCTCGGCAGGCTCGCGACGCCGAGCGCGGTGAGCACGCTCGTCGCAACCGCATCCGACGCGAAGCCGACGTCGACCCAGTCCCCGATCCTCGGCTGCGGCAGCCCCGGCCTCTGACCCGTCTCTCGCGCGATCTGCCCGACGTTGGCGGCCGTCGTGATCACCGGCGGACCGGCCGGACCGCCTGTGAGCGGCGAGCGCGGGATCGGCTCCAGCCCGGTCGCCGTCTCGGGCGCGAACTGCGGATGCACCTGGATCCGCTGCAGGTCGTGGACGCCTGCCGCGTGCTGCTCGATCTGCACGGGTGCGACGTGCCGCGCGCTTTCTGACCTGTAGCCGGGGTCGTTGCCCGGGTCCTCGCTGACTGTGATCACGCCGTCGACGCTCGTCGCCTGAGGGCCGATCACCCGCTCGACGATCCCCTGCGTCGTCGCCGTGCCGCGGAAGTCAGCGAAGCTCACCGGCAGGACGACCCCCTCCACCGCGGCGCCGGCGCCGCTCCCCGCGTCGACCTCCGTCCCGTCGAGCTGCATGACGGCCGCGCCCGAGGGGTTCCACTGCCCCTCAGCCGGGGCGCTCGCGCCCGCGAACGGGTCGAAGCCGGTCAGCAGGATCTTCAACAGGCGGCTTCGTCCTCGCCGCGCGGGACGCGCGAAGTCGATCGTCGTCGCGCCGCGTGCTCCCAGGTTGAACTCGTCGTCGATGCGCGTGAAGAGTGTCTTGACTCTCGTCGTCGTGGCGCGCGCGAGGCCGCCGATGCCGCGGATGACGGCGCGAAGCTCGTAGAGGAGCCGGTAGTGCGTCGCGTCGCCGAGGTTCGTCGGCCGCTGCCGGTTGAGCGCCCACAGGCGCTCGCCCGCAGTCTTGCCGAGCTCGTCGGCCTCGCTTTCGGCGAACCTGCCGGCGCCGAGCACCGTCGCTCCGCCCTCGACGGCGGAGCGGGCCGAGTAGAGCGCTCCCTCGAAGCGCGGCTGGAGGTTGTCGGGGCCCGCGGAGCGCAGCGCACCGAGCCACTCGGACGGACGCCCGAGCAGCGGCGTGCCGGCGGCGCTCTGGCTCGGCCTCCGCACCGACTGCGGCGGCCCCGCGACCATCAGGATCGTGAACTCCGGGTGTGGATCGCCGTGGAGGGGCAGCCACGTCCAGATCCCGTTGAGATCGGTGAGATCGGTCCCGTCGAGGACGCCTCGCTCGATCCGCCGCCCGGGCGCCTGCCGGAGGTCGTGCTCGCTGACGCCGGTGCGCGGGCCGACGTCGCCGAGGATCGCCGACGCCTGCGGCTGGAAGATCGGCTGGTTCCCCTGCAGGCAGTCGATGCGAGTGACGGTCCCGTTGGCGTCGCGGATGATCCGCTCGACGGTCTGGGTGTGACCGCCGGTCAGCCGGCCCGTCTGCGAAGCATCGTGGTGCTCCCAGACGAGGATGTCGCCCGGATGGAGCAGCGGTGCAAGTGCCGCGAACGAACGGATCGGGGCGCCATTCGCGCCGGTGTACGCGTTGACCATCGCCTTCACCGAGTAGGCGTCGACGACCCAGTTGATCGTGTGGGCGATGTCGGCGGCGCGCGCCCGCTCGGTCGCGCCTGTGACGACGCCGACGTGCCAGCCGCGGTACTCCTCCGAGCGGCCGTGGGCGAAGATCCAGACGTGGCGCAGGATCACCGCGATGTCTGCGCAGTCGGCCGGGAGCTGGTACGCCATCAGCTGCAGCTCGCGAGGCAGGTTCGCCCTGACCCAGGCGTCGGTCGGCCGGTCGATGAACCTGTCCGCGAGCCGCGCACGGTCGCCGCCGCCGATCGGCGTGATCGGCTGCTGCGCGGCGGGCCTGGTCGGATCGTGCGACGCCGCGGCGGGGCCGAACACCTCGAAGTCGCTCGTCGTGGGATGCATGACCCGGTTCGTCGTCGGATCGACCCGCGCCTTGTTTGTCCTCGGATCGAGGTCGGGAACGGTGTCGCGCGCCGTGAACGTCGGCAGGGACGAAAACTGCGCGATCCACTCCTCGTAGACGGGGAAGTTCTCGGGGTGCAGGACGCCGCCGGAGGGCTGCCGCTGGATCGAGCGGCGCCCCAGCCGCATCGTCGGCCGCCGTGCGGGGGCACCGGGAACGCCGAGCTCTCGCGCCTCGCGCTCGGCGGCGCCGCCGTCCGGCTCCACCGCGGGCGCGGAGACCGGGGCGGCGCCGGCCTGCTGCACGACGTGGACGAGCTCGTGCGCGAGGACTCGACGGCCGTGATCGGCGCTGCCGGCGGCGCGCGCACCGAGGTAGATGCTCGAGCCGAGCGTGTACGCGTCGGCTCCGACGGTGGCGGCCGCGGCGTGCGCCGCGGCGTCGTCGTGGATGCGAACGTCGCCGAAGTCGTGGCCGAGCCTGCTGCCCGCCGCGGACGCGATCTCCGCCGGGAGCGGGCGCCCCGGTAGCCGCTCCGCCGGAACCTGGCTCGGGCGCGGTCCCTCTGGCCGCCGCGAGAGCGCCTGCTGCCGAGCCGGGCGGGACGGACGCGCCTGCGGACGGCCGGTGTCGACCGCGACCCGCGTCTGCCCAGCCTCTGCCATCCCCGGCGGAACGATGCCAACGGTGCGTCACCGCACCGTCACGGTCGAACCCGGCACGTCGCGTTCCTCGCGCGCGCGCACGTACGTCGGCGCAAGTGGACATCACCCCGAAACAGCACGACCACTGGCGTATGCCCGCGTTTCGTCTGTGCGGGGGCACTTCTCCGAAACGGACAGCCGTGCGCACGCACAGTGGCCGAGGAATCCGAGTTCTGCGTTCATCACACAGGTCTCCTCGAAGACGTCGACGCTGAGGCATTGCGCGCGAAAACGTCCGACCCTCGCTCCTGGAGGCGTAACCCGTCACAGTCCTGCCGTTTGCAGTTCTCATCCCCAGACCAGCCGCTCTCATCGGAACGGTGGGCCCAATGAGGCTCACTGACGCAATTTGCTCGCTGGGAGTGCTCCGCGCCGCTGGTCGCCAAAACAGACAACAGTTTGGGGACAGGTCTTGGGGACAGAAGCGGGTCCCCCAAGGCTGGTCGGGGAAGCTCAAGGACCATATCCCCGAGGGCCGCCAAGGCGCACAGATCCAAGCAAACAAAGGCGGGAAGCGCGCCCTCCTTCGACCCGCAGACTTCAAACGAAACCTCCATGGTAAGGAATGCCGTGAAGGAGGGCCTCGCCGGTGACACGCTCGGGTTTGTCACTGGGAGCTATCGCGGAGGGGGCCCGCTTCGATGTTGTACGCCGGTTTGGATCTGAGTCGCAAGCGTCTCGACTTTCACCTGCTCGATGCGGAGGGTGCGACGGTCGAGGTTGGCGCATCACCGCCTGAGGCCGACGGACTTCGCGGCCTGAGCGAGCGGCTCGATCGGCACGGCGGGCCGGTCAGCGCCGCGATCGAGTCGATGAACGGCGCCCGCTTCGTGCACGACCGGCTCGAGCTCCACGGCTGGCAGGTGGAGATCGCCGACGCGCAAA
>DATBIC010000080.1:0-4143 GCA_036557145.1 Gaiellaceae bacterium
CGGCTCGCGCTCGAGAACGAGCGCCTCCAGGCCGAGCTGCGCGTACAGCTCGCCGAGCTTCACGCCTCCAGCCGGCGCATCGTCGCGGCCGGCGACGAGGAGCGGAGACGGCTCGAGCGCAACCTCCACGACGGTGCGCAGCAACGACTGCTCTCGATC
Source organism: Gaiellaceae bacterium (assembly GCA_036557145.1). Lineage (GTDB taxonomy): Bacteria > Actinomycetota > Thermoleophilia > Gaiellales > Gaiellaceae > PALSA-600. Next base: position 160 of record DATBIC010000080.1, read on the forward strand.
GGGCTCGCGCTGCAGCTCGTCCGCACCAGGCTCGGTCCCGACGCGAACGGCGCCACCGAGCTTCTCGCCGAGGCCGACCAGGAGCTGCGCGCCGCGCTCGACGAGCTGCGCGAGCTCGCGCAGGGCATCCATCCGGCGGTGCTCACCGAGCGCGGGCTTGCGGCCGCCCTCCGCTCGCTCGCGGATCGCGCCTCCGTGCCTGTAACCATCGCCGAGGTCCCGGGCGAGCGCCTGCCGGCGGCAACCGAAGCGGCCGCGTACTTCCTCGTCTCGGAGGCCCTCGCGAACGTGGCGAAGCACGCGCACGCAAACCGCGTTCGGGTCAGTGTCGCCCACTCCGGAGGGCAGCTGCTGGTGGAGGTCGACGACGACGGTGTCGGCGGCGCCGATCCCTCCCGCGGCTCGGGCATGCGCGGCCTCGCCGACCGGGTGCACGCCCTCGACGGACACCTCAGAGTCGACAGCCGGCCCGGACACGGCACGCGCGTCCGCGCGGCGATCCCATGCGCGTAGCTCTCGCCGACGACGCAGCCGTCCTCCGCGAAGGGCTCGCCCGCGTGCTCTCGGAAGCCGGAATCGAGGTCGCCGCCCAGGTGAGCACACCCGACGACCTCCTCGCCGCCGTCGACCGGCTGCGACCGGACGTCGCCGTGGTCGACATCCGCATGCCGCCGACGTGGACCGACGAAGGACTCGCGGCCGCCGGCGAGATCCGGCGGCGCTTTTCGCAGGTGGGCGTGCTGCTGCTGTCCCAGTACGTCGAGGCGGACTACGTGCTCAAGCTGCTCGACGACGACGCGGCCCGCACCGGCTACCTGCTCAAGGAACGCGTGCTCGACGTCGACGATCTCGTCGACGCGCTCGAGCGCATCGCAGCCGGCGAGACCGTCGTCGACCCGACGCTCGTGTCGCAGCTCCTCGACCGCCCGCGCCAGGCGAGCCCTCTGGACGATCTCACTCCGCGCGAGCGTGAGGTGCTGTCGCTGATGGCCGAGGGCCTCACCGATCGTGGCATCGCCGAGCGCCTGTTCCTCACGCCGAACACGGTGGAGACCCACATCCGCCACATCATCGCCAAGCTCCGCCTTCCGGCCACGCCCGCCGCCAACCGCCGCGTCCAGGCTGTCCTCGCCTATCTGCGCCAGAACGACAACGCGTCGACCCGAGCTGCGGGTTGAGGGCTCGTCAGGCGCGGGCGCTTCGCGCGAACGCGGCCAGCTCGCGGTTGAAGCGCTCCGGCTCTTCCAGATGCGGGACGTGCGCCGCGCCGTCGTACCAGGACGGGACGGCAGTCGGGCAGGTCGCGAGGACGTGCTCGGCCATCGCCGGCAGCACGATCGTGTCCAGCCGCCCGTGCGAGACGAGCAGCGGCACCGCGAGCGCGCGCAGGACGTCGTCGTCGTCGATCTGGCGGGCGGCGAGGCTCGCGCGGACGCGCGCCGGCACGGCCATCCCCGCGCAGAGAAGCGTCTCGACGTCGTCGGCAGCGAGCGGGCTCGCGCCGAACACGTGCACCAGGCCGCGCATGCCGCGGATGCTGGTGGGCAGGTCGTCCGACGTGGCGTCGGCGAAGTGGTCGAGGAAGCCGGGGCCGATCAGCGTCCCGAACGCAGCCTCGTTCAGCTTGACCGCTCCGCCGACGAACGCGATCGCGGCGATCCGGTCTTGCCCGTACGCGCGCACGTAGTCGCAGATTGCGAACGCCCCGTACGACCAGCCCACCAGCACCGGCCGTTCGAGCGACAGGCGGTCGACGATGGCGGCGACGTCGTCGGCCCACAGGCCGGGGTCGGTGTAGTGCTCCGGCGCGAGCGGCGCCTCGGACATCCCGTGGCCGCGCAGGTCGCACGCGACGAGTCGGAATTCCTCGCGCAGCCCGCTCTCGACCTGCTTGTCCCAGCACTGCTGACTCTGCGACCAGCCGTGCAGGAACAGAATCGGCGGCCCGTCCGCCCGGCCCCACTCGCGCACGTGCAACCGCAGCCCGCCGCCGCCCCGGACGGTGTGCGTCTTCATCCGGCCGGCCTGCTGTTCCGCGACACTCGCCATCTCGCCTCCTCGCTCTCGTTCGACCGTTCGATCGTGGCCGCCGCGAGGACGGGACGCATCGGGCGAAGTGCCTTATCTTCGGCCGTCGACCGACCTATTTCCGGGAGCAGGCCGATGAGTCTCGGCCGGCTGCCACGTCTATACGGGCGATGGCGTCTCTCCAGCGATTCATCGACTCGGCCGACGTGCCGGGCGCAGCGGCGCTCGTGGCGCGCGGCGACGAGGTCGAGATCGCGAGCGCGGGCGACATCGAGCCCGACTCGATCGTCCGGGTCGCGTCGATCACGAAGCCGATTACCGCGGCGGCCGTGATGCTCCTCGTCGAGGACGGCCTCGCGGCGCTCGACGATCCGATCACGCGGTGGCTCCCGGAGCTGGCGGCGCCGCAGGTCGTCCGCACCCCGCCGAGCCCGATCGACGACGTCGTGCCAGCGGCCCGCCCCGTGACGGTCGAGGACGTCCTGACCTTCCGCGCCGGCTGGGGCTTCCCGTCCGACTTCTCGCTGCCCGCGGTCGGAGAGCTGTTCGCGAAGCTGCCGGTGTTCGGGGCGCGCGAGACGCCCGACGAGTGGCTCGTGACGCTGGCCCGGGTGCCGATGCTCGCCCAGCCCGGCGAGGCGTGGCTCTACAACACCTGCTCCGATCTCCAGGGCGTGCTCGTCGCGCGCGTCTCGGGGCGGCCGCTGCCGGAGTTCCTCGCCGAGCGCATCTTCGAGCCGCTCGGGATGGCCGACACCGGCTTCTACGTCCCGGCGGACAAGCTCGACCGGCTCCCGCCCCAGCACGGCGCGCTGCCGGTCGTGGCCGACGAAGGACTCTGGAAGGAGCCGCCGATCTTCCCGTCCGGAGCCGGCGGCCTCGTCTCGACGCTCGCCGACTGGCATCGCTTCGGCCGCATGCTGCTCGCGGAGGGCGGCGGCCTGCTGTCGCCGGAGTCGGTGCGCCTGATGACGACCGACCACCTCACGCAGAGGCAGCGCGACGCGTCGACGCTGTTCCTCGAGGGTGCCGGCTGGGGCTTCGGCGGCTCGGTCGCGGCCGACGGCCGGTACGGCTGGGTCGGCGGCACGGGAACGGCCGCGCACGTCGACCCGTCGAGCGGCACCGTCGCGATCCTGTTCACGCAGGTCCAGATGATGGGGCCGACGCCGACGCCCCTCATGCGCGAGTTCTGGGACTGCGCCTTCTAGGAAGCGAGCTCGTGGATTGCCTCCGTGGCCGGCGCCGCGGCAAGCGCGTGCGATGATCGGCACGGGACGCCGTTGGCCGAGATCTTCCTCCTCGCCGTCGGCGCGATGTTCTGGCCGCTGCTCCTGGCCGCCGACATCGTCGCCTTCAAGGCCACGCGGCCCGCCGCGGTTCTCGCCTGGTTCCTCGCCGGCGGCTTCCTCACGACCGTGAGCATCGGGATCGCGATCGTCGTCGCCCTCCGACAGAGCTCGTACGTCTCCCGGTCGCGGCACACGACCGACGCCTGGGTCGACATCACCATCGGCGCGCTCGCCGTGTGCGCGGCGATCGCGCTTCGACGCCGGGGACCGCGTGAGCGGGACGACACCGCAAGCTCTGGCCGGCTCGGACGCCTGCTCACGCGCGGCGCGCCGCTCGCGTTCGTCGCCGGGATCATCGTCAACGTCGTGCCCGGCGTGCTGCCCTTCATCGCGCTGAAGGACATCGCCGAGCTGGGGTACTCCGACGCGGCGACGGTCGCCGTGATCGCCGGCTTCTACGTCGTGATGTTCACGTTCGTGGAGGCGCCGCTCCTCGGCTTCGCGTTCGCGCCGGCGCGGACGACGGCGGCCGTGACCTCGTTCGACCTCTGGCTGGACCGCAACCTGTACGTGCTCGCCTCGTGGGTCCTCGCGGTCGCGGGCGTGCTCGAGATCGGCCGCGGAATCGTCGCGGCCGTCTAGGTCAGAACGACCGCGTCATGAA